>NZ_VIVR01000001.1:605512-908269 GCF_007828955.1 Kitasatospora atroaurantiaca | reverse complement strand
GCCGTCGGGGCGTTGTTCGTCCCGCCGTTCGCTCCGCCGGTCCCCTTCGTCGTGCCTGCGCCGCCGGTCCCCTTCGTCGTGCCTGCGCCGTCGGCGGCCGTCGCCGGCGCGCCCCCGGCGGCGGAGCCCACGGGGGCCCCGTCCTTCTGGTTCACCACGGCCGTCGCGGTGCCAGCCAGCACCAGAGCGCAGATCACGCCCAGAGCGATCCAGAGCGGCTTGCGGGACGACGCGGGCGCGGCCGGTACCGGCGGCGGGTGGCCCGGACCGTAACCGGCCGGCGGCAGCGGCAGCTGCCCAGGGTCGGGCGGGGGAGGCCCCATGAGGCGCGGCCCGGACGGGGGCCGGGGTGCCGGCTGCCCGTACGCGGGCGGCTGGGGCGGGGGCTGCGGGGCGGGATTGCTCGGTGGTGGCGTCCCGGTCGGGCCGTCATGCATCGGTAGGCTCCTGATTCTCACGTGGGGCGCGCGGCATGTGGGCGAGATGCAGTCCTGGGGATTTCTCGAATCCTCATCAGCGCCCCCGGTCGTGGCCGAGGACGAGCTGCCGAAGCCCGCGACGAGGACATGGTCTCTTCGTAGCGTGGCGGTCAGTCGTTGAACGGGGCTGCGGCGACCAGGTCGAGGAAGCGCGCGTGCTGGAACAGGGCGGCGATCGTCGAGTCCGGTTTAGCGGTCGCCTGCCGGGTCATTGCCTTGGTCACATAGGCGGAGAACCCCTGCCGGGGGTGGCGTTCGAGCACCTCGGCGACCAGTTCGGGCGGAAGCTGGTCCAGGCGTAGGCCGATGACGTCCGCCACGGCGCCCAGGTGGACCGCGGCTACCTCGGGCCGGGGGTCGTCGGCCGTGCTGATCTCCATGTGCAGGGCGATCGCGTCCCGGACCAGCTCGACCAGCTCGGGCCGCGCCCCGCGGGTGGTCAACTCCTGTGCAGCCAGCCGAGATCCGTGCAACTCGAACGGGGTAACGGGGTCGTCGTACGCTTCGACCAGAGCAAGGTCGTGCAGGGCGGCGGCGATGAACAGGGCTTCCGCGTCGAAGGCGCCCTGCCGTCCGTCGAGGAGGGCGGCGCCGAAGCGGTAGGTGCGGTGGCAGTGGGCCACCAGGGTGGGCGGGCAGGCGGTGTGCAGCAGCTGGTCGGCTGCGCGAGCGAGCGGTGAGTCAGGGAACGGGGACAGTGGCACGAGTGGGCTCTCTTCGTTGGTCGTGGTGGCGGAAGCGGCGGCGGTATTCGGCGGGGGTGGTGACGAGCCGTCGGTGGAAGGCTCGGTGCAGCGCCTCCACCGAGGCGGGCCCGCTCGCGGCCGCGACCTCGGGCAGGCTCTGCTCGGTGTCCTCCAGCAGGCGGCGCGCGGCCTCCAACCGGACGGCTCCGATGAACGCAGCGGGGCGTGCTGCCCGTGCGCCGGCGGAACAGCCACGAGAAGTGACGCATGCTCAGCTGCAGCTGCTCGGCGGCGCCTGGCATCCGAATCGACGGTGTGGGGCCGCCGTTCTCGACCCGGTCGACCGTGCCGGTCTCCACGTCGTAGACGAGGCCGGCCAAGCGGATGTCGGTGGGGATGAGCGGTGTGTTGCGAAGGAGGTGCAGGTCTGCCTTTACCGCGGCGACCGGGTCCGTGAGGTGCTTGGCGTCGAGCTCGTCCTCGCTGACGCCGAAGATCTGTGCGGCGAGGGCGGCGTGCTCCGGTCGGGCAAGGCGGGAGGTGCCGCAGTCGGTGTGGTGCATGACGACGATCTCGACGTCCAGGTCCAGGTTCTCGACGAGGGCCACGGTGGCGAGGGTCGTCAGCGTCCGTAGCACGTCCGGTGTGACCCGGCCGCCCTCGTTGCGGATCACCACGGCCTCGTCGAGTCGCAGCCCCAGCACGTGGGCGGGGTCGACCCGGTGGTCGCAGCAGGTGATCAGAACGGTCTGGAGCGACGGCACCATGGACGAGGCGCGCCGGGGGTGGTGCTCGGCGTGTACCTGGTTCCGCTTCAGCAGTTCGCCGGTGACGGTCATGGGGATGTCCTCCTCGGTGATGGGCCGGCGAAAAGTGCCGTCCTCCGAGAGAGATCGTCTCCCGCGCTCACGTTTCTGCCGAGGGGCGGGATCGCCCTCTTCCGGGGGTAATCTCGCCATATGAATCACGTACCGTACCGAATCGGCGTCCTGGCCTTCAACGGGTGCTTCGCCTCGGAGGCGTTCGGATTCGCCGACCTGATGACGGTGGCGAACCAGGTTGCCGGGCACCTCCACGGCGACACGGCGCCCAGGTTCGAGGTCGCGATCGTGGCCGCCCGCCGCCGGGTGACCGCCTCCGGCGGTGTCCCCGTCGGCGTGGTCGCCGTGCCCACCTCGCTCGACCTCCTGGTCGTACCGGGCTTCGAGCTGCTCCCGACCCAGGATCTGGATGCTCGGATGGGCGCCCTTGGCAGAGAGGTCGATGTGATCGGGCAGCTCGCCGGGCGCGGGGTGCCGATCGCGTCGATCTGTCTCGGGGCGTTCCTCCTCGGGGAGGCCGGGCTGCTCGACGGGCGCCGGGCGACGACCGCCTGGCTGTTCGCCCGGGCCCTGGCCGCTCGCTACCCGCAGGCGACGGTGGACGAGAAGGCCCTCATCATCCGGCCCCCGGTGCCACCGCGCCTGTCGGCCAACCAGCGGCCCCCTGGGGTTTGCGGTGGGGAGGTCGACGTTCGCAGGTCGCGATCGTCGACCAGGACGGTGCGGTGCAGGTCAACCGGAATCTGTCCAACGAGGTCGGGACGGTGCTGCGGGCGATCGGCGATCCACGTTCATGCGGTCCACGTGCCGCGGCACCGGCCGGTGGTGCCAGGCGTTCTCACGCCCGCCCTGGGGCGCGTCATCCGCCCGCGGCGTCCTCGGCCTCCCAGCGCAGCAGGTCGCCCGGCTGGCACTTGAGCACCTCGCAGAGCGCGGCGAGCGTCGCGAAGCGTACCGCCTTGGCGCGGCCGTTCTTGAGTACCGCCAGGTTGGCGGGAGTGATCCCTACGCGGTCCGCGAGCTCGCCCACGGACATCTTCCGCCTGGCCAGCATCACGTCGATGTCGACGGCGATCGGCATCAGATCACCTCGTCCAACTCGGCCTGCATCTGCGCCGCTTCGACGTCGCGCGCGACGGCCTGGGCGAGCAGCATCCGCAGCACGAGCACGATGAGCGCGACCCCCAGGATGGCCACGCCAACCCCGCCCATGATCACGGTGACGCCCGGGTCGTCCCGCTGGCCCGGCGCATTGAGGGCCGTGACCGCGAACCACACGAGGGCAGCCGCCACGATCGCGCCGATCACGCCGTCCACGTACCGGAAGGCGGCGGGGGAGAACACGGTTCCGCGTCGCACCATCGCCACCAGCCGCCATACACAGACCAGGGCGACCTGGGCCGACACCATCCCCAGGATCGTGATCACGCGCAGCGGGGTCAGCGGGAGCGACCCGTCCTCCGGATCGGTGGCCAACGCCCACACCATCAACGCCTGTACGAACACGGTGCCGGCGAGCACCACCGCGAGCACGGCGCGCAGCGCACGCACTGTCAGCTTTCCCATGACCCATCCCTCCATCGAGTTGCGATGGGAATCTATCGACTTTCGATAGGTGAGGCAAGGGCTGGGACGGAGGATGGGCGGCGGTTTCGCACCGTGGCGGGACGCCGCCGCCCCCACCCATGACATGGCGTTCACGCCAACCGTCTTGATCTTGTCGAAGTCGGCCTCCCTGAGCACAAATCCGGGCGCCACCCGACTACGCCGAAGCCCTGGCGGCGTTCCACGTGAGCACCAGGACGATGCTTCGACGGTTCCGGGCCGAGACCGGCGAGAGCCCGCTCGGCCACCTCCAGCGTGTGCGCATCGGCATGGCGAAGGTGCTCCTCGAGGCCTCCGATCTGTGCATCCTGGCAGGTGGCGGAACCGTCCTCTGAGGGGGACGGAGAAACCCCGGAAGGGATTTCCGGTCCATGCGTTGAGTGGATTCCGGCTGCCGACCGTACTGAGAGGTACGAGCGGGAGGCGGCGGCCCAAGGGCGGCAGCGGGTACCGACCGCACAGCGCGCGGACCGCCCGGGCGCTCTCGACCGGGAGCTGACGAGTGCGAGACACTACGGCGGTGACAGACCATCCGCTGACCAGCCGACACCCTTCAGGGCGTCCGGAGCCCGTACCGGACGAGGAGCTGATACGGCTCCTCCACCAGGAGCACGCCGGGCCTCTGCTCGGCTTCGTGCTGCGGCTGGTGGGCGGTGACCGGCAGCAGGCCGAGGACGTGGTCCAGGAGACCCTCGTTCGGGCCTGGCGCAACGCCCAGCGTCTGGACGTCGATGCGGGGTCCCTGCGTCCGTGGCTGGTCACCGTCGCCCGGCGTATCGTGATCGACGGCCATCGCGGCCGACTCGCCCGGCCCCGGGAGGTCGACTCCTCGCACCTGGAGGCCGTGCCGGCCGAGGACGAACTCGACAAGGCGCTCCGGCTGATGGCCGTCTCCGAGGCACTCGACGACCTCACCCCGGCCCACCGCGAGATCATCGTCGAGACCTATCTGAAGGGCCGCACCGCCAACGAGGCAGCCGACGCACTCGGCATACCGCCCGGCACCGTCCGGTCCCGGGTCTTCTACGCGCTTCGCTCGCTGAAGCTCGCGCTCGAGGAACGAGGAGTAACGTCATGACGCCGCCGCAGGACCAGCACCTCGACGCCGGCGCGTACGTCCTCGGTCTCCTCGAAGCGGACGAGCGCGCCCGGTTCGAGGACCACCTCGCCACTTGCGCCCTCTGCACGGCCGAGGTCGACGAACTCTCCGGCCTCGAACCGCTGCTCGCCGAGTTCGCCGACGCGACCCGCCCGGCTGCCACGCCTCCGGAGGTCGGCCGTCCGCAGGCCGCCACCGTTCCCGACCCGCTGCCGCGCCCCAGCGAGGAGCTCCTGGACCGCCTGGTCGGCCAGGTGACACAGGCCCGCCGTGCCAGTCGAACCAGGCGCCTCTTCCTGGTCGCCGCAGCCGCCGTGCTGATCGTCGGCGGACCACTGGCCGGGGCGCTCGCCGCGGGGGCCGGCAGCGACCACGGCGGTACGGTGACCGCCCACTCCACCAGCCCCGCCCAGGACCTGATGGACCACGGCGAGCCGCACACCGCGACCGACCCCGCGACCCATGTGGTGGCCACCGTCGCCCTGGAGACGAAGAAGTGGGGCACCCACGTGGCCCTGCGGCTCGGCAACGTCTCCGGCCCGCTGGTCTGCGACCTGGTCGCCGTGTCCCGCACCGGCGAACGCCAGACCGTCACCACCTGGTCCGTCCCGCCGGCCGGCTATGGCATCCCCGGCTCTCCGGACGCGCTCGTCACCCACGGCGGCTCGGCTCTGCAGCGCTCCGACATCGACCACTTCGAGGTCCGCACCCTGGACGGCAGGCAACTCGTCGCGATCCCCGTCTGAGCACCCGCAGGGCTCAGTCCGGACGACCGTGGGCGCGGGCGTCAGGTCGGAGGGAGGGAGATCTGGTGGCGCACACCGCCGATAAGCTGTGGCTGTCGGTCAAGTGGGGGGAGGTAGGCGATGGGTGGCTGGCTGTGGTGGCTCATCCCCGCCGTGGTGGTCGGCGGGGGCTGGGTCAGCGAGAACGTCCGGAGTGCATTGAAGACCCGGCACAAACGGAAACTCGAGCTGCTCAAGTTCGCCGAGCGGCAGCAACTCGCGTTGGACGCGGCGAACAGGCCGCCCGAGCCGGTCTGCGGCTGCACTCACCACCTGGCCAAGCACGACAAGGATGGCAAGTGCCATGAGGTGGTCGAGGCGCCGACCGCCTGGGACGCCGAGCGCAAGCCGCTGCAGTACGAGCCCCGACCGTGCACTTGCCAGCAGTACATTGGCCCCGAACCGCTCGCGACTGTCTTCGCGCCGGAGATCACCGACTTGCGCTAGCCGATCTCGAAACGACCGTGTCACTGACACTCTCAGTCCGGATACCTGCCTGCTCATCGGTCAGAACTCCACCGGCAACGCCGGCCCGCGCCGCGGGAGCAAGGTGCAGGCGGGCCAGGGCGGAGGCCGTGGCACGGGTGGACCGTTCGTCGAGCTCGGCGGTACTGCCGCGGAGGAGGTGGCGGGTCTCCACGGCGGCCAGGGCGAGCAGTCCCGGGAGCAGGTCGGTGCAGCGCGCCGCGACCCAGCGGGTGCCCTGGGTCGCCATCCACCAGGCGTCGGCGAGCCGGCCCGGGGGAGGGGCCGAGGGCTCGGCGGCGGGGGCCGCGCCGAGTCGGTGCCCGTGCGCGGTCAGCCGGGTGTGGAACTCGCGGGCGATCCGGTGGTGGCCCGCCGCGCTCGGGTGCAGCCGGTCCACGCTCACCAGGGGGCGCTCCTCCTGCCAGGGCAGCTCGGCCACATGCAGGTGAACCGCTCCGTAGCGGTCGGAGAGCGCGTGCACCACGGCGTTGACCGCCCGCATCCGGCGCGCCAGCGGGCGGGCGAGCGGCTGCGGCAGACCCAGCAGCAGGCCCGGGTCCGGCAGGCAGGCGGTGAGCAGCACCGTGCCCTCGGCGTGCAGCGCGTGCATCGCGGTGTCCAGGTGATGTGCCGTCCGGCCGATGTCGAAGCCGGCGCGCAGGGTGTCGTTGCCGCCGACCACCACGGCGGCGAAGTGCGGCCGCAGGGCGGTCGCGGCCGGTAGCTGATCAGTCGTCAGATCCCTGCTGAGCACGCCGCTCCGGGCGAAGTTGTGGAAGTCCACCGGCCCGTCGGACAGGGCCGGAGCCAGGAGGGCGGCCCAGCCCCGTCGGCCGACCGGGGCAGGATCGCCCACCCCCTCGGTGAGCGAGTCGCCGAGGGCGGCGAATCTCAACGGCATCACGAACTCCCCTCCGAAGGCTGAGCGGTGGGTGCCGTGGCTCCCCGGGCGCCGTGGGCGGCCAGGAAGGCCGCCACGGCCGTATCCCACCCGAAGCCCTCGGCCCGGGCGCGGGCCGCCGCGCGTCGCTCGGCCTCCGGTCGGGACAGCAACTCCCGTACGGCCTCGCCGAATCCGGCTCCCGTGTCGTCCGCGACCGCTCCCGCAGCGCCGATGATCTGCGGCAGTGCGGAGGAGCGGCTCACCGCGACCGGCGTCCCGCAGGCCAGGGCCTCCAGGGCGGCCAGACCGAAGGTCTCCACCGGTCCGGGAGAGATGACGGCATCCGCGCTCGCCAGCAGCGCCGCCAACTCCTCACGCTCGGCGAGATGGCCGAGGAAGCGGACCGGAAGCCGCTGGTCACGGGCCCGCGCCTCCAGCCGGCGGCGCAGCGGTCCCGTCCCCGCCACCGCGAGTACGGCCGGCACCCGGTGCCGGCGTCGCAGCTCGGCGAGTGCGTCCAGCGCCCGGTCGGGCCGCTTCTCGGTGGACAGCCTGGAGCACAGCACCAGCAGCACCTGCCCGGGATCGGCGTACCGGGCCCGCACGGCGGCGTCGTACCGCTCGGGGTTCAGCAGCTCCAGGTCGACGCCCAGCGGCGCCTGGACGACGTTGCGTGCCCCGATCCGCCGGAACTCGGCGGCGGACCAGGCCGTCGTGCACACCACGGTGTCGTACGCACGGGCGGTACGGGCGTTGAGCCGGTCGGCGAGCACCCGCGAGGCGGAGGCGCGCACGCCCCAGGTGCCGAGGACCCCGGCGGCGCTCTCGTGGGAGACCATCACCGAGCGGATGCCCCGGCTGCGGGCCCAGTCGCCGGTCCAGCGCAGCGTGGTCCGGTCCGAGACCTCCAGGCGGTCGGGGGCCAGCCCGGCCAGCGTCCGTGCGACGGCACGCCGGTCGGTGAGCACCCGATAGCCGCCGCTGCCCGGAACGGCGGGCCCGGGGAGGGTGATCACCCGGCCCTGGGCGGTCCACTCGTCGCCGTGCCTGCGGCCGGGCACGACCAGGACCGGCAGGTGCCCGGCGGCGAGGTAGCCCGCCCCGAGGTGGTGCAGGGCGGTGCGCAGGCCGCCGGAGACCGGGGTGACGAAGTTGGCCACCCGGACGATGCGCAGCGGGGTGGTCATACCGGCTGTTCCTCCGCGAGTGCCACGGGCGCGGGCGCCGGCATCGTCGGTGCGGGCGCGGTCGGCAGAGGTGTGCCGTGGTGCTCGGCCAGCACCTCCCGGTAGTGACGCAGCAGCAGGTCACCGACGGCTTCCCAGGTACGGGCCGTCACGTCCGCCCGCCCGGCCCGGCCGTAGGCGGCCCGCAGTTCCGGCTCGGCGGCCAGTGCGGCGACGGCCCGGGTGACCGCCTTGGCGTCCCGCGGCGGGACCAGCAGGCCGGTGCGGCGGTGGCCGACCAGGTCCAGCGGCCCGCCGACCGCGGGGGCGACCACCGGGACACCGCTCGCCATCGCCTCCTGGATGGTCTGGCAGAAGGTCTCCAGCGGGCCGGTGTGCACGAAGAGGTCCAGGGTGGCGAAGTACCGGGCGAGTTCCGCTCCGGTGCGGCGGCCGAGGAACACCGCGCCGGGCAGGGCCGTACGCAGGGCGGGCCCGCTGGGGCCGTCCCCGATCACCACCACCCGTACGCCGGGCAGCCCGCACGCCCCGGCGAGCAGGTCGACGCGCTTCTCGGGGGCGAGCCGGCCGACATAGCCGACCAGCACCTCGCCGTTGGGTGCGAGGGCGCGGTGCAGCGCCTCGTCGCGGTGGCTCGGGTGGAACCGGGCGGAGTCCACGCCGCGCGGCCAGAGCTTCACCCGGGGTACTCCGTTGGCCGTGAGGTCGTGCGCGGCCGGGGTGGAGGGGGCGAGGGTGCGGGCGGCCGAGCGGTGGATCGTCCTGATCCGGTGCCAGGCGGCGGCCGAACCGAGCCCGCGGCCGACCCGGTACGCCTGGGCGTAGCCGGCGAGGTCGGTCTGGTACACCGCGACCGCGGGCAGGCCGAGCCGCTGGGCGACCTGTGCGGCCCGCGCGCCGAGCACGAACGGCCCGGCCAGGTGCACCAGGTCGGGCCGGTGGCCGGCGATGGCGGTCGCGAGGCGGGAGCTGGGCAGGGCGATGCGCACCTGCGGGTAGCCGGGCAGCGGAACGGAGGGGATCCGCACCACCGGCAGCGGAGTCTCCTCGGGGCCGAAGGAGTGCGGCGGGCAGTGGGCGCCCCGCGCGGGGGCCGGGGTGATGACCAGGGGCTGGTGGCCACGGCGGGCCAGGTGCTCCGCGGTCCGCAGCACGCTGTGGGCGACGCCGTTGACCTCGGGAGGGAAGGACTCGGTGACGATGGCTACTCGCATGCCAACGTTGTTGCCGGGCGGAGCGTGCGGCTGACCAAAGGGATCTTTCGTACAGGCGAACGTATGCCGGTATTTCCGCGCGGCCCGGCGAGTACCGATCGGGATCGGCTCACCACAGGGGCGCGGGGAACTGCGCGAAGCGGTAGGGCACAGGTCGTTGGCTTCCGTTCTCGCGCAGTTCCCCGCGCCCCTGGGATTCCCGATCCTGATGGGTTGCCCCCGAATCGGCGGAGCCGCTCAGCGGCCGAGGGCAGCCATCGCTGCGTTGTGGCCCGGGATGCCGCTGACGCCTCCGCCGCGCAGTGCGCCCGCCCCGCAGAGCAGGACCTTGGGATGGCCGGTGGCGACGCCCCAGCGGTTGTCGGTGCCGTCGCCGTAGGGGAACTCCAGGTCCTGGTGGAAGATGTTCCCGCCGGGCAGGCCGAGGTCGTGCTCCAGGTCCAGGGGGCTCTTCACCTCGATGCACGGCCGGCCCTCCCCGTCCAGCGCCAGGCAGTCCGCGAGCGGCTCGTCGAGGCAGGCGTCCAGGGGTGCCAGCACGGCGTCGAGGGCCGCCCTGCGCGTCGCGTCGCCGCCCTCCGTGAAGAGCCCGGCGGGCAGGTGCAGGCCGAAGAGGGTGAGGGTGTGGAAACCCCGGGCCGCGAGGTCCGGGCCCAGGATCGACGGGTCGGCCAGCGAGTGGCAGTAGATCTCCGACGGTGCGGGTGACGGGATGCGGCCATCGGCGGCCTCGCGGTACGCGGCCTCCAACTCGCCGTACGACTCGGCGATGTGGAAGGTGCCGGCGAAGGCCTCGCGGGGGTCCACCGAGCCGTCCCGCAGGCGGGGGAGCCTGCGCAGCAGCATGTTCACCTTCAGCTGCGAGCCCTGCGGCCCGGGCACCGCGGGCTTGCGGCCGAGCAGCCCGGCCAGGGTCTGGGGAGCGGCGTTGGACAGCACCTGACGGGCCCCCACCCGGCGTTCGACGTCGCCCGTCCGGTAGGCCACCTCCGCCACGGCGCCGTCCGGGTCCAGCGCGGTCACCTCGCAGCCGGTGAGGATCTCCGCCCCGGCGGCCCGCGCAGCGTCGGCGAGCGCGTCGGTGAGCGCGCCCATGCCGCCGACGGGTACGTCCCAGTCGCCGGTGCCGCCGCCGATCACGTGGTAGAGGAAGCAGCGGTTCTGACGCAGCGACGGGTCGTGGGCGTGGGTGAAGGTGCCGATCAGAGCGTCCGTCAGCACCACGCCCCGGACCAGGTCGTGGCTGAAGAAGCGCTCCACCGTCTCGCCGATCGGCCGCTCGAAGAGCGCCTCCCAGGCGGCCGGGTCGGCGACCCGCTCGCGCAGCTCCGCCTGGCTGGGCAGCGGCTCGGTGAGGGACGGGAAGACCCGCTCGGCCACCTGCCGGGTCATCCCGTAGAACTCCCTCCATGAGTCGAACTCGCGGTCGGAGCCGGTCAGTTGACGGAACGAATCAGCGGTGCGGGCCTCGTCGCCGTTGTCCACCAGCAGCCCGCCCGGCCGGCCGTCACGGGTGGTCGGGGTGTACGAGGAGATCCGCCGGCGCCGGACGGCGAAGCGCAGCCCCAGCTCGTCGACGATCTTCCGGGGCAGCAGGCTCACCAGATACGAGTACTGGGACAGCCGTGCCTGCACACCGGGGAACGCCTGGGTGGACACGGCGGCGCCGCCGGTCCGGCCGAGCCGCTCCAGGACCAGCACGCTGCGCCCCGCGCGGGCCAGATAGGCCGCCGCGACCAGGCCGTTGTGCCCGCCGCCGATGATGACGGCGTCGTACGTCGAACGAGCGGGTGGCCGCGAGGCACCGCCGGCCGCCGGGATTCCTTCACGGGGCTGCATGACGCAGTCCTACCAGAGCCCGCGGGCCGCCCACCAGAGGTGCACGGAGCAGGATCGGGCATCCCAGGGGGCGCGGGGCTCTGCTTGATGAAGTGCGTGCGCGAGACCGGAAGCCAACGACCTGTGCCCTACCGCTTCGCGCAGTTCTCCCCCAGCCTTCGGCCGGGAGGTGCCCCCACGCGCCCCTGCTGCAGTGCTCGTCCACCTGACCTGCCGGCGGAGCCGCTCCGGCGGCCCCGGGTCACTTCCCGTCCCGCGGGGGTACGGTCACGACCGGGCAGTGGGCGTGGTGCAGCAGCCCGTGCGGGACGGAGCCGAGGCGCATCCCGGTGAAGCCGCCGCGCCCGCGCCGTCCGACGACGACGGCCAGGGCGTGCTCCGACGCGCCGGCCAGCTCCTCGACCGGGTGGCCGCGCACCACCTCGTGGCTCACCTGCACGTCGGGGTACGCCCCGGCGCGTCCGGCCACCGCCTCCGAGAGCAGGCGGCGGCACTCCTCGATCGCGGAGGGCTCGTCCACCAGCCCGAGCGGCGGGGCCTGCCAGACCCACAGGGCCCGGAGGTCGGCACCGCGTAGGGCGGCGGCCTCGAAGGCGTGGTCGACGGCCGCCTCGGACGAATCGCTGCCGTCCACGCCGACCACCACGTACGGCGGCTGCTGGGTGACGTGCTCGCCGTCGACCACCACGACGACCGGGCAGGCGGCCTGTGCGCTCACGGGCACGACCACCGAGTTGGCGCTCACGACCTCCTCCAGCCGCGACAGCCGGCGTGATCCGAGCACCACGAGCCGCGCGTGATGGGCCTGCCGGAGCAGCACCTGGGCCGGCCCGCCGTCCGCCAGCAGCGTGGCCACCTCCAGCCCGGGGCGCCGCTCGCGGACGAAGGCGGCGACCTCGTCGAGGACCTCGTCACCCCGCTTGAGCAGCGACTTGTGGTACACGTCCCCCTCGAATCCGCGGGCGTCGTGGACCAAGGGCGGCACCCCGTGCACCAGCCGCAGGGGCAGTCGGCGACGCTCCGCCTCGTCGGCGGCCCACGCGGCGGTGGGTCGCCAGGAGCGGACGGCGTCGATGCCGGCCACGATCGGACCGCCTTCGCCGGTGACTGTCATGGCTCCTCCACGGTCTCTCCTGAGCCGGGGCAGCAGCGCCCATCCCTGCCGACAACGGTCGGCCACGGCGTCCTCGGGCCTCATCTCCACTCTATGGACCGCACCGGCCGGGCCGGGAGGGGTCAAGGGGCCCCGCCTGCGGCCGAGCCGCTCGGCCCGCCCCGAAGGGGGATCCGGATGCACGATGGGTGGTGAGGGCTCAGCCTTCACCACCTCGTCCGGGAGGAGCCCGCAATGTACTGGCACGACCGCATGGGCGGCTGGGGCTACGGCCTGATGACCATCATCATGCTGCTTCTCCTGGGAGTGATCATCTTCGGGGCGGTCGCCGTGGTCCGTTACCTGGGCCGCGCCCCGCAGCGCACCCCGATGCCGCCGTCGGATCGCCCGACCCCCGAGCAACTGCTCGCCGAGCGCTTCGCCCGGGGCGAGATCGACGCCGAGGAGTACCGCCACCGCCTGGACACCCTGCGAGGCGGGCCACCCGGCCCCGCCGGCGGATGACCGGCACCGCACGAAGTCTGCCCGTCTGCCCTTGGAACGGCGGGGCAGCAGGAGGATGCTGGAAAGCCGGAACCTTCACTGAAGGACCGGCCCGAGGAGGCGGATCATGGCCCGCAACTCTCCCGACCTCCGGCCGAAGGGCTCTCCGCGTCCGTCGGCGGCGCATCTGCGCCGGGCGCTCGGCACGGACCACAACCCGCTGTGCCGCCCGCTCGACCGAGCCCGCAGCAGGCTCTGGCTTGGTGCGCGGCTGAGCATCCTGCTGGCGGCCGCACTCGCCTGCGCCGCGGCTTTCCTGACCCTGCGGGAGGCGGAGGCGAACGCGCGAGCGGCGGCCGCGCACGTCCACCGGTCGCAGGCGGTCCTGCTCACCCCGCCCGAGGGGACGGACCCGTCACCCACGGGTGACGGCCATGTCACCTACGAGGCCCAGGTGGCCTGGACATCACCTGCCGGGCACACCACGACCGGCCAGGCGACCGTCCCCGCGAACGCTCAGCCGGGGTCGACCGTGACGGTCTGGCTGAGCGACAGCGGCACGCTCGCCCCCGCGCCCCGCTCGGCCGCCGGCCTGCAGAGCGACGCGATCGCCGTCGGGATCGGCACCGTGACCGCCGTGTCGCTGACCGTCATCGCCGTTCTCGGCGTGCGCCGGATCGCCCTCGACCGCCGTGCGGCCGCGGACTGGGACAGGGAGTGGGCCGAGGTGGAGCCGACCTGGTCGGGCCGGGCACGCGGCACGCCGGACGAACCCGGGGTCTGACGGCGTGGCGTCCGGCCCCCGATCCGAGAGCGGGCCGTACGGGCTCAGTGCCCGGCGGTGACCTTGACGAGGGCCACGGCCACGCCGATCACGGTGTCCACCGCACCGGCGAGCAGCGCGGCCGGCACCCCGCCGCCCATCCGCACCCCGCCCACGCAGCCCCAGACGAACAGTGAGGCGATCGCGAGCGCCACCGCCGTGACCAGGGCGGTGTGCAGTGACATGGCACCCGTGGCCGCGATCCCGACCATCACCAGCGGGGCGACCGCGGACAGCAGGAGCGGGCTGCTGACGTAGAGCATCCTGCGCAGCTCCGCCCCGGTGGCGAGGCTTCGGTAGACCGTCCGGTGAGCCTGCTGGTCCGCGACCAGGGCGGCGAGCCAGAGACCGAGCGCGGTGGTTGCCAAGGTCGCGGCGGCTCCGCCCGGCCCGACCCCGTGGGTGGCGGAGAGTCCCACGATCACCGAGATCATGGTGATCGTGGCGTAGATGCGCTCCTTGAGGCGCTCGGCCGCCGCTTCGACCGGCACCTCCGCCTCCTGCGGCGACGCCGCCCCGCCGTGACCCGTCACAGCCGCCTCCTCCCGGAGCCCGGCAACGGCAGCCGCGCCAGGGCCAGTCTCCTCCGCCCGGCCCAGAGCCGGCAGGCTGACGCGCCGTCACGCGGAGACGGGTGGGGGGCGGGCTCAGTCGGCGTAGATCGAGGGCTGGCGGTCCTTCCATGGCACGGCCTGCTCCAGCTGTGCGGCCACCCGCAGCAGCAGGTCCTCCCGGCCGTGGGCGGCGACGAGCTGGACGCCGATCGGCAGTCCTTCGCGGCTCTGCCCGAGCGGGAGGCTGATCGCGGGGTGCCCGGAGACGTTGAACGGCGCGGTGAAAGGCCCGTACGCGAAGATCCGCCGCAGCCAGGAGCGCACCGTGTGGCCGGGGTCGTCGTAGTCGAGGGTGCCGTGCGGTGCCGGGAGCCGGCCGAGGGTCGGGGTCACCAGGAGGTCGTGGCGGGTGAAGAACAGGCCGACCGGGCGGGTCACCCGGTGCTGGGCGTCGATGGCCGCCATGACGTCGACGGCGGTGAACGCCTCGGTCTCGGCGAGGACCTTCTGTGACACGGCTTCGAGCAGGGACCGGTCGGGTCGGCGCGGCGCCCTGAGCATCGCGGCGCCGGCGGCGACCACGGGGAGCATCGACGCCTCGACGACGGACTCGGAGTCCACGGCCGGGCTCGCCTCCGTCACCGTGTGCCCGATCCACTCCAGGACCTTGCCGACCGAGACCGCGACCTCCGCGACCTGCGCATCGACCGCCGTGCCCGACCACGCCTCGGTCGTGAGCGCGACCCGCAGGCGTCCGGGGTCGGCGCGCAGCTCGTCGGCGTACGGCCGGGAGGGCGGCGGTGCCGTGTACTTGTCGCCGACGGTCGGCGCCGCGACGGCGTCGAGCAGGTGCGCGGCATCGCGTACGGTCCGGGTGAGCCCGAACTCGACGGTGTGCCCGAACCCGCTCTCGCCGACCAGCGGGCCGCAGGGCGTCCGGCCGCGGCTCGGCTTCAGCCCGACAAGACCGCAGCAGGAGGCCGGGATACGCAGCGACCCGGCCCCGTCGTTGCCGTGCGCGAGCGGCACCGCTCCGGCGGCGACCAGTGCGGCCGAGCCCCCGCTGGAGCCGCCGACACCGCGGTCGAGGGCCCACGGGTTGCGGGTCGGTCCGTAGCGCACCGACTCGGTCGAGAAGCTCAGCCCCAGCTCCGGTGCGGTGGTCTGGCCGAGTGTCACCAGGCCGGCGGCACGGAAGCGGGCCATGAGGTCGTGGTCGGCCACGGCGGCGGCACCGCGGATACTGCGGCTGCCGAGCGCGAACGGAACGCCCCGCGCGAACGGGCCGCTGTCCTTGACGAGGAAGGGCACGCCGCCCAACGGCCCGTCGGGCTCGTGGTCGAGCGCGGGCTCGAAGGGCGGCAGGGTCAGGGCGTTGAGCTCGGCGTCCGCGTACTCGAGTGCGCGCCGGGCGAGAGCCTCGACCTCCGCCGCACTCACCTCACGCGCCCGGATCAGCTCACGCAGACCGACCGCGTCGAGGCTCGCGTATTCGTGCAGTTCCAGCGGTCCGGCTCCTCACATCCCATGGCTCGGACCAGCCTGGCGCACGCACTCGTGCGGCACCAGCGAATTTCGGCCACCGGACCGCCGGAAGGCGCAGAGGCGTCAGGCCTTGATGTTCTGGTTGAGGTGGAAGAGGTTGTCGGGGTCGTAGGTGCGCTTGATCTCGGCCAGCCGCTCGTAGTTGCCACGATAGTTGGCCTTGATCCTGCCCTGGTCGTCCGAGGCCATGAAGCCGATGTAGCCGCCCTCCTCCGAGTGCGGTGCCGTGGCCTCGTAGTAGCCGCGCACCCAGCCGATGTTGGCCTCGGTGTCGGCTGGATCGGGCCACGCGCCCGCGATGACGGTGGCGAACGTGGCGTCCCGGTAGGAGAAGGCCGTTCCGTCCGGGGCCACCCGGTGGCACGCGCCGTTGATCGAGTAGAGGTGCATGGTCGAGTTCACGGTCGGTACCCGCGGGCCGTGCTCCACATGTGCGGCGATGGCCTCGTCGGTGAGCTCGGTGACGAAGCTGGCCTTCCAGTACTGCTGGAGGCCCGGCGGCAGCAGGGCGTCGAAGGCGCTGTTCAGCACGGGGTAGGGCATCAGGCCTACGCCCTCGGCTACGCGGGGTGCCAGATCGCGGAGCGGCTGCAGGACGCGGTCCGCCTCCTCCGGTGGCCCGGTCCAGCAGGGGATGAGCGCGATGAAGGTGTCACCGTGCCGGTCCTCCGGGATGAAGGGAAGCGGCGGAGCGATGTGGAACCCGGGGAACAGCCCGAGCTGTTCGGGAGCGTCCTTGATGAACTCCCGGTAGAAGCGCAGGACCGTCGCGGCGTGCTCCAACTCGTAGAAGAGCGGGCCGGCGTAGACGTTGTTGACCGGGCTGAGCCGGTACTCGAACGACGTCACCACCCCGAAGTTGCCGCCGCCGCCGCGGAGGGCCCAGAAGAGGTCCTGGTTCTCCTCCTCGCTGGCCGTCAGGAACCGGCCGTCGGCGGTGACCACGTCGGCCGAGAGCAGGTTGTCACAGGTCAGGCCCAGGCCCCGGCCCAGGTGCCCCATACCGCCGCTGAGGGTCAGCCCGGCGATGCCGGTGGTGGAGATGATCCCGCCGGTGGTGGCGAGGCCGAAGGCGTTCGTGGCGGCGTTGAAGTCGCCCCAGGTGGCGCCGCCGTCGGCGCGGGCGGTGCGCCGCTGCGGATCGACCCGGACGCCCCGCAGGCCGGAGAAGTCGATCACCACGCCGCCGTCGCAGGTGCCGAAGCCGGGCACGCTGTGGCCGCCTCCGCGCACCGCCAGGTCGAGCCCGTTCTCCCGGGCGAAGTCGACCCCGGCGATCACGTCGCCGGCGTTGGCGCAGCGGATGACGACCGCCGGCCTGCGGTCGATCATCGCGTTGTAGACCTTGCGTGCCTCGTCATAGGCATCGTCGTCGGGGGTGACGATCTGCCCCCGGACTCGTTCTCTTAAGTCTTCGATCGTGGGCTTGGCCATGGCCGTCACTCCTGGTGCGCCGGCCCCCCTGAGACGTTGCTGAACCCCCGTCCCACGCTACGCCGAACGGGCGAAGGCTCAACTTCTCGTGGCACTGGGCCGGCCACGGTACGGCCGAGGTGCGGCGCCGTCCGCCCGGACGGAGACTGAACGCATGGACCCACGGCTCGTCAGCGGGCCCGCGCGACTGGCCGCGCCCGCTGAAGGCATCACCATGGAGGAACTCGCCCTCGCCGCCCGGAATCACGGCATGCCGCTCGAGGCGCTGCGCGAGGACCTCACGCCACCCGGTCTGCACTACGTGCTGGTGCACTACGACATCCCCTGGGTCCGCCCCGGAGCCCCGTGGCCGCTGACGGTACACGGGAGGGTGCGCCGCCCGCTGAGCATCGACGTGGCGGACCTGTACGTGCGGCACGCGACGACCTGCCGGGTGACCATGGAGTGCGCGGGGAACGGCCGGGCCCGGCTCGAACCACGGCCGGTGAGCCAGCCCTGGCTGGTCGAGGCCGTGGGCACGGCCGAGTGGACGGGGGTGCCGCTGCGGGAGCTGCTCACCGAGGCCGGCGTCGAGCCGGATGCCGTCGAGGTGGTGTTCACCGGCGCCGACCACGGCATCGAGCGCGGCGAGGAGCAGGACTACCAGCGCAGCCTGCCGCTCGCCGAGGCGATGCGCCCCGAGGTGCTTCTCGCCTACGAGATGAACGGCGCGCCCCTGCCGCCCCAACACGGCTACCCGCTGCGGCTGGTGGTCCCCGGCTGGTACGGCATGGCGCAGGTGAAGTGGCTCAGCGACATCAACGTGGTCGACACACCCTTCACCGGCTTCCAGCAGGCGGTCGCCTACCGGATCCGGCAGACGCCGGACGAGCCCGGGCAGCCCGTCACCACGATCGAGCCGCGGGCCCTACTGATCCCGCCCGGCTTCCCCGACTTCATGACGAGGACCCGCCTGGTGCGCCCCGGCCAGGTCACCCTGGAGGGGCGCGCCTGGTCCGGACATGCGCCGGTCACCAGGGTGGAGGTGAGCGCGGACGACGGCAGGTCCTGGACCGACGCCGTGCTGGACGCGGCAGGCGGCCACCCCTGGGCATGGCGGAGCTGGGAGGCCCGGTGGACCGCCACGCCCGGCACCCACGTCCTGGCCGTGCGGGCGAGCGACGCCGCAGGCCGTACCCAGCCCCTCCAACAGCCGTGGAACCGCGGCGGGTTCGCCAACAACCTCGTCCAACGCGTCCCCGTCGTATGCCTGGAGGACGGCCCCTGACCCCTCGGCGCCGATGTCACAGCTGCGGTGGCGGCTGGAAGCCGCCGAGCAGCCGGGTGAGGTGTCGCGCGAGGTCGGTGACCGTGCGGTCCTCCAGGTGGGGGCCGATGATCTGGATGCCCACCGGCAGACCCTCCGGCGTGAGACCGACCGGCGCGACTGCCGCGGGGAGGTGCGCGAGGGAGGCGAGGCCGGTCCACGGGCTCTGGTCCCAGTAGGGGCGCTCCTTCCCGTTGACCGTCAGCCGGCGGGCGCCCAGGTCCGGGTTGTGGTCGTGCGGGATCGCGGCCGTCGGGGTGACCGGGCAGAGGAGCACGTCGTGGTAACGGAAGTACTCAGCCCAGACCGCCCGCAGCTGCTCACGCTGTTCGTTGGCGTGGTGCCAGTCGCGCAGGCGCTGCGTCGTGTTGCGCAGGAACCGGGCGCCCGGGTCGTCCGCGTCGGCGGGCAGTCCGGCGGCGAGTGCGCAGGAGCGCTCGAAGTCCGATTCCTGCCAGGACGCGACGGCGGTGCCGTGCATGAGTTGTTGGAACAGCCGGTCTCCGGTGGCGAGTTCGACTGGCCTGGTCCGCTCGTCCGTACGCGCGCCGGCGGCGCGGAGTGCGGCGACCGCGCCGGCCAGCAGATCGCCGACCGTGGTGTCGATCGGACAGTACGGGTCATCGAGCCAGACACCGACCCGGTAGCCGTCGAGGTGCGCCGCCCGCGGTCGCGGCAGCTCGAGCCGCCAGGCGACCGCCTGGGCGGAGGCCGGTCCGGCCAGGACGTCGAGGCCGAGGTCCAGGTCCTCGGGGCCGCGCCCGAGAGGTCCGATCGACATCATGTCACTGCTGGTCAGCCACCCGGGTGCGCGCGGGATGTGGCCGCGGGAGGGGACGATGCCGAAGGAAGGCCGCAGCGCGTACACACCGCAGTAGTGCGCCGGATTGCGTATCGAGCCCGCGAGGTCACTGCCCACCTCGAAGCCGGTGAGCCCGGCGGCGAGGGCGGCTGCGCCGCCGCCGGACGACCCACCCACCGCACGGCCCTGGTTCCAGGGGTTGTTGGTCGTGCCGAACAGGGGGTTGTAGGTCTGGACATCCCTGGCGTAGCCGGGGACGTTGGTCTTGCCGAGGATGACCGCCCCGGCGGCCCGCAGCCGGGCCACGCTGTCGGCGTCCCGCTCCGGCAGGTGGTCCGCCAGCTCGGGGGCGCCGGCCGTGGTCCGGATCCCGGCGGTCTCGATGGTGTCCTTGACCGTCATGGGCAGCCCGTGGAGCGGCCCGAGCCGTTCTCCCCGTGCGAGGGCCGCGTCGGCCGTGCGGGCCTGGGCCCGCGCCTGCTCGGGGTCGATCGTGCTCACGGCGTTGACCGCCGGGTTGAGCTTCTCGATCCGGCCGAGGTAGTGGTCCAGCAGCTCGACGCTCGAGATCTCGCGACGCCGTAGGGCGGCGGTGAGTTCGGCGGCGGTCCGGAACGCGATGTCGGTGGTGTTCGTCATGGTTCTTCCGAGTCGGTGGTCATGTGGTCCGGTCCGCGCGCTGCTCGCGGACCTCGGTCACCGCGGTGGCTGCCGCGACAACGGGGGATCTTCGGAAGGCGGTTGACACCAGAGTGAGCCAGAGGACCTCGTCGGTGAGATCGGCCGACTCCGGGCCGTCGGTCGTCCAGCCCCCGGAGTCTCCGGCTGCCGGTAGGCCGAGCTCCTTGGCCCGCAGCGCCGCTCCGATCTGCGCTGCGACCACGGTGGCCCGCAGCCTGTCGCCGCTCAGACCGGCGGCGCGGCAGAGGTGTCTGGCCGCGTCGGCCGCTTCGGCATCGTGGTGGGATCGCAGCGCCAGCTGCCCGTCCCGGATCTCGATCACCCGGCGGTAGAGGCGGAATTCGAGGTTGCGGACGGTCAACAGCCCGGCGAGCGCCGAACGGGAGGGTTCCAGCGCGATCGTCGGGTTCGCCCGGTGGAGTGCGCGCCACAGTGGGTACAGGCGCTGGTAGTGCAGGTAGTGACGAACTCCGCGGTGAGCGGCGGTGAGCCGAGGCCCCCACCCGGGAAGCGTCCACCCGACGAGTGTCAGGAGAGCGCCGAGATCGCCGCACACCCAGGCCACGGTCTCTGCCCGGTGCAGATCGAGGCCGAGCTGCGCTGCGGTGAGATCGGCGATCCGGACAGCGCTGTACCCCAGGGTGGTCCAGGCCCCCACGGCCGTGGTGCGAAGGCCTCGTTGCAGCCACCGCCGGTTGGAGATTCTCGCGTATCTCCAGCAGCGGAGTCCGACCTCGGCCTCGCCCGCGGTGTAGGCCGCGATGTAGAGCAGGAGGTACGCCGCGTAGTAAGGGTCCTGGGCGTAGCGGAGGGTGAAGTCGACCGGGTGCTGCTCGGCCGGTGCCATGAGCGAGAACAGGACGACCATGGCCGTCAGCACCGCCACGGTCGCCGGTAGCCGGCGGACCGCCAGGCGGACGGCCTGCTGCCGTGGCGCGAGCCAGAAGGAGAGCAGTAGCTGCTGACTGCCGACGAGGGCCATCACGCAGCTCTGCGCCAGCAGTGCGGCGATGTCGGGGATTCCCGCCCAGCGGTCCAGGTGCAACCAGACCGTGGGGATCGAGAGTGTGAAGCTGAGTGCGGAGAAGGCCAGTACGGCACAGAGCGCGATCAGGGCCGGGTCGCGTGGAGCCCGTCGTAAGGCGGCGAGTTTGTACAGCAGGGCCATCCAGGCCACGATGGCGCAGGGTGGATGGAGCAGCGTGGTCATGCGGGTCCTTCAGGGTGACTGCCGCAGCGAGCGTTCGAGGCGGTGGACGAGGTCTGCCGTCCCTGCCTGGGCCGTCCAAGCCGGGTCGGCCGGCCGGTGGTTGGCCTGCTGAAGGATCAGCGAGGCGATCATCTCCGCCTCCTGTTCCTCAGCGGCGCTGTAGTGGGTTCTTCGCAGCACACGCCTGACCATCTCCGGGTCGAGCTCGGGCAGCAGCACGTGCGGGATGTCCTCGTCCACGGCCTTCTGCGTCTGGTGGTCGCAGAGAAGGTGTCCCAACTCGTGGGCGATGATGTGCTCCTGGTGAAGCCGGCTGGTCCTGCGTTCGTAGAAGATGAAGTCGAGCCGCGGTGTGGCGACCCAGAGTCCGCAGGGGCCTTCGGCGGGAAGGGACATCGGCTCCAGGTGGATCGGCCGACCTGAGCGCCGGGCCGCTCGCTCGCAGAGTTCGCGCACGTCGAACGGGCTCGGAATGTCCAGTTGACGGACCAGTGATTCGCAGCGCGACTGCAGCCGCCGCAGATTCACTGGCCGTCTCTCCTCAGCTCTTCCGATGTCCGCACAGCTGACCTGGCGTCATACGAGAGGACTGTATCAATTCATCCGGACAGGCGTCGGTCCGTCGTCCGTCTGCGGAGCATCGGGGGGCAGGCCTTCCAGTTCGCGTACCCGTTCGATCACTTCGGTGATCGAACGGAGGCTTCTGGCCGACAGGCCCGCCGCCCGGAGTGCGACGCGTTGCACCTGCGTGTCCCGGAGCGCCACGAGCAGGCCGAGTTGGGCGTCGACGTCCTCGGCCACCTGGTCGTCGAAGAAGTACGCCGCGGGTACGCCGAAGAACTTCGCGATCCCCTCCACGTGCCGAAGTGTGGGGTTGTCCCGCTGCCCTCTGCGCAGCAGCCAGATGTAGCTCCCGGAGATCGGCACGCCACCCGCGCTGATCTCGCGAGCCACCTCTTCGGTGTTGTACGGGCCGCGGCCTGCTGGAATCACCGTTTCGAAGAGGTGGTTCAGCTTGTCGGCCAGGGCGTGTCCGGCCGGGGCGTCGGGATCGGTCAAGGTCACACCTCCACGTGTCCGGGCGGTCAATCTAGCGCCAAGTACGCGAATCGGTCGACCGAGGTGGCGAGGACGTGTTCGACTCATGTTTGATGAACCTGACAGACGGTCAATCATGAGTCGGCCGTACGGGCCCCGGAATCACCCACGACGGGGCCGCGCGATCCCTGCTTGCTCACGGAGGAGCACCATGTCCGAGGTGTTGGCCTACAGCCCGGTTCCCACACCGGCGGCCGACGGGCCCCGACGGTTACCGGCCGTTGGCCGGCCCGGCGCCGAGCAGGAGGAACGGGCGGCGGTGATGGTCCCCATCAGCTCGTTGTCGCCCTCGGACTCACCGCGTGTGGACGGCGAGAACCTCCACCACGTGCGAGGGCTGGCGGAGCTGGACGCCCCGCTGCCGCCGATCACGGTGCACCGGCCGACGATGCGGGTCGTCGACGGCATGCACCGTCTGCGGGCCGCGGAGCTCCGCGGTGAGAATCAGATCGCGGTCCGCTTCTTCGAGGGGGAGGAGGCCGATGCCTTCGTTCTCGCCGTCAAGCTGAACGCCACCCACGGCCTCCCGCTGTCCCTTCCGGACCGGGTCGCCGCTGCCGCCCGGATCATCCACTCCCATCCGCAGTGGTCGGACCGGTTGGTCGCCTCGGCCACCGGCCTCGCCGCCCGCACCGTGGCGTCCGTCCGCAGCCGTTCAACCGACGACGATGCGCAGTTGAACGCGAGGATGGGCCGAGACGGACGGATGCGCCCGCTCAACTCCGCCGAAGGGCGCAGGCTCGCAGGCAGGTTGATGGCCGAAAAGCCCGACTCCTCGCTGCGGGAGATCGCGGCGGCGGCGGGCGTCGCGCTGGCCACCGTCAGAGATGTCCGCGAGCGGATGCGCCGGGGGGACGACCTGGTCCCGCCGAAGCTTCGTGAGCGGGAGGCCAAGCGGTCTGCCGCCGGGGCGGCCGTGACGGCGCGCAGTGCCGACCGCGTCCTTCCCGAACCGCCCTCGACGGATCTGAGCGCCGTCCTGCAGAGTCTGAGGCGGGACCCCTCCCTGCGCTTCACCGAGGTGGGCCGCACGCTCCTCCGCCTGCTGAGCGCCCACCCGGCCGCCGCGGAAGGGTGGGAACGATGGGCCGGAGCCGTCCCGGCGCACTGCGCCGAGGCCGTGGCACAGGTGGCTCGCGGCCATGCCCAGAACTGGCTTCGGTTCGCCGCGGTGGTGGAGGGGCGGCGCCGGGCTGCCCACCGTGCTCCCGATGGCTCGAACAGCCCTTGAGCGGCGGGCTGTTCGAGCAAGCCTGACGTATCGTCACAAAGACCGCGATGCTACGTTGGATCAATGGCCAAACTGACTGTCGAGAATGTCTGCGCCGGTTACCGGGGTAAGTTGGTCGTGCGCGATATCAACCTCGAGTACGACGCAGGGATCCATATCCTGCTCGGGCCCAACGGCGCGGGTAAGACGACCACATTCCGAGTGCTCGCCGGCATTCTGGCGCCGATGAGCGGAGTCGTCAGAATCGACGGAAGGGATCCGCACTCCGCCGTGGATGCCAAGGCCCTCATCGGTATGGCGACCCATCGCTCCGCCCTGGCACCCCGGTTGAGCGTCGTGGACAACCTGCGGTACTGGGCCCGGGTACTCGGCATGTCGTCCGGGACGGCGGAAGCACGCATCGCCGACGTCCTCGGTCTGCTCGGTCTCACGGGATTCGCCGACCAGCGCACGGAGACCCTCAGCCGCGGGCAGAGCCAACGGGTCAGCCTGGCGAAGGCGTTCCTCAACAGGCCGCCGATCCTCCTCCTCGACGAGCCGATGTCCGGTGTCGACCCGGGGACGGCAGCGCAGTTGTCCGACCACCTGCGGGCGCTGGCCGATGCGGGACACACCATCGTCGCGTCGACGCACGCCCTGGCCGATGCGAGCCGGCTCGCCGACGATGTGACCGTCCTCCATGGCGGCCGGATCGTCGGCCGGGGTGAACCGGCAGCGCTGCGGGCCTCCCTGATGGGCAGTGCGTACCGCCTGCAGTTACGCGGATCAGGTGACATACCCGGGGCGCTCGCCGAGCTGGGCTACCGGTGGGAGCAGTCGCGTACCGGTCACGTCGTGATCGAGGTGTCCGACGAGGGCGAGGCCCGGTCCCTGGTGGCCCGGCTGATCGGCTCCGGAATCGGTGTGCACGAGGTTGCGCCCGTCCGAAATCCGCTGGAGGACGTCTACCAGCAGCTCCAGAGTGAGGGTGCCGACAGTGTCGCAGAGTGATCAGAAGTCGAGTGCGCCGCGGGCCGGCGTCCTCATGTGGGCACTGCTCTGGCGCATGCGGCGGGAGCAACTGCGCTACCTGCTCACCATCTTCGTCCCGTTCACCCTGACGGTGACGGTCGTGGTCGTGCTGCCGATGCTCTCCGACGACAGCACCATGAACGGAGCGGACAGCAGCGCGGCCTTCGGCCTTCGCTACGGCGCGAGCACCGACTCGGTCGCAGCCGGACTGCTGCTCATGCTGATGCCCGGACTGGTGGCCCTGTACAGCACGGCCGCCGCGGCGATGGCGGTGCGGAACGTGGTCGGCGCCGAGGCAGGGCAGGGCGCGCTGGAGTCGCTGCTGGCAGCCCCGTACACGCCGGGCGGAATTGCCGGCGGGCTGCTCGGTTTCGCCGTCGTCATCACCACCGGTCAGTGGGCGGTGATGAGCTGTCTGGGCGTCATCGCCGTGGGGACCTCGGTACTGGTCCACCACGACAGTCTCACGCTCGACGCCGGGTACTGGGCGCTGGCCCTCGGGTTGCCGCTGATGTCGGCATGGGCCGGTGCCAGTCTCGCCCTGCTGGTCAACCTGCTCTTCCCGCGTCTCTCCCAGCCGGGCCGCAGCGGCCTGGCCGGAAGCGGGGGAGGCCTGGGGAACATCGTCGCCATGCTGCCGGGATTCGGCGCACTGCTGGCGCTCGCGCTGGGCTCGGTCGATCTCGGCGCCGTCAGGCTGCTGCTCATCGCGGGCGGAGCCACCGCGCTGATCGCCGTGGCCAGCCTGGTCGGCGTCGCACGCGGCTTCCGGCCCGAATCCGTGCTCGGATCCTGAACCCGCGAGAAGGACGTGTCGGACATATGAAGAAACTCGTCATCGATATCCAGCCCTCTCTGATCGCCCTGCCCTTCCACCGCCTTTTCACCACTCCGCTGGTCGATATCGACGGCGCGGAGACCCCGGCGGCGTGGGGCACCACAGAGCTTGCCGTCGACACCGGGCCGCATCAGATCCGCGTGTACTTCCGTTACCGCGGGCAGCGGAACGCCCGCCTCGGCGAGGGGCGCCTGGAATTCTCCGTGGCGGGCACTGCCCCGGAAACCCGCCTGAAGGCCACTCTGGGCGTTCGGAACGGCAGTAGTTTCCGCATCACCACCGTTTGACGGCACCACCCGAAAGCGCCTCGGCCGGCTGATCACGTCAGCCCGCCGGGGCGCTTTTCCGTACTCGAGATGCGGGCGTTGACCTTCGCGCGGCGCCCTGCCTACTATCGATAACGCCTTGAGAACGGGGACGAGGCCAACGGGGGTTGATGCGGGTTCCGGCGATGCGCAGAGCAGCCGGACCATGCCGGTTTCCTATTGCCCCGGTTCTTCTCCATGGCGTTTTCATGGCTTTTTCAAACCGCCCGGAAATATCCGGGCGTCTTTTCCGTGCCGTCAGCCGGGAAAGTCGGTCAGATGAAAGTTGGTTCCATGAAGATTTCCAGGACCCGAGCGCTGGTCGGTTCGGCTCTCGCCGCCACCATGATCGTCGGAATTGCCGGGACCGCTGCGGCGCAGGCTCCCTCGGGGGACACCGTCGCTCCGGTCTCGTCGGCGTCGGCCGGCGGCGGGGCGTACTCCGACGGTGATGTCGTCAGCTTCCTCGTCTTCGGGCAGGGCAAGGCTGCGGCGGCGCACCCCGCGCTGGCTCAGCAGATCAGGGACCGGCGCGGCGACACGTCGGTGACCGGCGAGCAGCTGGACTACCTGATGAACAAGCTCCACTCGGTCGACCCGGCGTTCCGGACCAAGGTGACCGTTCCCGTCCAGTCCAAGGACCCGTTCCTGGTCCAGGCCGGCATGGAGCGTCTGAACGGCGACCTCAAGCAGGTCATCGCCCAGGAGAGCAACCCCGACACGCTCAACAGCAACGCCATCGTCCGACCCAACGGCTGGGTCTGGACGAAGGCGAACATCGTCACGGTCGCCAATGTCGCGGCCGGAATCAATGTGGCGGCCGGCACGAACGTGGCGGTGGGGGCGGAGGCCGTGGTGGTCGTCGTGATCGTCCCCGCAGCGGCCAGCTACGGGTTCGACCTGCAGCAGCCGAACAAGCTCGACCAGAACGACATGGTGGCGGCGGTCGCAGCCGCCCTCTGACCCGGCCAAACCTCGGGAATCAATTCCTGACGGGCCGGCCTGCCCCGTCCGCGGCGTGGCAGGCCGGCCCGTCGGCCGCTCTGTCGCCCTCCTTCGAGGGCAGAGGGAAACCTGTTCAATGTCGACCAGTTCATCTCCGGGAGTCCGGCGGCGACAGCTGATCGTGTTCTCGGTCGCCTGTCTTACGATCTTCTCCTACCTCGCCATGTCGCTCTTCTACACCATTCCGAGCAATGCTCTGAGCAGCCGTCATTCCAAAGGCGCCAGGGCGTACTTCAATACCGTGACGCCGCAGGTATGGGCGTTCTTCACGAAGAACCCGGAAGGCACCCAGATCGGCTTCTACTCCCGTGAAGCAGGCGTGGCTCATAACCTGCTCCGGACACCCCAGGGAAACCCGTCGAACCTTTTCGGCCTCGACCGGACCCAGCGGGCCCAGGGTCCCGAGATCGCCTATCTGAACGCCGGGGTCACGAGTTGGGAGGACTGTGCGGGGCTGCTCGACAGCTGCCTCGACGACGCGGCGGCAAGAACGGCCCAGAAAGTCGAGAACCACAGCCCGGTCCGGACGATCTGCGGTGACTCGTACATCACCCAGGAGGAGACCGTCCCCTGGTCCTACCGCAATCTCGTGAAATACGAGAAGCGAGTCGTCCGAATCGCACACCTGGATGTCATATGCGCCTAGACACGATTGTCGACGATCAGGCCACTCGCCTGCACCGCCACCTCAGCCGGTACTCGGCCCGGACCAGGTGGTTCGGCATCGGCCGCTCGATCATCTGCTTCGCCGAACTGACCGTTGTCCTGCTGACGCCGTCGAACGCGCTGCTCATTCCCGTCCTGAGCATCACCGACGGAGCACGGTGCGACGGGGTACGCGCCGTCTCGGCCTTCTGTGTCGGGGACCAGTCGTCCGGTGGTGAGTACGCCAGGTGGCTGCTGGTCGCCATCCTCCTGGTGGCCGCCAGCGGGTACCGGCCGCGATGGACCGTCATCCCGCAGACCTGGGCCGTCTTCTCCATCGCGAGCAGCATCTCCGTCCCCGACGGCGGGGAGTCGATCAGCCTGATCATGTCGATGCTGATGGTGCCGATCGCCCTCGCGGACGGCCGCAAGTGGCACTGGACCAAGGCGGAACGTCCCAGCTCTCCGACCTGGCACGCGGTCTCCTTCGCCGCCTTCTGGGCGATCAGACTGCAGCTCGCCTACGTCTACCTCGACACGGCGATCAGCAAGTTCGGAGTGTCCGACTGGGCCAACGGGACGGCCGAGTACTACTTCCTGCGGGACAACATGTTCGGTGTCGCGCGGCCACTGGACGGGATCTTCCTGGAGCTGTCCAAGAATCCCGTGATCGTGGTCGGCATGACCTGGGGTGCTCTGGTCGTCGAACTGGCCATCGCCGCGTGCATCCTCTCCTCGGGCCAGTGGCGAAAGGTCGGACTGGGTCTGGATGTCATGCTGCACGGGATGATCATCCTGACCATGGGGCTGTGGAGCTTCGGCCTGGTGATGATCGGATCCGCAGTCATCGCCTCCACCCCTGCCGTCATCGCCCCCACCCCCGCACTCGCGGAACCGTGCCGGGGTACCGTGCTCGCCGCGTAGGGGTCGGGGCCTGCGAAATACGTGGCCGGGCCAGGGGGAACGGACGAGGACATCGAGCTCGTGTCCTGCTTGACTCTCCAGGTCGGTGCCAGCACAGTCACGATGAGTGTTCATCGTGTTGCTCCCGGCCACTGGAGGGGACGGCCGTGTCGACTGACCAGATCCTCATCGGGCTCGGCCTGACCATCGTGCTCGCGGTCGGCTCCCAGGTGCTGGCGAGCCGACTGCGGGTCCCGGCGCTCGTGATTCTGCTGCCGGTCGGGTTCATCGGGGGCGCGCTGACCGACGACCTCGATCCCAACCGCTTCCTGGGCCCGGCCTTCTCGCCGCTGGTCTCGCTGTCCGTGGCGGTGATCCTCTACGACGCCGGCCTCGGGCTCGACCTCCAACACCTGAGGGGCCACACCCGACGCGTCGTGGTCAGACTGCTGTGGCTCGGTGTCGTCATCACCTGGCTGTTCGCCACCCTCTTCGCATGGCTGCTGCTCGACCTGTCGCGCAGCGCGGCGGTGATGCTCGGAACGATCCTCGTCGTCTCCGGGCCCACGGTCGTGGGCCCGCTGCTCAACTTCGTCCGGCCGGTCGAGCGGCTGCAGCGCATCCTCACCTGGGAGGGTTCGCTGATCGACCCGATCGGCGCCATTCTGGGGGCCCTGGTCTTCCACACCGTCATCGCGAGCAACAGCACCACCGGACACATCGGCAGTCGCGCCACGCAGTTCCTCGAGAGCGCCGCGGTGGGCCTGGCCGGCGGCGCCGTGGGGATCGCAGTGCTGTGGCTGCTGCTCAGCAGGCTCCGGCTCCCCGAATCGCTCGCCACCGCGGTGCAGCTCGCCACCGTGATCGGCGCGGCCGCCGTCTGCGATGTGCTCCGGGACGACACGGGGCTGATCGCCGCAGTGGTCATGGGCATGGCCGTTGCCAACATGCCGGGATTCGACCTCCCGACGAGGGATCCCTTCTTCGAGACGCTGGTCCAGCTGATCCTGGGGCTGCTGTTCATCTCCATCTCGGCCACCATCACGCCGCAGTCCCTGCGTCACGTGGTGCTCCCGGCGCTCGGGCTGGTCGCCGTCCTGGTGCTCGTCGCCAGACCCCTGGTCGCGGTGGTGTCCACGGCCGGTACGGACCTCAGCCGGGGCGAGCGCGGCTTCGTCGGGTGGATGGCGCCGCGCGGCATCGTGGCCGCGGCAACCGCTTCGACCTTCTCGTCCGGCCTCGTCGCCAAGGGCATCGGCGGGGCCTCGAAGATCCTGCCGGCCACCTTCATGGTCATCGTCGCCACCGTGAGCCTGTACGGGTTCACGGCGGTGCCCGCCGCCAGGCGACTCGGCGTCAGACGCCAGGCCCGCTCGCTGCCGCTGCTGGTCGGCGGTGCCCGGTGGGTGGTGGACGTGGGCCGGGTTCTCAGGTCCGGCGGTCTGGACGTGCTGATGTGGGCCGGCCTGGAGCAGGAGCGCGAGCGGATCAGGGAGTCGGGGCTCGAGCTGGCTCCGGGCGAGCTGCTGGCGGCGGCCACGGGACAGGGCGCGGAGCTGGAGGGGATCACCGCCGTGCTCCTGCTCACCGAGGAGGACGACTTCAATGCGCTCGCCGCAACGATTCTGCAGGGCACCATCGAGGGTCCGGTCTACCGTCTCGGGCCGCCCGGCGACAGCCACGGGGTGGTGGCCCCCTACACGGGCGGCGAGGTCCTGTTCGGTGCCGACCTGACCAGACCGGCGCTGGCCCGCCGCTACGCGGACGGGTCCCGCATCGTGGCGTGGCCCCTGCCGGACGGGATTCCGGAGGGGCACGACCTCCTCTTCCGGGTGCGCAAGGACGGCACGCTCGTACCGGTGATCGACGGCAGCACGCCACTCCCGGAGGAGGGGGACGTCGCGATCCTGCTCGGCCCGTCCTCGCGTCAGGCCTAGCGGAATGAAACGGGATTAAATGCCTGCGATCATGACATGACGGGGCGTATGGTCATGAGCTTCCTGACGGGACAGGAGGTACACCCGACATGGGACTGTTCAAGGACGCACCCCCGAGCGAACACCCGGACTACACCCAACTGCGCTTCATGGCCGCCGGATCACCGTCCTGGTGGAAGCGGAACCGGCACAAGGTCCTCGCGGTCGCAGGCCTGCTCACCGGTTTCTGGCTGGCCGGACACCACGACACCACCGCCGGCTCGTGCTCTCCGGCTGCCACGGCCAGCGACGCCCGCTGATCCGTTGATGTGGTGGCGGAGCGTCAGCTTCGCCAACCGCACTGCATGCTCGGCAAGTTGCACCACCCGGGTGCTCCGCAGGAGTGTGGCAGACTGCGATCATGACCTCGGAGACAATCACCGCGGAGTCCGCGGGTACCTGGAAGCTCGGCGACCTGACGGTCAACCGGATCGGATTCGGCGCGATGCGCCTGCCGCAGATCGGTACGGCACTGAGGGCCGACGCCGCCCCGAGCGATCGCAACCAGGCGATCACCGTGCTGCGCCGCGCCGTCGAACTCGGCGTGAACCACATCGACACCGCCGCGTTCTACTTCTCGCCGCTGCGCTCCGCCAACGAACTGATCAACCGAGCGCTGGCCCCCTACCCGGATGATCTGGTCATCACCACCAAGGTCGGGCCGGGCCGCGACCCGTCGGGTCACTGGCTGGACCATGCCACCCCGGAGCAGCTGCGCGGCCAGGTCGAGGAGAACCTGCGCCAACTCGGCCGTGACCACCTCGACGTGGTGAACCTGCGCATCCTCGGCACCGCTTCGATCGCCGAGCGTTTCGGCGCGCTGGCCGACCTGCGCGACGCCGGGCTCATCCGCCACCTGGGCATCTCCAACGTCAGCCCCGAGCACCTCGCCGAGGCCCAGGCCATCGCGCCGGTGGTCTGCGTACAGAACCAGTACGGCATCGGCGTACGACCCGAGTACGACGAGTTCCTGCGGACCTGCGGCGAGCAGGGGGTCGCGTTCGTGCCGTTCTTTGCCATCGCCGGTGCCGGGCGCGAGGCCGGCGCGAGCGGCGCCGACGGCGAAGAGGTGCTCGCCGTCGCCCGCGCCCACGGCGCGACGGCCGCCCAGGTGCGGCTGGCGTGGACGCTGCACCGCGGGCCGCACGTGCTGGCCATCCCCGGCACCGGCAACCCGGACCACCTGGCCGCCAATGTCGCCGCCGGCGCGCTGCGGCTCTCGGAGGACGAACTGGCCCGCCTCGAGTCCGTCCACCACGGCGGTGCGTGAGCGAGCGGAGTGACCACACCCTCGACGTCTCGTCAGCGCCCGCGCGAGCCGAGCCACTCCAGGTGGGCCGGGACGTCGGGGCACTGTACGCGGCGCAGAGTGCAGCGAGGGGAAGGTCACACCCTCCGGGCCTGCTGCGACCCTGCTAACGGGCATTAACCTTCCTCCATGACGGTCTCGCCCGAAGGGCTTCCCCTGGCCGCCGAGTTCCCGGATTCCTCCCGTGAGCAGTGGCAGCGCCTTGTCGAAGGCGTCCTACGCAAGTCAGGCGCGCAGGACGTAACCGGCGCGCAGGCAGAGGACGCGCTCGCCACCACACTCCAGGACGGGCTTCGCGTCCGCCCGCTGTACACCGCCGAGGACACCGCGGCCGAAGCCGGCTATCCGGGCTTCCCGCCGTTCGTGCGGGGCAGCCGGGCGGAGGGGTCCGCGGTCTCCGGCTGGGACGTCCGCCAGCGGCACGCGCACCCGGATCCGCAGCAGTGCAACGAAGCGGTGCTCGCCGACCTGGAGAACGGTGTCACCTCGCTCTGGCTGTCGGTCGGCGGGACCGGTCTGCCGGTCGCCGCGCTGCCGGACGTCCTCAAGGGCGTCTACCTCGACCTGGCGCCCGTCGTCCTCGACGCCGGCCCGGAGTTCGCCGCCGCCGCCGAGCAGCTGCTCGCCGTCCTCGCCGAGCGCGAGGTCCCGGCCGGAGCCGCCCAGGGCAACCTCGGCGCCGACCCGCTGGGCCTGCTCGCCCGCACCGGCCGGGACGAGGACACCGCACGGCACCTCGCCGACGCCGCCGCACTCGCCGTGCGCTGCGACCGCGACCACCCGGGGATCCGGGCGCTGACCGTGGACGCCCTCCCGTTCCACGACGCCGGGGCCTCGCCGGCCCAGGAGCTCGGCTGCTCGCTCGCCACCGGCGTCGCCTACCTGCGCGAGCTGACCGCCGCGGGGCTGTCCGTCGACGTGGCCTGCGCGCAGCTGGAGTTCCGCTACGCGGCCACCGAGGACCAGTTCCTCACCATCGCCAAGTTCCGTGCGGCCCGCAGGCTCTGGGCCCGCGTGGCCCAGGTCGCGGGCGCCGCGCCCGGCACGGCGGCGGCCCAGCGCCAGCACGCGGTGACCTCCGCCGTGATGATGACCGAGCGCGACCCGTGGGTGAACATGCTGCGCACCACGGTCGCCTGCCTGGCCGCCGGTGTCGGCGGCGCCGACGCGGTGTCCGTGCTCCCGTTCGACAGCGCGCTCGGCCTGCCGGACGCCTTCGCCCGGCGGGTCGCCCGCAACACCCAGGCGATCCTGCTGGAGGAGTCGCACCTGGCCAAGGTCATCGACCCGGCGGGCGGCTCCTGGTACGTCGAGCAGCTGACCGAGGAGCTGGCCCGGGCCGCCTGGGCGTGGTTCCAGGAGATCGAGCGGGCCGGCGGCCAGGCCGCCGCCCTGCGCTCCGGGGCTGTCCAGGAGCGGATCGCCGAGACCTGGGCGAAGCGCTCCGCCGATCTGGCGCGCCGCCGCGAGCCGATCACCGGCGTCAGCGAGTTCCCCAACCTCGCCGAGCAGCCGGTGGTACGGGAGCCGGCGCCCGCCCCGCTCGCGGGCGGTCTGCCCCGGGTGCGCCGCGCGGAGGCCTTCGAGGCACTCCGTACCCGCTCGGACGCGCACCTGGCCGGCGAGGGCGAGCGGCCGCGGATCTTCCTGGCGGCCATCGGTCCTGCGGCCGTGCACACGGCCCGGTCCGCCTTCGCCGCCAACCTGTTCCAGGCGGGCGGCATCGAGACCGTCCCGGCCGAGGGCGTCGATCCGGCCGCGCTGGCGGAGGCCTTCGCCGCCGGCGGAGCGAGCCTGGCCTGCCTGTGCTCGAGCGACCAGCTGTACGCGGAGCACGGCGAGGCCGTCACCGCCGCGCTGAAGAGCGCCGGCGCACGCCGGGTACTGCTGGCGGGCAAGCCGCAGGAGGCGTACCGGCAGGCCGGGGTGGACGAGTTCGTCTTCGCGGGCTGCGACGCCGTCGCGGTCCTCTCCTCGGTCCTCGACGAGATCGGAGTGGCGCAGTGATCCCGGACTTCTCGGAGATCGGCCTCGACGGGGCCGACGCCCCCGGGGCCACCGGCGGCGACTGGCGGGAGGCCTGGCAGCAGGCCACCGGCAAGGAGGTCGAGGACCTGGTCTGGGACACCCCCGAGGGCATCGGCGTCAAGCCGCTGTACACGGGCGAGGACCTGGCCGGGCTGGACTTCCTGGCCACCCACCCGGGCATCGCGCCGTTCCTGCGCGGACCGTACCCGACCATGTACGTCAACCAGCCGTGGACGGTGCGTCAGTACGCGGGCTTCTCCACGGCGGAGGAGTCCAACGCGTTCTACCGGCGCAACCTGGCGGCCGGTCAGAAGGGCCTCTCGGTCGCCTTCGACCTGCCGACCCACCGCGGGTACGACAGCGACCACCCCCGCGTCACCGGCGACGTCGGCATGGCGGGCGTGGCCATCGACTCCATCTACGACATGCGCCAGCTCTTCGACGGCATCCCGCTCGACAAGATGTCGGTGTCGATGACCATGAACGGCGCCGTGCTGCCGGTGCTGGCGCTCTACATCGTGGCGGCCGAGGAGCAGGGGGTGCCGCCCGAGAAGCTGGCGGGGACCATCCAGAACGACATCCTCAAGGAGTTCATGGTCCGCAACACCTACATCTACCCGCCGCAGCCGTCGATGCGGATCATCTCCGACATCTTCGCGTACACCTCGCAGAAGATGCCGCGCTACAACTCCATCTCCATCTCGGGCTACCACATCCAGGAGGCCGGAGCCACGGCCGACCTGGAGCTGGCCTACACCCTGGCCGACGGCGTGGAGTACCTGCGCGCCGGGCTGGACGCGGGTATGGACGTGGACGCCTTCGCACCCCGGCTGTCGTTCTTCTGGGCGATCGGCATGAACTTCTTCATGGAGATCGCCAAGCTGCGGGCGGCCCGGCTGCTCTGGGCCAAGCTGGTCAAGCAGTTCGACCCGCAGAACGCCAAGTCGCTGTCGCTGCGCACCCATTCGCAGACCTCCGGCTGGTCGCTCACCGCCCAGGACGTCTTCAACAACGTCACCCGCACCTGCGTCGAGGCGATGGCCGCCACCCAGGGCCACACCCAGTCGCTGCACACCAACGCGCTCGACGAGGCGCTGGCGCTGCCGACCGACTTCTCCGCCCGGATCGCGCGCAACACCCAGCTGATGCTCCAGCAGGAGTCCGGCACCTGCCGGGTCATCGACCCCTGGGGCGGCAGTGCGTACGTCGAGAAGCTCACCCACGACCTGGCGGCGCGGGCCTGGCAGCACATCCAGGAGGTCGAGGCGGCCGGCGGCATGGCCAAGGCCATCGACGCGGGCATCCCCAAGCTGCGCGTGGAGGAGGCCGCGGCCCGTACCCAGGCCCGGATCGACTCCGGCCGTCAGCCGGTGATCGGCGTCAACAAGTACCGGGTCGCCAACGACGAGCAGATCGACGTCCTCAAGGTCGACAACTCCTCCGTCCGCGCCCAGCAGATCGAGAAGCTGCGCCGACTGCGCGCCGAGCGCGACGAGGCGGCCTGCCAGGACGCCCTGCGCGCCCTCACCGCCTCCGCCGAGGCCGGCCCGCAGCGCGGCGGCGGCCTGGACGGCAACCTGCTGGCCCTCGCCGTGAACGCGGCCCGGGCCAAGGCGACGGTCGGTGAGATCTCCGACGCACTCGAGAAGGTCTACGGACGGCACTCCGGCCAGATCCGTACGATCTCCGGTGTGTACCGAGACGAGGCAGGGCCGTCGGAGGGCGTCCGGCGCACCCGCGAGCTGGTCGAGCGATTCGAGGAGGCCGAGGGCCGCCGCCCGCGCATCCTGGTCGCCAAGATGGGCCAGGACGGGCACGACCGCGGGCAGAAGGTGATCGCCACCGCCTTCGCCGACCTCGGCTTCACGGTGGACGTGGGCCCGCTGTTCCAGACCCCGGCGGAGGTCGCCCGGCAGGCCGTGGAGGCCGACGTCCACATCGTCGGCGTCTCCTCGCTGGCGGCCGGCCACCTCACCCTGGTGCCCGCGCTGCGCGCCGAACTCGCCGAGGCCGGACGCGAGGACATCACCATCGTGGTCGGCGGGGTCATCCCTCCGCAGGACTTCGACGCCCTGTACGAGGCCGGTGCCGCCGCCGTCTTCCCGCCCGGCACGGTGATCCCGGACGCCGCCCACGACCTGCTGAGGACGCTCGCCGCGGACCTCGGCCACGAGCTGTGAGCCACTGAGCCGATGGCCCGGACGATCGACCTCGACCAGTACGTCAAGGGTGTCCTCGACGGCTCGCGCGCCTTCATCGCGCGGGCCATCACCCTCGTGGAGTCCACCCGGCCCGACCACCGCGAGCTCGCCCAGCGGCTGCTGATCGAGCTGCTGCCGCACTCGGGCCAGGCCGTCCGGGTCGGGATCACGGGCGTGCCCGGCGTGGGCAAGTCCACCTTCATCGAGGCGCTGGGCACCATGCTCACCGGCCTCGGACACCGGGTCGCGGTCCTCGCCGTCGACCCGACCTCCAGCAGGACCGGCGGCTCCATCCTGGGCGACAAGACCAGGATGGAGAAGCTGGCCGTCGACCCGAACGCCTTCGTCCGGCCCTCACCCACCTCGGGCACGCTCGGCGGCGTGGCGCGGGCGACCCGGGAGAGCATGGTCGTCATGGAGGCGGCCGGCTACGACGTCGTCCTGGTCGAGACGGTGGGCGTGGGGCAGTCCGAGACCACGGTCGCCAACATGGTGGACTCCTTCCTGCTGCTCACCCTGGCCCGGACCGGCGACCAGCTCCAGGGCATCAAGAAGGGCGTCCTGGAGCTGGCCGACATCGTCGCCGTCAACAAGGCGGACGGCCCGCACGAGCTCGACGCCCGCGCCGCGGCCCGGGAGCTGACCGGAGCGCTGCGGCTGCTCCAGGCCCCGGACGCCGCGTGGACGCCACCGGTGCTCACCTGCAGCGGGCGCGACGGCTCCGGCCTGGACACCCTGTGGGAACGCCTGCGCCAGCACCGCCAGATCCTCGAGGCGACCGGGTCACTCGCCGCCCGACGGCGTGACCAGCAGGTGGACTGGACCTGGGCGATGGTCCACGACCAGCTCCTGGCCCAGCTGCGCGAACACCCCGAGGTCCGCCGGATCGTCCCCGCCGTCGAACAGCAGGTACGCGACGGCGCCCTGACCCCGACCCTGGCCGCCGAGCGCATCCTGGCGGGCTTCCGGCGGCCGGGCGCCGACGACTGAGCCGTCGAGGGGGTCGCCGTCCGGGCAGGTGTTCTCCTCGGCAGTGTGGGCAGGCGTGAGGCATCGGACAGAGGTGACACCGATGACCAACTCACGTCCGCACCCGGACGGGTTCCATCACCGGCGGCCGCGCCGGCGCGGTCTGCGGCTCTCCGGTGCGTCCAGGCCTGTTCTGCTGGGCCGGGAGTTCACCCTGCAGGTCCTGTCCGACTGGGGATTCCTCCCAGGCCGGCCGGACCCGTTCGGGCAGGACGCCGTGGACGACGTACTGCTGATCGCCTCGGAGGTCCTGTCCAACGCCTGCCTTCACGCCGGCGGTCCCACGGAGATGGTGATCACGGTGTCCGACCGGGTGCTGCGGGTCGAGGTTCTGGACGCCGACCCGAGGGCCCCCGACCCCCGGGTACCGCAACGGCAGGGGGCTCCGGGCGGGCACGGGCTCCACATCGTGCAGCGGCTGTCCGACCGCTGGGGCACGGAGGACCGCGACCACGGGAAGGCGGTGTGGTTCGAGGTCGGCACCGCCCGGCTGGCTGCCGCCCTCTCGGAGCCCTCCTCGCGTAGCCGCTGACCCTCGGACGACGGATCTGTCCCACTCATCCCGGTTTGCAGGATTGATCCTGGGTAGGGGCCAGAAGCACATCGGTGACGACTCGAGGGAGGAAATTCGTCATGGCCGCGCTCAGTGAAGCCCTGCCGGAGATCCAGGACCCCACAGCCGTCGACTGCGAGGAGGCCAAGGCACTCTCGAGGGCGCTCTTCGACCGGCTGCGGCTGCTGGAAGAGGGCTCGGCGGCCTACTCGTACGTGCGCGGGACCCTCATCGAGCTGAACCTCTCGCTGGTGAAGTTCGCCGCGCGCCGCTTCGGCCACAGCCACGAGTCCATGGAGGACATCGTCCAGGTCGGCACGATCGGGCTGATCAAGGCCATCGACCGGTTCGACCCCGAGCGGGGGCTGGAGTTCACCACCTTTGCGCTGCCGACCATCTGCGGCGAGATCAAGCGCTACTTCCGTGACACCACCTGGGCGGTCCACGTGCCCCGGCGCCTTCAGGAGCTCCACCTCGCGCTGGCCAAGGCCGGTGACGAGCTGGAGCAGGAGCTGGAGCACACCCCCTCGGTCGCGGAGCTCGCCGAGCATCTGCAGCTCAGCGAGCAGGAGGTCGCCGAGGGCATGGTGGCCTCGAACGGCCGCACGGTGGGCTCGCTCGACCTGCAGCTCGAGCTGGACTCCCGCGAAGGCAGCCTGGGCGAGCGCCTCGGCGCCGATGACCCCGGGATCGAGAAGGCCGAGTACCTGCAGGACCTCAAGCCGCTCATCGCCGCGCTGCCCGAGCGGGACCGGACCATCCTCTCGCTGCGCTTCTCCGACGACCTGACCCAGTCCCAGATCGCCGAGCGCCTGGGCATCTCCCAGATGCACGTCTCCCGCCTGCTCTCCCGGGCCCTGGCGACCCTGCGGTCCGGCCTCGAGTGAGGCGAAAGGCCGGTTAGGCCGCGGGAACGGGGGCAGCCGCAGGCCATGCCCACCCGTGCACCGACCCCGAAAGGGTGCCTGCCGATGTCCGAGATATCGCGCCTGCCCGGCCCGTTCGAGCGCTTCTGGGACTGGCAGCTCGACGCCGCCTGCCGCGGCGTGGACAGCAGTCTCTTCTTCCACCCGCCCGGCGAACGCGGCGGCCCGCACGACGAGCGCGAGGAAGCCGCCAAGCGGATCTGCGCCGGGTGCCCGGTCCGCGCCCAGTGCCTCCAGTACGCCCTTGCGGCGCGCGAGCGGTACGGCGTGTGGGGCGGCCTGACCGAGGACGAACGGCAGGCCCTGCTCGGCCCCGCCGGCGCCCCGCGCACCCGGCGCCGGGCCCCCTCCCGGCGTACCCGGCCCGACCGCCCGGCCCGGCACACCGCCGGCGCCCGCTGACGACCCCGCGGCACACGCCCCGGCCGGTCCCCGCCCCAGGAAGGGCGGGGACCGGCCGGAGCTTGTCCTCTCAGGCCAGAATCTTGGCCTTGGCGCGCTCGTACTCCTCGTCGGTGATGTGGCCGCTCGCCTTCAGTTCGGCGAGGCGTGCCAGCTCATCCGTGGTGCTGGGCGGGCCGGCGGCCTCCCGTACGTAGGAGCGGAACGCCTCCTCGCTCTTCTGTGCCTGGCGCAGGTCACGTTCGCCCATGCCCGAGCCCCGGGCGATCAGGTACACGAAGACCCCGAGGAAGGGCAGGATGACGACGAAGACCAGCCAGCCGGCCTTGCCCCAGCCGTTCAGCGCGGAGTCGCGGAAGATGTCGACGATGATCCGGAACAGCAGCATGAACCAGAGGATCCAGAGGAAGAACCAGCACATCGTCCAGAACGCGTTGAGCAGCGGATAGTCCGATGCCAGATGTTGCAGTGCGATCTCCACCGTCGGCCTCCTTCGGTTGTCTCCTGCGGTCGGCTCGTGGGCACGTGATGGTGATTCCACGGTGACCGCGCCGCCCGTCCCGGTGCACCACCCGTATCGGGTGAGACGCGTCGTCGGGCGGACGGCCGCAACTGGTGATCACCGGGCTGCGGCGGTTGAGTGGAGGGGTGGCCTGATCATGAAGCCTCCCGTGAATCCGGTGACCTCATGCAGAACCCTCCGGTGACGGACTCGTCCGACTCCTCGCAGTACCGGGGCCCCTCGCCCGCCGACGACCCGATGCTGGCCGCCAGGCTCGCCGTCCCGGCGCTGCCGAAGATCCTCATCCGCCGTCCGGCCCTGCTGGAACGCCTGACGGCAGGACTGCAGGACCCGCTCACCCTGCTCACCCTGGTCAACGGTCCGGCGGGAGCGGGAAAGACGGTCCTCGTCACCCACTGGCTCTCCGAGAGCCGGGCTCCCGGCCCGGTCGTCTGGCTCACCCTGGAGCCCGGCGACGCTCCGGGCGCCTTCTGGGCCTACGTCATCGAGGGGCTCCACCGCAGCGGCGTACGCCTGCCGGCCAGGGTGGGCCGCCCCGCGCGGGCCGAGGGGGTGGACCGATCGCTGCTCGTCCATCTGGCCGAGGCTCTGGCGGCGTCACCCGAACCGGTCGTCCTGGTGCTGGACCGGCTGGACGCCGTCCCCTCCCAGGAGACGGCCGAGGGACTGGACTTCGTCCTGAGGCACGCCTGCGGTGGTCTCCGTCTCGTGCTCACCAGCCGGACCGAGCCCATGCTGCCGCTGCACCTCTACCGGGCCTCCGGTGCGATCACCGAGATCAGGAACGCGGACCTGAGGTTCACCGGCGAGGAGAGCGCGCTGCTGCTCAAGGAACACGGACTGGAGGTCTCGGAGGAGGGGATCGGGCTGTTGGCCGCACGGACCGACGGCTGGGCGGCGGGCCTGCGCCTGGTCGCCCTGGCCATGCAGCAGAGCGCCGACCCGGAGACCTTCGCCCGGCAGTTCGCCACCGACCGCACCACGATCGCCGACTACCTGATCACGGAGGTGCTCGACGCCCAGCCCCTGCCCCTGCAGGAGCTGCTGCTGCGGGCCTCCATCGCCGACCGCATCCACCCCGACCTGGCCGACGTGCTGACGGGCCGTCAGGACGCCGACTGGGCCCTGGCCGACCTCGCCCACGCCAACGCCTTCCTGGAACGGCTGGACGGCTCGGACTGGTACCGGCTGCATCCCCTGTTCGCCGAGGTGTTGCACGCGCATCTGCGGCACCGCAGGCCCGGGCTGGAGCCCGAGCTGAGGGCTCGGGCCGCACGCTGGTTCGCCGAGGCGGGCCGGCTCACCGACGCCGTGGCGCAGGCCGCGGAGGCGGGTGACTGGCGGTTCGCGGCAGGGCACCTGGTCGATGATCTGGCGATCGGCCGGCTCTTCACCGGCCTGGACACGGAACAGCTGCGCCGGACGTTCTCGGCCATGCCCGAGGATCTGGACGGCCCGGCTCCCGCCCTGGTCAGGGCAGCCGGCCGGCTCGCCGACCACGACCTCGACGGCTGCGCAGCCGATCTGCGCCTCGCCGACGAGCACCTCGAGCCGGCAGGCCCGGCCCTGCGGCTCTGCCGGGCTTTCGTGGGCATGCTCGCCGCCGGGCTGGCCGGCGATCCGGAGGAAGCCGGCCGGGAGGCCGGGGAGGCCGACCGCCTGCTGCCGGACGTACCCCAACGGCGCCTCGACGAGCATCCGGAGATCCCGGCCATGCTGATGACCGGCCTCGGTGCGGCCGAGCTCGGAGCCGGCCGGCTCGATGACGCGGAACGCCGCCTGCTCGCCGCGGTCGAGGCGTGCGGGCAGCCGGGGCTGGAGTGTCCGCTCACCGATGCCCTGGGGTCGCTGGCGATGGTCGAGCTGTTGCAGGGCCGGCTCCGCAGGGCGGAGCAGCACGCGCGATGGTCACTCACCGCCGCCGAGCGGTCCGCGCTGCCACCGGAGCGCCGCTCCGGGCTCGGCCATCTGGTCCTGGCGGGCGTGGCCACCGAGCACGACGACCTGGAGACCGCCCGCGCCGAACTCACCCTGGCGACGGCCGCCGCCGGCACCTTCCCGCAGCCCGTCGCGGCGGTGGAGTCCGCCGTGATCGGGGCGCGGCTGGCGACCGCCGCAGGCGACCGGGAGGGCGCGCTCGCCCTGCTGGGGAAGGCGGGCTCCACCTCCGCGCGGTGTCTGCCCGACTGGGCGGCGGACGAGCTGGCGATCGCCGGGTCGGCCGTACATCTGGCGCACGGCGACGCGGCGGCCGCCCTGGACGTGCTCGACCTCGGGGCTTCCGACCGGCCCGAGCACACCGTGGCCACGGCGCGGGCGCTGGTGGCGGGAGGTCAGCCGGAGCGTGCGCTGGACATGCTGGCCGGCCTGCCCGCCGACGATCCGGCCTCGGCGGGCGCGGAGGCCTCGGAGGCGTGGCGGGTACGGGCATGCCTGCTGCGGGCCGAGGCCGTCGCCGGGAGCGGCGACCCGGACGAGGCCTGCCGCCTGCTGCGCGAGGCGCTCGTCCTGGCCAGGCCGGAGGAGCTGCGGCGGGTGTTCACCGAGAGCGGTCCGTGGTTACGAGAGGTGGTCCGTCGCGAGCCCCAGCTGGCGAGAGCGCACAGCTGGCTTCCGGGGGCGGGTAAGCGGACGGGAGCGCACGAGCAGCTGCCGCTGCTGGTCGAGGCGCTCAGTGAGCGGGAGAGCGAGGTGCTGCGAGAGGCCGCGCAGATGCTCACCACGGAGGAGATAGCGGCGAACCTCTATCTGTCCGCCAACACGGTCAAGACACACCTGAAGAGCATCTACCGCAAGCTCTCCGTCACCCGCCGCAGCGAGGCGGTCCGCCGCGCGCGGGACCTCGGCATGATGTGACGGCGCACCGGCGCAGATCGCCCGAAGCGGGCGATGCCGGGGACCGGGCGGAGGAGAAGGCTGCTACGTATCAGCCTTCCGCCCCAAGGGAAACCGGGGTACCGCCGTCATGCGCTACGAATTCCGCGTCACCGGCGTCGTGTCCGAGGCACTTGCCGAGGCCTTCCCGGAGCTCGACCGTTCCGCCCTGCCGGACCAGACCCTGTTCGTCGGCAGGATCATCGACGAGGCTCATCTGTACGGGCTGCTGGTCCGGTTCCAGTCGCTCGGACTGCGCGTACTCGAGATGCGACAGGTGTTCGAGTGAGCCACCGGCCCACGGGTACGGGCCGGACACCCCCGTGCGGGGGTTCCCGGTGGGCGAGGGGCTGACCCCGGCCGGGGTGCGGCGGGTCTTCGAGCTGCGGGCACGGGTGGTGGAGCTCGAGGTCGAAGCCGCCCGTAGCGGGCGGTGACACCGGTGCCACCTCACTCCGGATCGGCCGCGCGGCTCTCCTGGCGTTCGGGAGACCGGGCGAGCGTGGCACTGCCGCCCTGGTGTCTGACGTCGTCACGCAGTCTCCGCAGGGCGTCGGCCGGGGCACCCAGGCCGTTCACCCGCAGACGGGCGGCCTCGACGCGCTCGTTGTCCCGCTGCGAGGCGAAGGCGAGCCTGAGCGACTCGTGGATCATCCACAGGTCGTACGCCAGCAGCCGCGAGGCGCGTTCGCGCACCTGAGCGAGCTCGCCGTCGAGGCTGAGCTCGCCGAGCCGGAAGGCCAGGTGGTTGAAGGTGATGAGCTGCCAACCGCCGTCCTGGGCGAGCGAGCCGGGCACCGGGCCGTACGCCCCGCATGCCGCGACCACCTGGTCGGCGAGCGGCTGGGCCGCCACCGCGTCGTCGAGGACCTCGAGGAGGGCCTCCAGCTGTTCCTCGCGGGTGGGGCGGGGTGGTGCCTCGTGGGCGCGCGACCGGCGCAGCAGCGCGCGTCGGCATCCACGCAGTGCGGCGAGGGTCCTGGGAAAGGTCGTGGGCATGACGTCTCCTGGTCGGGCTCCCTCAACCAGGGATCGTCCATGGCAGATGCCGCGGTTGCGGTGAGCCTCATCACCGGTCCGCTCGACGGGTCCTTCCAGTGTGCTCCGTCGGGCACGGATCGGCAGTCCCACGGATGGCGGCCCGGGGCTGCCCTCCCTCACCGCGCTCGCTCCGTCACCGGCCGAAAACACCGTGCGACGTGAGGCTCGGCTGAGGTACCGTCAGCGCTCATGACCCCTCCTCGCATTCGCCCTCCGTACGGCGCCGACGAGCGGACCCAGCTTCTCGGCTGGCTCGACATGCAGCGCGCGGTCATTCACTGGAAATGCGAGGACCTGTCGGACGCGGATGCCCACCGATCCGTCCTTCCGGCCTCGCCCCGGATGACGATGGCGGGTGTGGTCTCCCACCTGCGCTGGGTCGAGCACCTCTGGTTCGAGGTCATCCTGCTCGGCCGGCCGGCCGTGGGGCCTCGGTTCGAGGGCGGCCCCGAGGACGCCGACATGATGGTCGACGGCATCCCGCTCGCACAGCTCCTCGAGGAGTACGACCGCCAGTGCGCCGTGTCGGACGAGATCATCAAGGCCCACGCACTGGACGACGTGGGCCGGCACCCGGACTTCCCCGCCTCTGCGGCGAGCCTGCGGTGGATCCTGTTCCACATGATCGAGGAGACCGCCCGGCACGCCGGTCACGTGGATGCCGTCCGGGAGATTCTCGACGGCGAGAAGGGCTACTACTGACGGAGCCCGCCGCCCGGGCACGGAGGACATCCGGCTACGGGCAGGCCAGGGGCAGCACCCCGCTGCGGGCGATCCGGCCGAGCCAACGAGCCGACGGCCGGGGGGCCCGCAGGAAGGTCTCCAGGTCGACGGCGATCAGGCCGAAGGTGGGGCGGTACGAGCCCCATTCGTAGGCGTCCAGGGCGCTCCGGTGGAAGTAGCCACGGATGTCGAGGCCGTCCGCGATGGCCGCCGCCAGGTCCTGGAGCGCCTGGGTGGTGTAGTCGATCCTGCGGGTGTCGTCGGCGGTGGAGACACCGTTCTCGGTGACGATCAGCGGTACGTCGCCGACCACTCGGGCGGTGTGGCGCAGAGCGTGCCCGAGCGCCGCCGGGTAGTACTCCCAGCCGCTGAGCGTGCGCTCGGCCTCCCGGGGTGCGGGGAGTGGCCCGTCGGGGCCGACCAGGGTGCGGGTGTGGGCCTGGACGCCGACCCAGTCGTCGTCGCGCGCCGCCTGCAGGAAGACGTCCTCGAGCGGGTACCGGTACGCGGCGGTGACGTCCTCCGCGCCTGGCAGGGCCTGGTGGACCTGGTTGGCAACCGACCAGCCGGTCCGGATCTCCGGGGAGATGTCCTTGATCACGGCGACGGCCCTCCGGTGGGCCTGGATGAGGACGTCCGTCAGTTTCCGGCAGGGCACCGGCAGCGCGGCCGGGGGCGGCATCCCGGTGCCTGGCCCGGTGGCGCCGCCGAGGGCGGCGACCAGGTTGGGTCCGTTGATGGTGCAGACGTGCCGGACACCGCTGTCGATGACGGGCGCCGTCGCGGCGACGTACCGGGCGAAGCGGTCGACCGCCGCGTCGGCGGTCCACCCGCCCTGCTCGGCGAACCAGCGGGGCACGGTGAAGTGATGCAGTGTCACCATGGGGCGCAGGCCGCGTTCGAGCGCGCCCTCGACCATCCGCCGGTAGTGGGCGATCGCGGCCCGGGAGAAGCGGCCGGGGGCGGGTTCGATCCGGGCCCACTCGATGCTGAAGCGGTAGTCGGTGAAGCCGAGCTCGGCCAGGAGGTCCATGTCGACGTGCCAGCGGTGGTAGCTGTCGGCGGCGTCGCCGCTCGGCTCCTTGACCGGGCCGTCGCCGTGTTCGAGCTGCCACCAGTCGCTGTTGGTGTTGCCGCCCTCGGTCTGGTGGGCGGAGGTCGAGGCGCCGAAGAGGAAGCTCTCGGAGAGCAGCAGCCCCCGGGTGCGGAGGATCATCGCAGGAACCTTTCGGGTGGGGCGGGGAGGGTCGGGCATCGCCCGCTCCTGCCACGGTAAATCTTAAAACCTAGTAAGGCGAGGTTTTAGAGTCGCGGTCTTCGCGGGGCTAGAGTTCTTCGGTGAGCACTCGAAGCCCCCGTGGCCCGTACGCCAAGAGCGCCGCCAAGCGGAAGCTGATCCTCGAAGCGGCGCTGGCGGCCTACGCGGAGGCGGGCAGCCGAGGCGTGTCGGTCAGGGACATCGCCGAGCGCGTCGGCCTGACGGACGCGGGGGTGCTGCACCACTTCGGCAGCCGCGAGGCCCTGCTCACCGCCGTGCTCGAGGCCCGCGACATCGCCGCCGCCGAGACGTACGGCGAGGAGGCGGCGTTCTGGCGTCCCGAGATGCTGGCCAAGAACGCCGAGACGCCCGGTCTGGTCAAGCTCTTCGTCGACCTGGCCGCGGCCGCCGCCGAGCCGGAGCACCCGGCGCACGACTTCTTCGCCGAGCGGTACCGCGTGCTGCGGCAGCGCATCGCCGGTGCCGTCGCCGCGGGGAGGCCTTCCGGCGAGCCCGCCTCCCCGGCCGGCCAGGCCTGTGATGCCGACTGGGCGGCCCGGGTCCTGCTGGCCGCGACCGACGGTCTGCAGCTGCAGTGGCTGCTGGACCCGTCGATCGACATGGCTTCGGACATCGCGCGGCTGCGTGACGTGCTGCTCGACGCGCTGGACCGCGCCGGTGGCGGCAAGGAGGCCGACCTGTCACCTGGGCCCGCGTCAGAACGTCAGCACTGAGCGGCCCTTGACGGCCGGCTCTCGATCACCGTGTCGGGGCTGCGATCGGTGCGGGTGCGCCGCGCTGTCGAGCGCGAATGCGCACCAGTGCGTAGATCGCTGCGCCCGGTCTACGCGCGATACGCTCGGTGTCGGCGCGATATTTGAGGAGTTGTGATGAGCACGCACGAGCGGTGGACGCGGCTGCTCGAGATCCTGGGCAACCAGGGTCGGATCGAGGTCGGTGAGGCCGCCGAGCTGCTGGGTGTCTCCACGGCTACGGTCCGCCGCGACATGGAGGAGCTCGCCCGGCAGCAGCTGCTGACCCGGACCCGTGGCGGTGCGGTGCTGAGCGGAGTCGCGTACGACCTGCCCCTGCGTTACAAGACCGCGCGCCAGGCGGACGAGAAGCACCGGATCGCCCGGGCGGCGGCGGGGCTCGTCCCGCCCGGGGCGGTGGTCGGCCTGAACGGGGGGACGACAACCTCGGAGGTGGCGCGCGAGCTGGCGACCCGGGCCGACCTCGCCGACCACGCCTCCGGGACGGCCCTGACGGTCGTCACCAACGCCATCAACATCGCCAATGAGCTGGCCGTCCGGCCCTATGTGAAGACCGTGGTGACCGGGGGAGTCGCCCGCCCGAACTCCTATGAGCTGACAGGCCCGTTGGCCACTATGGTGCTTCAGGGGCTCTCGCTGGACTACGCGATCCTCGGGGTGAACGCCGTGGACCCGAAGTTCGGCGCCGCCACCCATGACGAGGGTGAGGCCAGCGCCAACCGCGCCATGGCCGAGAGGGCGGACAAGGTGATCGTGGTCGCCGACTCCACCAAGCTCGGCAAGCGCGCCTTTGCCCAGGTGTGCGCGGTCGCCGAGATCGGGGTCCTGGTCACCGACAAGGACGCGCCGGACGAGCTGGTCGAGCAACTGGCCGGCCAGGGCGTCGACGTGCTCTGCGTGTGACGACGACCGTCCGCGGTGAGGCCGTCGGGCCCACCGCGGACGGTCGTCGGGCGGGCCGTCAGGCGCCCGGAGGTGTGCTGAACGGTGCTGCCCAGGCCTGGTTGGTCTGGATCGCGTTCGGCGAGGTGCCGCAGGTGTACAGGTCGACGGGTGTGCCGTTGGTCGTGGTCTTCCCGCTGTAGACGTCAAGGCACTTGGCGGTACCGGCCAGCTTCAGGTTGCCGTCCCGGTTGTAGGTCCAGGTCTGGTAGCCGGGTGCCGAGCCGCACGGTGCGACGCCGGCCCACTGGCCCTGCTGGCCGTTGATCACCCCGGCCGTCTGTCCGCTCTGCGCGGTGAGGCAGAGGTTCGACGTACCGGCCTGCAGCAGCTGGACCGAACCGTCACCGTTCATCTGCCACTGCTGGTTGGACGTTCCGGAGCAGGGGTAGACGTCGACGGGGTTGTTGGTGCCGGTGCCGGACTGGTAGTTGTCCAGGCAGAGCGAGGCCTTGCCCCAGTTGTCACGGGAGACGGTGATCTGGCCGCGCGGGGTGAAACCGCCACAGCCGTTCTGCGGGGTGACCTTGAGCATCGCGCTGTCGTGCGAACCGATGGTGAGCGGGACGCTGCCGGTCGAGCTGCTGGTGGCGTGCGCCCACAGGTCGCGCACGGTATAGCCGCAGCCGGAGGTGTTGAAGCCGATGCTCGACAGGTTGAGGGTGTAACCGGCTGACGTACCACCCTTGTTGAGCACCACGACCGCCCGGCTGCCGTCAGCGAGCGGCTTGACGACGACGTCGAAGCCGCTGGTGGCGGCCGGGGTGCCGTCGGCGTTGGCCGCTCCGCCCGCCACCCGGTAGCCACCTGCTCCGAGCGGGTCCTGGTCCACCGCGATGACCTCGGAGTTGCCCAGGATCCCGATCGAGGCGTTGAGGTGAGCGGCCTCGGCGGGGTGCGAGGCGATGTACGAGGGCTCGAACTTGCGGGCGTCGGTGGAGATCACCAGCGGCGCGGCCAGCGCGGAGAACAGCGACATCTGGCTGCGCTCCTCGGCGGTGGTCATGCCGTTGTCACCGATCAGCAGCATGTCGGCGTCGTTCCAGTTGCCCGGGCCCTGGTACCGGGAGAGCTCCAGGGTGTTGTCGAAGCTCTGGTACGCGCCGAAGTTGTAGCCCGCCAGCGGTACGTTCCACGGGTTCTTGCCGTCGCCGTAGTTCCAGATGTCGGGGCCGACCCGCCACAACTGGCCGAGGGAGCGGACCCAGTTCATGACCGCGAACTTGGTCGACCCGTTCGCGTAGGCGGCCGGAGCGGAGATGTTGAACATGACGTTCGGCGTCGCGTTGCCGGAGTTCGCGGCGTTGGTGACGGCCGTCCTCAGGTCGTTCGCCATGCGGGCGTCCAGCGTCTGCATCGGCTCCTGCTGGCCGCAGTTGTCGTACTTGAGAGCGTCAACGCCCCAGTAGACGAAGGAGTTCGCGTCGTTCTGCTCGTAGTACTCGCTGCCGTTGGGCAGGTTCGGCGCGGTCGGCGTCGCGGTGCTGCAGGTGTGGGTGCCGGAGGTCTCGTAGATGCCGAACTTGGCGCCGAGGCTGTGCAGGTAGTCGCCGTAGGCGGTCAGCTCGTGGTCGAAGCCCGGCTGCCGGGTGGTGTCGCGGACATCCGTGGCGCCGCCCCAGTTGAGCGCGCCGTGCAGGTAGCCGGAGCTGTTGCGGTACATCCAGCAGTCGTCGACGGTGATGGTCTTGTACCCCGCCGCGATCAGGCCGGTGTCGTACAGGCCCTTGGCGTTGTCCTGCATGTACTGCTGGAACGAGTAGGCGAGCCGGTTGGAGCCGTCGAGCGGCGCCTGCGGTGCACAGGTCGAGCGCGACCAGTTGTTGAAGCCCATCGGCGGGAGCTGGGCGATCGGCCCGCTCGGGGTCGCCGCGGACGAGTAGTTGGCGGCCGACTGGCTCTCGCCGTCGTTCGCGACGGCCGGGGCCGCGCTGAGGGCGGAGCCGGCGGCGAGCAGGACGGTGCTCAGGAGGAGCGGCGTAGTCCGGTACAGGATGCGCTTGGTCACGGTGGGGCTTCCTTCCGCCTCTGATTGATTCTGCGCTAATCGACCATCGATCAAGCAACTTCAATCACTCGCGGCACAGCTTCGGGTCTTCGCCGGGGTCGCGTCAAGACATGTGCAGCCATGCCCTGCGCCAGGCCCGCCGATGGCAACACTTCGGTAACGCGGACTGGCCTGCGAACTCCTGATGGGGGCACACTCTCACCACCGAAGCGTTCAAACTTGAGCAGAACGCAGAGAATCAATCATCTTTGCGCAGATCTGCGCCCTCTTCACTCGCCTCCCGTGCAAAGGCGGTACCCCGCGATGAACCCGCGCTTCCTCGTCCTCCCGGCCGTCTGTGTGGCCGGCGCGCTCGCACTCTCGGCGTGCGGCGCCGGCGCCGGCGGCTCCTCGGCCGGCGGTGTCACCACCATCAGGTTCGTCGCGGCGGACTACGGGTCGAACGGCCAGAACCCGACCCGGGCGTACTGGCAGGGCGTGATCTCGGCGTTCGAGCAGCAGCACCCCAAGGTCAAGGTCGACCTGCAGGTGATCGATTGGAACGACCTCGACGCCCAGGTCAGGACCATGGTGCAGAACGGCGACCAGCCGGACATCCTGCAGACCGGCGGCTACGCCGACTTCGCCAGGAACGGCCTGCTCTACCCGGCCCAGGACGTGCTGTCCGGCCCCACCGCGCTCGACTTCATCCCCGCGATGGCCAGAGCCGGCGAGCAGGACGGCACGCAGTACGGCGTCCCGTTCGTCTCCAGCGCCCGGATGTTCCTGATCAACAACGCCCTCTTCAAGAAGGCCGGTCTCGACCCGGCCAAGCCCCCGAAGACCTGGGACGACCTCACCGCCGCCGCCACCGCGCTCAAGAACGCGGGCGTGGAGATCCCGCTCGGCGTCCCGCTCGGCAAGGAGGAGGCCCAGGCCGAGGCCTTCATCTGGATGCTGGAGAACCACGGCGGCTACCAGAGCCTCGACGGCCACTACACCATCAACTCCAAGGCCAACGTCGACACCTTCACCCGGCTCAAGAGCTGGGTCGACGCCGGACTCACCGAGAAGAGCCCCGCCGCCGTCAACCGCACCGACCTCACCAAGGACTTCGCCTCCGGCAAGGTCGGCATGCTCAACGGCTTCCCCGGGCAGCTGGCCGACCTCAGGACCATGGACGTCACCTGGACCGCCATGCCCAGCAGGGACGGCACCACCAGGACCACGCTCGGCGTCGCCGACTGGGTGATGGCCTTCAAGAAGGGCGGCCACCGGGACCAGATCAAGGCCTTCCTCGACTTCGCCTACCGCACGGACAACACGGTGAAGTTCGACAAGGAGTACGACCTGATGCCGGTGACCCAGTCGGCTCTGGCCGCCCTGCAGAGCGACCCCGAGGAGAAGGCCCTGCAGCCGTTCCTGCAGATCCTGCCCACCGCCACCTTCTATCCGCTCAGCGACCCGAGCTGGCCCGCCGTCTCCGCACAGATCAAGACCCGGATCGGCAGCGCCGTCACGGACCCGAGGAAGGCACTCGATGCGCTGCAGCAGGCCGCGCAGCAGACCGGTCGGTAGGACACCCGGCACATCGCCCGTACGGGTGTCAGTCCTGCGCCCTCTGGGTGATCGGCGCATCGGTGCAGTCGGCGAGGAACTCGTACCAGCGGCGCTGCAGGACGACGTAGCGTACGTCGGCCTCCACCAGGCGGAGGAAGGACGTGACGGTCTCGGACAGGCGCTGCTGGAGGACGGCGTCGGAGAGGTGGCCGCCGTCGGTGAAGCCCTGGTAGGCGTTGGCCAGGCTGAACATGTCGGGGTAGACCCGGGTACCGAGATGCTCCAGGGGCACCCGCAGAGCCCAGAGCCCGCGGTTGCCGCCGACCAGGGAGGGCGACGCGGAGACCAGCATGGCGTTCTTGTCCTTGAAGGGTTGCGGGCGGACGCGGGAGACCCAGTCGATCGCGTTCTTCAGAACCCCCGGCACGGACGCGTTGTACTCCGGGGAGGAGATCACGAAGCCGTCGCACCGCTCGATCCGGTCGCGCAGCTCGAGGGCGCCCTGCGGAAGTCCCTGGTCGAGCTCGACATCGCCGTTGTAGAGGGGCATCTCGAAGTCGCCCATGCCGGCGAGGTCGGTCTCGGCGTCGGCCTCGGCGAAGAGCCGGGCCACCAGTGAGGCGAGCCTGGCGTTGACCGAGTCGGTCCGCAGGGACGCGCCGAAGACCAGCACGCGCAGCGGCCCGGGGTGGGCATCCGTGGTCATCGCGGTCATGGCTCTCCTCCTGCGGGTCTGCGGTCGGCACCACCGCTCCAAGCCGATCACAGCTCGCAGTCGCTCCGGCACCAACACGCCGCCCGGGTCCGATCAGGTGCGCGGACGGGTGCACGTACCCGCCGACTCGCCCGCGCCACCCCCGCTTCGCCAGGCCGCGCCACGCTTCCCGGGCCCGGGACGGGCTCCTAGCGTGAGGAGCAGCGCTGCCGAACCCCTCGTCGCCAGTGCACCGCCGGCCTCCGCAGGGCCGTGGCCGCGGCCACGCGGAGGCCGGTGACCGCTGCTGCGGAGCGGCCCGTGACCGCTGTTACGGAGAGGCACCGCCTGCGGAGCGGATCACCGCGTGGGACCCTGGGAGTGACCCCCCATTGCAGGGGTGGTCGCCGCCGGGCCCTTGCCTTCACGGCGAGCGGTGGACACCTCGGCCAGGTGGAGGGGCCGTGGCCAGCGAAGGAGAACCTCATGTCGGACGAAGAGTTGATGGGCGACCAGGTTTACCAGCCCGACGGCTCCGAGGTACAGGACGACATCGGGCCTCTGGAGCCGGAGGACACCCTGGAGAACCGAGGCCTCGAGTCGGCGCTCGACGAGGGCTACGCGCCCCCGGAGCGGCCGCTCGCCGTGGAACGCCACGGGGTCACCGCAGCCGAGCAGCATGATCGCGAGAGCTTCGACCGGCGGCTGGCGGCGGAGCTGCCGGAGGTCGCGGCGCCCGAGGGCGACGGGATCGGCGACACCTACGGCACGGACGCGGAACTGATCGACATGGAGGCCGGCGAGACCCGGAGCGGTCGGCTGATCGTGGCCGCCGGTGCGTTCAGCGACACGATCGCGGAGGACGTCGGGATCTCCGGTGGCGCGGCATCGGCGGAGGAGGCGGCCATGCACACCACCTTCGACCCCGAAGCGCTCGACGAGTGAGGTCCGGCGGCCGCGCCGCCTCCGCCCGGTCTCCGCAAGCCACCTGACAGAGCGTCACTGCGGCGGCGTGGGCCGAACGAGGCCGGACTGGTAGGCGATGACGACCAGTTGAGCCCGGTCGCGGGCGTCGAGCTTGGTCATGGCGTGGTGGATGTGGGTGCGAACGGTCAGGGGGCTGAGGAAGAGCCTCTCGGCGATCTCGGTGTTGGAGTGCCCCTCGGCGGCCAGCGCCATCACCTCCCGTTCTCGGGCGGTGAGGTCGTCGAGGCGGTCGAGTGATGCGGGCCGGTCGCCGGGTTCGGGGGTGGCGAGGAAGCGGGTGATCACCACCCGGGTGGCCTGGGGGGAGAGGAGCGCGTCGCCGGAGGCGACCGTACGGATGCCGGTGAGGAGCTCGTCGGCCCCGACGTCCTTGCCGAGGAACCCGCTTGCTCCGGCGCGCAGTGCCCGGGCGACGTACTCGTCGATCTCGAACGTGGTGAGGATGAGGACGTGGGTGGCGGACAGGGCCGGGTCGTCGCAGATCGCGGCGGTGGCGGACAGCCCGTCCGTGCCGGGCATGCGGATGTCCATGACGACGACGTCGGGGCGGTGGGCGCGGGTGAGTTCGACCGCCTCCTTCCCGTCGGCCGCCTCGCCGACCACCTCCAGGTCGTCGCAGGAGTCGATCAGCATCCGGAAGGTCGCGCGCAGCAGGGCCTGGTCGTCGGCGAGCAGGACGCGGATGGTCATGTGAGGCGGTCCTCTTTCGGGGTGTGGGGGTGGAGCGGCAGCTCGGTGGAGACCTCGAAGCCGCCCGCAGGGCGCCGCCCCGCGCGGAGGCGGCCGCCGACGGAGAGGGCGCGCTCGCGCATGCCGAGGAGGCCGTAGCCGGGACCGGCCGAAGCGGAGGGTGAGGCGCCGTCCCCGTCGTTGGTGACGGTGATGCTCAGCCGGTCGCGCGTGTACGCGAGCCGCACGAGGGCCGCCTGCGTGGCAGCGTGCTTGGCGACGTTGGTCAGGGCTTCCTGCACGATGCGGTACGCCGTCAGATCCACCCCCGGGGACAGGGGCTCCGGCTCTCCCTCGGTGACGACGGTGACCTTGAGCCCGGCCGAGTCGAACGAGGCGGCCAGGTCGGGCAGTTGCGCGAGGCCGGGGGCCGGCTCCAGCGGTGCGTCAGGGTCGTCCGCCCGGCGCATGAGGCCGACGGTGGCCTTGAGTTCGCGCAGCGCCGCGGAGGTGGTGCCGGTCAGGTCGTCCAGGATCTTCTGCGTCTGCTCGGGCTGGGTGCGCATCAGGTGCGCGGCCGCGTTGGCCTGGGCGTTGGCCAGGGCGAGGTGGTGGGCGACGACGTCGTGCAGCTCGCGGGCGATGCGCAGGCGCTCCTCGACGACCCGGTGCCGGGCCTCCTCCTCGCGGGTTCGCTCGGCGTGCTCGGCGCGGGCCTGCACGGACTCCAGGTAGGCGCGCCGCAGCCGGCTGACCACGCCGAGGGCGGCGGGCAGCAGCAGCCAGACGGCGGGGCCGATGGCCTCGAGGTCCACCGAACGGTCACGAGGGCCGGCGAGCAGTGCCGTGGACACCAGCAGGGCGACGGTGACGGGGACGTAGACGCGCGTGGTCCTCCAGTCGGTGCGGTCGGCCACCGCGTAGATCGCGGCCATGACCGGTGCGATGAGCAGAACGGTGGGCAGATAGCCCAGGGCTGCCACGGTCATGGCGCAGGCGGTGGTCAGCACGAGGGTGGTGCGAGGGTGGCTGCGGCGCCACATCAGGGCCGTACAGGCGACTCCCGCGCACAGAACGGCGGGCCACCAGGTCGGGCGGGGGGAGCTCGGATCGGTGAGCATACTGCCGGGGATGGAGTTGGCGAACAGCAGCAGGGCCAACGCCGCGTCGACGGCGCGCGGGTGGGCGCGTACGTATCGCCGCCCGTTGGTCATCATCGGAGGGGCTCCCGTCAGGTCGTGTGCCCATAGTGCGCGTCGGTGCAGCTGAACGGCAGTCCAAGGGCCGCCCGTGTCGTGCGGGGCGGCCCTTGGGGTGCGGGGGCTAGTGGGTGGGCGTGAGGGTCGGCTCGGCGGTGTGGTGGATGGTGCCGGCGGGCTGGTGGTGGAGGGCTTCGCCTTCGATGTCGAGGCGTGGCAGGGCCTTGTCGAGTCGGCGGGGCAGCCACCAGGCGTGCCGGCCGAGCAGGGCGAGAGCGGCGGGGACGATGGCCATCCGGACCACGAAGGCGTCGAACAGGACGGCGATGGCCATGCCGAAGCCGATCATCTTGATCATGGATTCGCCGGAGCCGATGAAGCCGGAGAAGACGGCCATCATGATCAGTGCGGCGGCGACCACGACCCGGGTGCTGGTGCTCATGCCCGAGACGATCGCCTCGGCGGGCCGCTTCCCGTTCACGTAGGCCTCGCGGATGCGGGCGACGAGGAAGACCTCGTAGTCCATGGCGAGGCCGAACACGATGCCCACCATGAAGATCGGCATCAGGCTCATGATCGGGCCGGTGGTCCGGACGCCGAGGAGGCTCGCGAGCCCGCCCCACTGGAAGACGGCGACGACCGCGCCGAGGGCGGCGAGCACCGAGAGCAGGAAGCCGAGGGCCGCCTTGAGGGGGACGAGGACGGAGCGGAAGACGACCAGCAGGAGCACGAAGGCGAGGCCGACGACGATCGCCAGATAGGGGATGAGCGCGTCCTGGACCTTCTGGGCGCTGTCGATGTTCACTGCCGTGGAGCCGGTGACCTGAAAGGTGGCGCCGGTGGCGGCGGCGATCGCGGGGCGCTCGGCGCGCAAGGTGTGGACCAGGTCGGCCGTCTTGGTGTCGGCCGGGCCGGTGGCCGGGACGGCGGAGAGCACGGCGGTGTCACCGGCGGGGTTGAACCGGGGGGTCGAGACGGAGACGACACCCTCGGTGGCGCCGATCTGCTGGGCGGCCGTCGCCACGGCGGCCTTGGGCTCCTGGGCTCCCCTGGCGTCGACGACGATGGTCAGCGGGCCGTTGAAGCCGGGGCCGAAGCCCTGGGCGAGGTCGTCGTAGGCGCGGCGTTCGGTGGTGGAGACGGGCTTGGACTCGTCGCCGGCGGTGCCCAGGTGCAGCTGCGTCACCGGGACGGCGATCACGCCCAGGCCCACCACGGAGAGGATCAGCACCGGCAGCGGGCGGCGCAGCACGAACCGCGCCCAGCGGGTGCCCCCGTTCGGCCTGTCGTCCTCCACGGGCCGCAGTCCCCGGCGGGGGAGGACGGCTCGGGGCCAGAGGGCGAGGAGGGCGGGGACGAGGGTGAGGGCGACCAGCACGGCGATGACGACGGTTCCGGCGGCGGCCAGGCCCATCTTGGTGAGCATGGGGATGCCGACGACGGAGAGCCCGGCGAGGCCGATGACGACGGTGAGGCCCGCGAACACCACCGACGAGCCGGCGGTGCCGACGGCCCGGGAGGCGGCCTCCTGCGGCGCATGGCCCTTGGCGCGTTCCTCGCGGTAGCGGGAGACGATGAACACGGCGTAGTCGATGCCGACCGCCAGCCCGAGCATCGTGGCCAGGGTGCTGGTGGAGGCGGACAGGCCGAAGGCGCTGCCCAGGGCGAAGATCGAGGCGGTGCCGACGCCGACGCTGATCATCGCGGTCAGCAGCGGCAGCCCGGCCGCGGCCAGCGAGCCGAAGGTGACCAGCAGGACCACCGCGGCGACGGCGATACCGATCCCCTCGCTTGCCCCGCCCGCGGAGGGCTGGGTGGCGAGCGCGGTGCCGCCGACCTCGACCGTCAGGCCCGCGTCGTGTGCGTGCTGGACGGCCTGCCTCAGAGTCTGCTTGCTGGCGTCGGTGAGGTCCTTGGCCGCCACGTTGTAGGCGACGGTCGTGTACGCGGTGGTGGCGTCCTGGCTCACCGTGTGCGCCTGGAACGGGCTCGCCGCGCCGGCGACCTGCTCCCCGCCGGCCACCTCGGCGACGGCCTTCTCGATCGCCGCCTGGTTCTGGGACGCGGTGACCTTCTGCCCGTCCGGAGCGACGAACACGACCCGGGCGACCGCGCCACTGCCACCGGTCGCGCTGCCCGTGTCGGGGAACCGGTCCTTCAGCAGGTCGAAGGCCTTCTGGGACTCGGTACCCGGCATCGAGAACCCGCTGTCGGGGGCGGCCGGCGCCAAGGCCGCGCCCGCACCGACGCCGCACAGCACCACCACCCACACCAGGACGACGGACCAGCGCCGCCGGAAGGCCAACCGGCCCAGTCGATAGAGGAAAGCAGCCACGACGGGTCTCCACATCTGTCTTGGATTACCCCGTCAGGCTCTCCCGGCGGCACCCCTCCGGTCGTCGTTCCCCTGCCGACAAACCGACTACTGAGAACGCAGTACACCGGCCACACGGGCAGTACGTGTGCAGGTGTCACACGACAGCGCGCCGAGGAGGCGGGGTCAGGGCCGGGGCCGGGGCCAGGGCCGTCCGTTGACGCGTTCGATGTCGGTGTTGAACCGCTTGAGGCAGGCGGCGAAGACGGCCACCTCCTCGGGCGTCCACTCCTTCAGGATGTTGTCCAGGCCGCTGACGATCTCGGCGCGCTCCGCCTCGAGGCTCCGCGCACCTTCCTCTGTGATGCGGAACTTGCGGGCGATCCCGCCCTTCTCGTCGGGGATGCGCTCCACCAGGCCCGCACGCATCATCGCCGCGGTCTGCCGGTTGAGGGTGGAGGCGTCGAGGCCGAACGCATCGCTCAGCTGCCCGATGGACATGGGCCCTTCCATCCGGAGGCGGCTGAGCAGGATGTAGGCGCTGCGCTCCAGGTTGCCGCTGCCGCTGCCGCTGCCGCTGCCGCTGCCGCGCTTGGCGCGGGGGCTCATGTGTACGTGCCGACCCAGCAGCATGGTCTCGTACTCGATCAAGTCCGTGGGCCTGTCCATGGCCATCCCCTCTGATCTTCGCGCCTGCCCGTCAGTATGCATGTCGCCATGCGTATGCATCATGCACGGATTGTGCATGGAGAACAGAATATGTACTGTACACATGGCATGCATAGGGCACGCCGCTCTTCGCTGTCGAGTCAAGGGAGATCCAGATGGACGGCTCCAGGCCAACCGCCCGCCCCGGCGCCATCGTCGGCGTGCTGGCGATCGCCGGCATCGTCGCCTCGCTCATGCAGACCCTGATCGTGCCGATCATCGGCAGACTGCCGGTCCTCCTGCACACCACGGCCTCCAACGCCTCCTGGGTGGTGACCATCACCCTGCTGGCGGCCGCGGTGACCACCCCGGTGATCGGCCGTCTGGGTGACCTGTACGGCAAGCGACGCATGCTGCTGGTCTGCTCGGTGCCGCTCATCGCGGGCTCGGTGGTCTGCGCGATGGCCGGCTCCCTGGCGCCGATGATCGTCGGTCGAGGCCTGCAGGGCGTCGGCGCGGGCATGGTGCCGCTGGGCATCAGCGCCCTGCGCGACGTGCTGCCGCCCGAGAAGCTCGGGTCCTCCATCGCGCTCATCAGCTCCTCGCTCGGCATCGGCGGCGCGCTCGGCCTGCCGATCTCGGCAGCGGTCGCCCAGCACGCGGACTGGCACGTGCTGTTCTGGGCCTCGGCCGCGCTGAGCGCGCTGGTCGCCGTGCTGATCCGGCTGGTGATCCCCGCCACACCCGCCGGTGCCGAGGGCGGTTTCGACGTCGTCGGTGCGCTCGGCCTCGGTGGTGGACTGGTCTTCCTGCTGCTGGGCGTCTCCAAGGGCGCCGACTGGGGCTGGGGGAGCGCCACCACCCTCGGGATGCTCGCCGCTGCGCTGGTCATCCTGCTCGCGTGGGGCTGGTGGGAGCTTCGGTCCGGCTCGCCGCTGGTCGACCTGCGGGTCACCGCCCGCGGGCAGGTGCTGTTCACCAACCTGGCCTCGATCGTGGTGGGCTTCTCGATGTACGCCCAGGCGCTGATCGTGCCGCAGCTGCTGCAGCTCCCCACCGCGACCGGTTACGGCCTCGGCCAGTCGATGCAGGCCGCAGGCCTGTGGATGGCGCCCTCGGGCCTGATGATGATGCTGATCTCGCCGCTCGGAGCGAAGCTGTCGGCCGCCCGCGGCCCCAAGACCACGCTCGCTCTCGGCAGCCTCGTCAGCGCCATCGGCTACGGGTCCTCGATGGCACTGATGGGCTCGACCTGGGGCCTACTGGTCGTTACCTGCCTCTGCAACGTGGGAGTCGGGCTTGCCTACGGCGCCATGCCCGCCCTGATCATGGGCGCGGTGCCCCAGTCGGAGACCGGCTCGGCCAACAGCTTCAACACCCTGATGCGCTCCATCGGTACCACCGTGTCGGCCGCGGTGGTCGGCGTCGTTCTCGCCCACATGACCGTCCGGATGGGCGGGTACACATTGCCGTCCGAGAACGGCTTCCGCACCGGCCTGCTCATCGGCTGCGGCGTCGCCCTGGTCGCTGCGGCGATCGCGCTCACCATCCCCGTACGCAAGCCCATCCGCGCCGAGGCGCAGCACGTACAGGCGGGAGCGGAGGTCGCCCAGAGGCTCTGAAGGCGCAGGAATGTGAGGGCCCGCCGGCTCTGCCGACGGGCCCTCAGTCGGGCTCGCCGATACGGACCTCCTGCAGGAGACCCCAGGTGAAGTCGGCGGTGCAGTGGCGCGCCAGACCGGCGGCGTCGGGGGCGGTGAAGTCGAGCTGCCACCGCATCGGCGCGCTGCCCTCGCGCGGGACGGCGGGCGCGAACGCCACGGCGACGTCGGAGACGACGCAGCTCCACGGCGTCAGGTCGACGAGCGTGTGCAGGGTGGGCAGTGGTGTTCCGGCGGCGCGGACCAGCCACTCGTTCCAGACCGGGCCGCCGCTGTCCTGGGGGCCGAGCAGAATCTCGAAGCGCAGCTCGGGCCAGAGCGGCAGCGCCCACTGCTGCGCCGTACAGCTGAGGTCGCCGATCCGGCGGGGGAGCGTCAGCTGGGGCGGGCCGAGCACCGCGGCGTAGCGGCGTGCCCCGTGCGGGAAGCGGGAGGAGCGGATCATCGCCTGCCAGCGCTTGTTCGCCTCCCGCATCTCCGCCCGGGACGCGCCGAGTTGGTGCACCGCCTGCTCGACCAGCTGCGGGCGGAAGTCGGCCATCCGCCGCAGCAGCACGAGTTGGAACTCGGTGGTCCCGAAGCCATGGATCGCCATCCGGCCAGGTTAGCCACCCGGAGGTTCTGAAACGTATTCGGCGGACGGCTATGCGCCGGTGGCTGAGGCGGGATCGGTGCCTTGCCGTGAATCTCCAGTGGGAGTGCCGCACCACCCGGCGGCGACCATGACCGGGTCGCCGCCGGGAACGGATCATGCGAGGTTGGTGGCGATGGTGAGGCTTGGACTCCAGTTCCCGGAGGAGCTGTTCATCCAGTTCAGCCGCAGGTCGCCGTTGGTGCCCCGGCTGAGCACGACGGTATTACCGTCGCTGCCGACCACGGCGGCCGGATTGCCGGCGGTGTTGATGTTGAGCGTGCCGGGGCTGCTCCACCGGCCGGTGCTCTTGTCCATCCACAGGTACTTCAGGATGCCGTCCGCACCGGTGGCAAAGGCCTGCAAGTTGCCGTCAGCACCGACTGTCAGCTGTGGCTTGGTCAGTTCGTGGACCGGCAGCGGTGCGGTCCAGCCACCGTTGCCATCCGGGAGAGGCTCTGTGGAATCAGGGTCGGGAATGCTCGGGTAACTGACCGGACCAGCGGGGTAGGCGGTGCCCTCGTACCAGGGGCTGTACACGACGTGGTCGAACCTGCACGTGAGGCCGTCCCTGCAGTCGTACACGTGCAGAATGTTGCGGTGCATGTACAGGTTCGGCCGGAACTCGTCGTAGAAGTAGTGGTTCGCGTTGCATACGGTGAACTTCTGAGCCTCGACGACCGTGTTTTCGATGTAGCCGTATGCCAGATATCCGCCGTCGTCGTCGCTCGTATTGGACGAAAGCAGGGTCTGCGAGTGTGATCCGAGGCTCGGGCGCCTTGTCGGCGCGGACCTTGTCAGGCCGGGTGCGCGGACGCCCCGGGCCGAGCCTGGGCACACGGATGCGGCCCAGGACAACCTGGAACTGCGGGGAGTCACCACGCTGTCCGGCCGTGATCACGAGCGACATCAGCTTCTGGGCCTGCTCGACCGCCAGGTGGATCTTGGTAGTCAGTCCGCCACGGGAGCGTCCTGGTCCGTGGTTGTCGGGCTCGGTGAAGACGCCGCCGGGTGGCTCGACCTGCAGGTCCCCCTTTTGCGCGCACCGGCTGCGTGCTGGTGGGCGCGGGTGATCGTGGAGTCCACGGAGATGTCCCAGGTGATCAGGCCCTTCGCATCGGCTCGGGCCTGGAGCTGTTCGAGGATCCGGTGCCACGCGCCGTCGCGCTGCCAGCGGCGGAACAGCCCGTACACCGTCTCCCCCGGCCCGTACCGCTCGGGCAGATCCCGCCTCGGTACGCCCGTGCGGGTGCGAAACCGTATCCCGTTTATCAGCTGCCGCTTCGTGTGCATCGGCGGCCGACCGGCCTTGATGCCCTGCGGCAGCAGCGGTTCCAGCACCGCCCGCTGAGTAGGCCCGGGGCGCGGTGTCGGGATTGCTCCCGGCCAGTTTCCCCGGACCTCTCGCCGAACCCGCCGTGCGCCTCTCAACGCAACGGGCTCTCCACGGCCTTTGCCGTCAAGCTTCTTGCAGGGGCCAGGGACTGGGGATCGACTTGCTGCGGTAGCGATACCGGGTGACCGGGATCGCGCTGATCTTCTGCAGTTCGACCTCGCCCGCCGCTATCGGAAGCCACCGCCCGGAGGGGGTGACGAACCGGCGGCGGACATCCGACCACGTCCAGTGGTGCCGCTCGCGCAGCATCCGGATCAGCCTCCACCAGGTGAAGTTGTCCAGCATGCTGAAGGTGTTCTTCGCGACGGCGTGCCGGAAGTAGTTGGCCCATCCGCGCATGACCATGTTCAGACTGGTCAGCACGTAACCCAGGTCCTGTTGCGACGTCTTGCGGGTCAGGGCACGGATCTTCGCCTTCACCGACCGCTGGGGCCGTTGAGCGACGAAGGTGTAGACGTACCACTTGCTCGTTCCTCGCTTGCGGCGCCACTGGATGTGGAACCCCAGGAAGTCGAAACCCTCGCTCATGTGGACGACGCGGGTCTTCGCTGGCGAAAGCCGAAGGCCCATCGGCCGCAGGACGTGAGCGATCTCCTCGCGCAGGATCTCGGTGTCCTGCTCGGTCCCGTGGACCAGAACCACGAAGTCGTCCGCGTAGCGGACGACTCGCCAGTTCGGCAGGCCCTTGATACGCCGCCGCCTCTCCCGCTGTCGCTGGGTCGACATCACACCCTCCGGCTCCCATGCCCGGTGAAGGTGCTCATCGAGCACCGACAAGGCGATGTTGGCCAGGAGGGGCGAAATGACGCCTCCCTGCGGTGTCCCGGTGTGGGTGTCCTGAAGCTCTCCGAGTTCCGTGAGGACCCCGGCCTTCAAGAACGCCTTCACCAGGGCCAGGACCCGCTTGTCCTTGATCCGCATCCGGATGCGGTCCATCAACGGGGCGTGTTCGATCTCGTCGAAGCACGCCTGGATGTCCGCGTCCAGAACCCAGCGGTATCCGCGGGTTCCGAAGAAGTGGATCTCGGCAATCGCATCCTGGGCCCGCCGGTTGGGCCGGAACCCGTAGGAGACCGGCTTGAAGTCGGCCTCGAAGATCGGCTCCAGCACCAGCTTCAGCGCGGCCTGGACGACCCGGTCGGCAACGACGGGAATCCCCAGTCGCCGGACCTTCCCCGACCCGCCCGGCTTGGGAATCATCTTCTCCCGCACCGGAAGAGCCCGAAACGTGCCCGCCTTGAGCTGAGCACGCAGGTCGTCCAGAAACCCGGGAACTCCGATCCGCTCCTCCACGTCGGCGACCGTCAGGTCATCAACGCCGGCGGTTCGAGCCCCCCGGTTGCCGGCCACCCGATCGAACGCCACGATCAGCGTCGCCGGGTCGTGCACGAGGTTGAACAAGTCGTCGAACCGGCGGCCGGGATCGGCCGCCGCCCAACGGTGAAGCTTGGCCTGCATCTCCGATACCCGCTGACGAGGCCCCAACGGGGCTTGTTCCAGCAGGGCACCGGTGTTCACCGGTGCTTCTTTCGGCATTGCAGCCTCCTCCCTTCTCAAAACCGCTGCCGCCCTTCCCCATGCGCCGGGCTTTCCCCGGCTCGGAGTACTACGGCGGCTCCGCCCCACCCATCCCGTTCAGCAGTCGATGTGCCTATCCCGGCCCGCGAGTTGGAGGCCCGCCGACCGGGAACCGTGGACAGGCGGTTCCCGTGTTCACTGTGATTCGCTCGGTGGAGTAGGAGCCCGGCTGTATCCCAGCGGCATCGCCATGAGTACGCCGCAGACCTTCCTCATGGCCTCCCGGGCGCAAGCAATAAGACGCCCCAGGAGTTCCGGCCCCCGAAGGCGACCGTGCGCACCGCGCCCGACCCATATCCACCAGATTGGAGTCGGTGACGAAGTTAGGACGTAACGACGCCGGTTCCTCTCGTACTCCTCTCCACCACGCTTACCGGACCCGCACCATCTGGCAGTACTGGCACGTCCCGACGTTGTCAGGGCCGCTCCCGCCCTCCCCGGCATCACCCGGATCAGGCTGCCCTCAGCTCCACCGCCTTGCTGCGACAAGGTCAGCGGCGAAGGTCTCCCACCTCCGCTCGAACCAACAGCGCCTCACGGCGCAAACTGCGCATCCGTCAGATCTCCCCGAGCCATGGAACGTGATCATCGCATGACCTTGATCCACTTTCGAAGCAGACCCTAGGGCGTCGACCTTGCGTGGGAGGCCCTGCCTTTCACCTGGGAGGAAGCCGGTTCCGGCAGATGGCCGGTGAGCGGTTGCCCGCCCGGCACCCGTCTGCCTACCTTCGATTCATCGACCGGCGGCCAGAGCAGAGGTCGAGAGATCCCACCCGCTGCCGAGCCGAGTGCTCGGCTACACTCCGGAAGGTTTGAAATGAGCATTCAGGGACGGAAGGTCGCCGTCATCACTGGCGCCTCGCAGGGCATCGGCGCCGGCCTCGTCGCGGCCTACGCCAAGCTCGACTACGCCGTCGTCGCCACCTCGCGGTCGATCGCCCCGACCGAAGACGCCGGCATCCTGACCGTACCCGGCGACATCGCCGACCCGGCCACCGCCGAGCGCGTCATCTCCGCCGGCATCGAACGGTTCGGCCGGATCGACACCCTCGTCAACAACGCGGGCATCTTCATCCCCAAGCCCTTCACCGACTACACGGCCGAGGACTACGCGGCCATGACCGGCGTGAACCTGTACGGGTTCTTCCGGATCACCCAACTGGCCGTCGGCCAGATGCTCGGTCAGGGCGGCGGCCACATCGTCAACCTCACCACCAGCCTGGTCGACAACGCCGACACCAGGGTCCCTTCCGTGCTCCTCTCACTCACCAAGGGCGGTCTGCAGTCCGCGACCAAGTCCCTCGCCATCGAGTACGCCACCCGCGGCATCCGGGTGAACGCCGTCTCCCCCGGCACCACCCGCACCCCGATGCACGCCGGGGAGCCCGAGGACTTCCTGGCCGGCCTGCAGCCCACCGGCCGGCTCGGCGAGGTCAGCGACATCGTCGACGCGGTCGTCTACCTGGAGAACGCGCCGTTCGTGACCGGCGCGATCCTCCACGTCGACGGCGGCATGAGCGCTGGCCACTGAACCCGGCCACCCGACAGCGCACCGTCAGGAGCAGTTTGATGTCCAGCGACACGACCGACGACCAAGCCGTCCTCCGCAGCGTCCTCGACCGGTGGAAGGCCGCCGTCGACAAGCACGAACCCGGGCTGGCCGCAGCCGAGTTCACCGAGGACGCGATCTTCCAGGGGCTGCCCCCGTACACAGTCGGACGGGAGGGCATCGCCGAGTACTACGACTCCCAACCCCTCGGCCTGACCGCCGAACAGCTCCAGGCCCGAGCCGATGCGAAGGGCCTGATCACCTGGGACATCTCCGTGGACTCCACGATCACCCGCGCCCACCAGCACGCAGCCGGTGCGCGCAAAAGGGGGACCTGCAGGTCGAGCCACCCGGCGGCGTCTTCACCGAGCCCGACGACCACGGACCAGGACGCTCCCGTGGCGGACTGACTACCAAGATCCACCTGGCGGTCGAGCAGGCCCAGAAGCTGATGTCGTTCGTGATCACGGCCGGACAGCGTGGTGACTCCCCGCAGTTCCAGGTTGTCCTGGGCCGCATCCGTGTGCCCAGGCTCGGCCCGGGGCGTCCGCGCACCCGGCCTGACAAGGTCCGCGCCGACAAGGCGTACGGCTCCCGCGCGAACCGCGTCTACCTGCGCAGACGCTGCATCGGTTGCACGATCCCGGAGAAGAAGGACCAGATCGCGAACCGCAAGAAGCGGGGCTCCCACGGCGGTCGGCCACCGAAGTTCGACAAGTATGACTACAAGGAGCGCCACGCGGTGGAGTGCGGGATTAGCCGCCTCAAGCGCCACCGCGCGGTCGCGACCCGGTACGACAAACTCGCCGTCCGCTACGAAGCGACCGTGCTGGTCGCAGCCATCAACGAGTGGCTGTGACCAGCACTTTCGAAACAGGCCCGAGGGGCCTGGGCAGGCCCCTCGGCCGGTCAGGCCATATCGTTGGCCAGTGCGAGGCTGCCGCTCCACTGGCCGTTGTCCTTGTTCATCCAGTGCATGCGCAGCGTGGCGTCCGCGCCGCGCAGGAGCGTCACGAGGTTCCCGTCGCTGCCGCGGACCAGCGCGGGGTCACCGGACAGGTCGCCGGTGACGTTGAGGCTGCTGCTCCAGACCCCGTTGTCCTTGTTCATCCAGTTCAGGCGCAGGGTGCCGTCGGTGCCGCGGGTGAGGACTACGGAGTTGCCGTCCGCGCCGACGACTGCCGCCGGGGCTCCGGCCATGGCCGTGTTGAGCGCCATGGTGGCGCTCCACTGCCCGTTGCTGCGGTTCTGCCAGAGGTACCGCAGCGTCCGGTCGGTGCCGCGGGCGAATGCCTGGAGGTTGCCCTGGTTGTCCTTCATCACGGCAGGGTCGCCGGCGATGCCGGTGGCGATGGTGAGGCTGCCGCTCCAGATGCCGTTGTCCTTGTTCATCCAGTTCAGACGCAGCGTGTTGTCGGTCCCGCGGGTGAGGACGACGCTGTTGCCGTCACTGCCCAGCACTGCAGCGGGGTCGCCGGCCATGGCCGTGTTGAGCGTCATGGTGGCGCTCCACTGCCCGTTGGTGCGGTTCTGCCACAGGTACCGCAGCGTGCCGTCGGTGCCGCGGGCGAATGCCTGGAGGTTGCCCTGGTTGTCCTTCATCACGGCAGGGTCGCCGGCGATGCCGGTGGCGATGGTGAGGCTGCCGCTCCAGATGCCGTTGTCCTTGTTCATCCAGTTCAGACGCAGCGTGTTGTCGGTCCCGCGGGTGAGGACGACAGTGTTGCCGTCACTGCCGACCACGGCGGCCGGGTCGCCAGCGACGTTGACGTTCAACGCGCCGTAGTCGTGCCACACGCCGTTGGTGCGGTCCATCCACTGGTACCGCAGCGTGTTGGCCGCACCGCGGGCGAAGGCCTGGAGATTGCCGTCGTTTCCGACGATGACGGCCGGCTTGCGTTCGGGACGTGGTGCATTCGGGTACACGCCGTCGGCGCCTTGGCAGAACGGGACGCCGGGCAGCACGTTGTCGGGGTAGTTGATCCACCAGGACGGGATCCAGCCGGTCTGCTTGTGGCTGGTGGTGCCGTACACCCAGTACGGGTTCTGGCCGATGCTCTGGCCCGACTTCTGGCAGTGCGGGGTGAAGCGGTCGCCAGTGTTGATGGTGTCGATTCCCGGCGCGCAGGTGGTGCCACTCGGGTAGTTGGCGCAGTCCGGGTTGGCTGCGCCCACGGTGACGCCGTTGGTGGTGACGGTGTAGTAGTCGTAGCCGGCCGAACCGCCGTTGTTGCCGCCGCCGGTGTCCGAATCCGGGTTGTCCGGGTCGATCGGCGGGTGGTGCCCGCCCCCCGCGGGGGTGCGGGGGCCGGGGCCGCCGCACACGATGTCGGTGACGATCAGAGTCGGGTCCTCACCGTAGACCTTGATCCACAGGCTTGTATCGGTCCATCGGTTGTACGTGGTCGGCGTACCGAAGAGGCCTATCTGGACCGTCGTGATGCACCCGCGGAAGGCCCGGAAGGCGTCCGTGTCGTTGAAGTACTCCTTCGAGTTGTGGTCGGGAGGCAGATCGACCGTGGATCCGCAGCGCGGAGCGTCGCCCTGGAATCCGTTTTTCGTGTGTGGGTCGGATCGGTCAAAGCACCAGTCGTTGGCGATTTGCACGGCCAACGGTGCTTTGTTCCAAACCACACCACAGCCGATTAGCCCCCAGTCGAAGGCGCAGTCGTCTGCAGCGGCCGGGGTACTGCCCACTGTGGCGATCCCGGCAATGGACAGGCACAGGGCGAGCAGGAATGTGAGCCCGCGTTTCAGTATGCGCATGATTTCTCCCTGACGGCACGGAGGTGGGGTGCCCGGCGAGCGTCGTGCCCGGGCCGGACGGATCCTGGTGGATCCGCTCGCTCGTGGTCAACAGGCTTTCGGCCCAACGGGACGATGGGATGCGACCTCTACTCTGACCTGCACTGATGTGGGCTCCTGGGACGGGGACGGTGGGTGTCCTAGGCCGCCGTGGGACACTGGCCCGGCCGATTTCGGACAGTGGAGTGGTGAGGCATGTCTCGCTCGGGGGCCCTACAGGAATTCGCCGATTTCCTGGACTGGTTGAAGAAACGTCAGGGCGTAAGTTACGAGTGGCTTTCCCGTAAGACGAATCTGAGCCGCTCCAGCGTGCACCGGTACTGCTCCGGGAGCGGCCTTCCCCGTGATTTCGGCACCGCCGAGACCATCGCCCGGGCCTGCGGCGCGGACCGGGCCGAGATCGACCGGCTGTACCGTCTGTGGTCCCGGGCCGGCGAGCCCGGCGATCGGGTCGAGTCAACGACTCTGTCGGCTGTCGAGCCGCGGGCGGCGCCGGCCGCACCGGAGCGGCGGCACATACCGGCGCTCCCGGGGCCGCGGACCAGAACAGCGGCCTGGGTGGTCGCGTGGGCCATGCTCGCGCTACTGGCCGTGCTGCCAGGCGAACCGACGCCCCCGTCCGGCGCCGCCGCGCAGCGGCCGGTCTCCATTGGTCACCCCTGGACGCAGGCCCCGACTCCCGTCCCGCCGAAGTTCTTCGGTGTGACCATGAACAGCTCCAGTGGTGCCATGCCCACCTTCCAGGTCGGCGCCGTGCGGCTTTGGGACAGCCGGACCAGGTGGGCGAACATCCAGCCCCGGCGCGGCGAGTTCGACTGGTCGATCCTGGATCGATTGGTGGCCGGCGCGAGCCAGCACGGTCTGCCGGTGACGTTCACGATGGGGGGTACCCCCGGCTGGGCCAGCCCCGGCGGGCCGCGGGCGGCGTACGACGACGGTTCACGAACCTCTCCGCCCGACGACCTGGCCGACTGGGACGCCTTCGTCACCGCGGTTGCGCAGCGCTACCAGGGCCGCATCGAGGCGTACGAGCTGTGGGTGATGGGCAACGACGCCCGCTACTTCAGCGGCTCGATGGAGACGCTCGCCGAGATGACCCGCCGGGCGTCCGCGATGGTGAAGGCACAGGATCCGGCGGCGGTCGTCGTCTGCCCCTCCATGGGACAGCTCTGGAAGCCCGAGGCGCAGTCCGCCCTGGAGCAGTTCGCCCGCCTGGGCGCCTACGATCACTGCGACGCCGCCGGCGTGAAGCTGCACCAGCGCCAGGCATCCGACACACCGGAGACCATGCTCGAGCTCACCGAGCGCATCGACCAGGCGTTCCACCGCGCCGGTGCCCATCCAGCGCTGTGGAGCACCGGTACGACGTACGACATCCCGCTCGCGCAACCGCTGGACCCGCAGATGGCCACCGACTCCGCGGTGCGCTTCTACCTCGTCGGCCTTGTCGCGCAGATCCGGCGGATGTACTTCTACAACTGGGGCGGCTCGAAGATCCCGATCGTGCTGCAACCCGACGGCGGGTCACCGACCCCGGCCGCCATGGCAGTCGAGGAGCTGCAACGCTGGCTGCACGGGGCGCTGATCCGGTCGTGCGGGCAAGGCTCGGCGGCCGGGCTGCCGGAAGGCATCTGGCAGTGTGCCTTCACCGGTGAGGACGGCCGGGCGTTCCTGATCCAGTGGACATCCGTCGGCACCGTCCGCACCGCGGTTCGGCCAGAGGTTCGACACGTCAGGTACCTCGACGGCAGCACCTCGGAGCCCCGGACCGGCGAGGTCATCACCATCACCACCCGGCCGGTGCTCCTGGAGTTGGCCTGACCACCACCCGGAAGGAGCCGAACACGCCGGTCCGGGGCTCCGGGCCGCTCGGGAGCTGTGCTCGCGGCAGGGACGACTGCGGCGAGGTTCGAGATGAGAAAGCTCATCCTGATGATGTCGGTATCCCTCAACGGGTTCATCAAGGGGCCGGAGCAGCACATCGATTGGCACCTGGTCGACGATCCGGCGGGGGCGGGGTCCGGAGGAGCCCCCGCCGGGGCTCCCGCGCGGCTGGAAGCCGAGCACATCCAACGCGAGGGCAATCACGCCGCAGTCCGGCCAGGCGCAGCGAAGCGGGCGCGGCACCGCCGGATCGGCCGCCGGCTGATGTAGAGCCCGCCCAATCATGTGATCTCGCCCACTCTGACTGGGCGTTTCGTCCCCGGTTTTGAGGGTCAGGTTCCGTGCCAGGTGGGGGTGGCTTCGCCGGTGAGTCGGCGGGTCATGAGGTTGATCATCGCGAGATGGATCATGGCTTCGGAGCGGGCGGGCAGGGCTTCGTAGTCGCGGGCCAGACGGCGGTGCCGTCCTGCACGCTCGCGGCGGTGACCAGCACTGCCAGAAGCAGGCCGAGGGTGTCGGTGATGATGCTCCGCTTCCGGCCGTTATCTTGAGCCATCGAGATGAGGATGAGACTGACCAGCGGCGATGCGATGTGGACGGTGTCCTCGACGCGGAGGATTCGAGACCTTTCCGGCTGCGGAGATTGTGTAGCCCGGCGTGTCGCTCGCTCCGGACGGTCAGCCGGATGATGTCTCGACTGTCACTCCGACGGAATGGTGTCGGAGCCGGGCGGCTACGAGTTCCATCTCGACGAACGTGCCCACGAGGCTGGTCGTCTTCAACTCGTCTGCCAGGGCCCGTGCTTGTGCCAGTGACAGGCCGTGCACCTCTCGAAGAGCGCGAAGGACGGGCACTGCACTCGCCTCGGGCGCTGTCAGCCGGAGCCGGGCGGGTCCGTGTTCCGCGAGGAGGGCCTGACGGATCGCCTCCGGAGTCGCGTCGCCGAAGTCCTGCTCGCACCAGGCGACGGGGCAGGATTGGCAGGCCCCCTCGGTTCCCCACCACAGGCGCCCGCGTTCGATGGACTGGCCGGTGTCGAGTATCAGCACACCGCCGCAGGCTTCGCATCGTGTTGTGATCTTCACGCCCTGGCTTATCACCGTGCTCCTCATCATCGGACCTTGCCCCGGATAGTGCCGTAACAGCGTCCCTTCGTCGACCGCGTTATCCTCGCCGACCTCCCGGGTTGGCTGCGGGAACAGATGCGGTCGCGATGCCGGTGCGTCAGCTCCTCAGCACGGGCCGATCGCCCTTGCAGCTGGTGACGTCGCCGTGGCGCGGATGCCGCAGATGTCGGCCGTGCGGCGTTCGCCCAACGCCAGGGCCAGGGCCTGCCTGAGCTCGCGGTTCTCCGCCTCCAGCTGCCGGTTGCGCTCGGTGGCGGCCTCCAAACGCCGCAGCAGGGATGCTTCGGAAGCCCGCTGCCGGTCGGGAACCGGGCGGGCAGCGGGGACGGGGCGATGCCGGGCTCGCAGACGTTCGATCTCGGCTCGTAGGTCCGGCTGGTTGTAGAGCCAGGACCGGGAGACGCCCGCTTCGCGGGCGACTGCCTCGAAGGTGATCACGGTGCCGGTGGCGTCCATCTGCCGCAGGGCCGAGGTCGCGCGTCGGCGGGTTGCCGCGGCCCGCCGTCGGGCCGCGGCGACGATCAGGTGGGCGTTGTCAGCTGGCATCGGCGGACTCCTCGTGTTCGTCCTGGCCGTCTTCCAGCTCGCTGATCATGCGGTCGAGGTTGTCGGTGACCTGCTGGTTCATCTCGGCAACGCGAGTGTGGCCACAGCTCTTCGCGTTGTTGATCAGCGTCAATGTGCGGGTGCGCTGTTCGCGAAGCTCGGGCAGGAACTCGGGTCCCGTGAGGAAGACCGGGCAGGTCAGGCAGGCGTTGGCGTGCGGGCAGGTCTTCTGAACGGGCAGTCCGCAGTAGCCGTTGGGCAGGGTCTGGGTGGCGATGCCGTAGCGGGTCTTGGCCCACTGGGCCTGGCCGAGCGGCCCGTCGGGATCGAGGACCACGCGTTCGCCCTTGATGTTGACCCTGGTTGCCTGCTCCCAGTGTCGCCGCACGGTCTGGTCAGTGATCTTGGCGTAGTGCGAGGTCATCTTGTGCGAGTCGTGGTCCAGGAGGACTCGGACGACCTCTTGCGGGACGTCCCGGTTGATGAGTCGGCAGGCGAATGTGTGCCGCCACTGGTGGGGCGTCAGGTGTGCTGGCCGGCCGTGTTCGTCGCGGACCTCGCAGGTCGCCAGCCAGCGGCCGAGCATCCGCCGGTAAGTGCCGTCCGCCAGCGGGAGATTCCCTGAGACGTTGGCGCGTTGGCGGGGGAACAGGCAGGGCGTCCCGTCCGGCCAGCGGTCCAGCACCCGGCGTTGCTGGTCGCGGACGGCTGCTTCGAGTTCCTCATCGATGGGCACCGCCGCCTCGCGCCTCATCTTGGTGTTGAAGTAGCGCAGGTAGGGGGCGCCCTGGCCGTCGTGGGGGAGGCAGTCGAAGTCGAGGGCCAGAGCGCTGGAGATCCGCAGTCCGCAACGGGTGAGGATGAGCGTAATCAGCCGACCGGCAGCGTCGGGCCAACGGTCCAGGTTGCCGGGCGATTCGACCTGGGTCATGACGTACTCGGCGAGGCGGCGGTCGACCTGCTCGGGGACCGGCGGGACGTCACCGACGTAGAAGGTTGCGGTGCCGGGCAGCGTGTGCTCCCAGCCGTGCTGCCGGATGTTCTGGAAGAACAGGTTGAGCGAGCCGATCCGCGTCTTCTTCATGCCGTGCCCGCCGGGCTGTGACATCACGTGCGCGAGGTAGCGCTCCAGCAGCGGCCGGTCCACGTGCGCGAGCGCGTCGACGCCGACGAACGTGAGGAAGCCGCCGAAGCAGATGAGAGCGTCGACCCCGGCCCGGGCGGCGCCGATGCTCAGCCCGGACGTCAGCCGCAGCCTCGTCCACCGTTTACCGAGCTCACGCAGCCAGGGCTGGCTGATGCGGTCGAACCGCAGCCGGGCGCGCGGGCAGGGACGCCCGGCCGGAGTAGTGATGCCGGGCAGCTTGTCCAGCCGCCACACATCCCTGGAATACTCGATCTCCCAGCCGATCCCGTCCCGCAGGGCCTCAAGCGCATCACGGGCATCGAGTAGGAACAGGACCGACTCGTCGGCGCCACTGCTGTTCCGACAGGTCCAGCAGCGATGTGATCCCGAGTGCCGTGACGCGCCGGACGGCCGGCATGACCAGGCGAGGGGCGGCGGTCCGGGAGCGGACGTCGTGCCGACACTGCAAGGCGTACTGGATCTCCAGCCTCAACTGCGGTGCCAGGTCTCGCAGATCGATACTGGCGGTTCCGACCAGTTCGCAGTCGGCGATGAAGCGGTCGGGGTCGGGGCGGTCGTGACGGTGCCACCGGTCGTCGTGGCCTGCGCAGAAGAGTTTCGTGGGATTGGCGACCCAGAGGTCGCAGAACGGCAGACGGCACTCGGAGGTCGCGCTGTCGCCCGGGGCCAGGTCAGGGGCATCCCAGCTGGCCAGGTCGGGCTTGCCGGCCCGAGTCCACCGGTCGCGGTGCTTGGCGCACAGGCCGTTCTTGGCGCCGCGTCCGTATCGGCAGCCGGCGACGACGCAGGCGGCCAGGGATCGGCGGCCCCTCACCGGCGGGCCGGGATCGGCCAGGAAGTCCGCCATCGGCGGGCAGCCGCGCTTGCGGAACCGGATGGCATGCGCGTTGCAGAGTCTGCGGCGGGTCGACGCCGCTGTCCGGTCGCAGTTCGCGACCGCGCACTCGTCGGCGGCGAACACGGGGTCGTCCGGGGCGGGGATGTAGATCTCGGTACGGAACTCGGGCCGGACGACGGCCATCAGCCGCTCAAGCAGCCTCGTTCGTCCCGGAGCCTTCTCGGCGGGGAAGGTCACAGCCGGACCTCCCGGCCGGTGAACCAGCCTGCGGCCTCCAGCGTCTGGCGGGCGTCCTCGACGGTGAGGTGACCGTATGTGTCGATCGTCGTGGTGATCGATGCGTGCCCGAGGCACTCCTTCACCGTCTCCATCCCGGCGCCCCGACGAAGGAGCCAGGTGGCGTAGGTGTGGCGGTATTGGTGGGGTTCGAAGGCGATCCCCGTGGTCTTCCGAAGCCGTTGGACCAGGTCATAAACCGCCGGATAGCCCCAGGGACGGCCGTGCGGTTCAGCGAAGAGGTTCACGAAGACGTAGTCGGAGTCCAGGGCGCCGTACTCGCGGTGCAGGTAGTCCGAGTACAGCCGCATCAGCTCCGCGCTCGCCGGGATCGTGCGGGAGCGGCCCGCCTTCGCCCGGGCCCGGTTGTCGTTCTGCCGCGGCACCACGGTCACCTGCCGTTCCGCGATGGCGATGTCGTCGTGCCGCAGGCCAAGGGCCTCGCCGATGCGGACCCCGGTGTCCAGCAGGAGGGCGAACAGCAGCCGGTCCCGCAGGTGTCCGCAGGCGTCCAGGATCTTCTGGACCTGGGCGGCGGTCAGGACACGCGGATGCGTCCGGCCAGTCTTGAGCTTGATGGTCCGGGTCCGCTCGGGCTTCCCAGAGGCGATGTGCTGCAGGAACGGCTTGTAGGACGTGGCCGCGGACCGGTGCGGTCCGGCCGGGCGCATCGTCACCAGCAGCCCGGCGACCTCAATGCCGCCTCGGGCGTGAAACTCGTAGAACGTGCTGACCGCGGCGAGCTTGCGGTTCACGCTGGACGCCGTGCAGTGGTGCTCGACCGTCGGCAGCACCGCCACCGCCCCGTTCCGGGCCGCTGGCGGCAGCCGCAGCCAGGCGACAAACCCGGCCATCGCCTCCAGATCCACCGACTTCCAGTCCAGGCCACGGCCGTCGAGGTAGGTCCACCAGTCCTTCAGATCGTGGGCGTACGCCTTGACGGTGTTCGGCGACCGCTCAACCGCAGACAGGTACGCGAGGAACGACTCCACCGGACCGACCGGCCGCAGGTCCTCCCCCAGCAGCGTCCACGACTCCGTCGTGGATCCGGGCATCAGCACCCTGTGAACGCGCATCGTGCCTCCAACTCCTCCGTGATGGACGGCGGCAGATAACCGCATCCACCACGCGAGTTGGGGGACCTTCAGCGAACTTCACACACATGAAGGACACGGAAGTGCTGGCTCAAGATAACTGCCCGCGATCCTCTTGCCGACGTCGACGCCCTGGGTGTCGGCGGGGACGTTGGTGGAGGTCTTGACGCTCTGGGAGTCGATGATGCAGGCCGTGGGCTCGGCCTCGCGCCCTTCGGCGGTTCGGACGAGTCGTCGGAGCAGACCGTTGAGCTGGGCGAACACTCCGTCCTTCTGCCAGCGGGCGAAGTAGGCGTAGGTGGTTTCCCAGGGTGGGTAGTCGTGCGGGAGATAGCGCCAGGGAATGCCGGTGCGGTCGACGTACAGGATCGCGTCGAGCAGGTCACGCAGGTCGTGCTCGGTGGGCGGCCGAAGGCCAGGGCGCGTTGGGTGCGGGCCTGGCGCCAGGCGGTCAGGGTGGGCTCCACCAAGGCCCAGCGAGCGTCGGACAGGTCACTCGGATACGGTCGACGATCCGTCATGATGTCTGCGTACCGCTGATTTTGCGGCCTGCCCAGAGACCGCGGCGGTCGAAGGGCAAGTGCCGTCCAGCCTGGCTTCTTGGGATGAGACAGGAGGAAGCGCACAGTTTCGGCGGCATTTCATGGACAGGCAGCACTTCCGCCACTGCCGCCACCGTGGTCGCGTCGGACGAGCCGGGACTGTAGCCGGAGAACCGTCAGCAACCAGCACCTTCAAGGACGAGACGCCCAGTCAGGTATGTGAGGCACGATCCCGGTCAGCAGTGGAAAATTGGTTGAGCCTCGGGTGATCATGTGTCAGGCTCGCCAGCCTTGACCGAGATCACCAAGTTGCACGACGACGGGGTGGACATCGATGCATCTCTGATGGCGCGTCTGCTCTCCACACGGTGATGACATCCGGCGTTTCGGTGAACAGCACGCGTTATGGAGCACTGATGGCATCGATCAAGCAGTTCCAGGTCACCTTCGACTGCGCAGAACCTGAGCGCCTCGCTCGTTTCTGGTGCGAGGTGTTGGGGTATGTCGTACCCCCGCCACCGGAGGGGTTTGCCACTTGGGACGATTTCAAGCGCTCGCAGCCACCTGAGCAGCGGGATTCATGGTTCGCCTGCAGTGATCCCTCAGGTGTGGGCCCGCGACTGTACTTCCAGCGCGTCCCCGAAGGGAAGGCCGCCAAGAACCGGTTGCATCTTGACGTGCGGGTCGGCACCGGACTCGTAGGTAAAGAGCGCCTCGCCGTACTTGAGGCCGAATGCGCACGACTGGTCCCGCTCGGTGCGGTACACGTGCGAACGCTGTATGACGGCAATGATTCGTGCATCCCGATGCAGGACATCGAGGGCAACGAGTTCTGTATCGACTGAGGGGCCGCGAACGCGTCCTCGTTCTGTCCCCATGGGCCATGACGAAGAAGCGCCCCCGACCCGTCAGGGCGCTGCAGCGCCTCCCGCACCGTCCGGCGATGGATCCCGTACCTTCGGGCGAGCGCCCGGACAGCCGTGCCCTCAAGCCGCGCGTCCCACCGCAGCTCCTCCGGTGGGGCCAACACCGGCTCGCCCATCGACAGCGGCCAACGGGCGAACTCCTGTGGCACGCGGGCTGGAAGTCGAGCGGACATCCGGTCCGACTTCAACGGCGGCCCGCCCGGTCTGCGGCCGGGCGCCGGACCGGTGCCGTGCGGGTGGTGGAAGCTCACAATGGAAGGAGGTCCGGCCCGGCCGGCCCGGCGGCAACCGACAGCTCGAGTGGGGACATGGCCCATGGGACAGGCAGCCATCAGCGTCGTCGGTCTCAGCAAGCGGTTCGGGTCGGTGACCGCCCTGGACGCCGTGGACTTCGAGGTCCCGCCCGGGAGCGTCTTCGGTCTCCTCGGGCCCAACGGTGCGGGGAAGACCACGGCGATCCGCATTCTGACCACCATCCTGCGCCCGAGCGGCGGTCACGCCGCCGTCCTCGGGCACGACGTGGTCCGGGAGGCGGCCACGGTCCGTCGGCAGATCGGCCTGGCCGGCCAGTACGCGGCCGTGGACCCGAACCTCACCGGCCGGGAGAACCTGCGGCTGATCGGGCGCCTCACCCAGCTGCCCGCCGCCCGGCTCCGCCCCCGCGCAGCCGAGCTCCTGGACCGCTTCGACCTCGCCACCGCGGGCGACCGACCCGTGCGGACCTACTCGGGCGGCATGCGCCGACGACTCGACGTCGCCGCGGCCCTCGTACCGGAGCCGCCGGTGCTCTTCCTCGACGAGCCGACCACGGGCCTGGACCCGCAGAGCCGCACGGCCCTGTGGGAGCTGATCCGCGAGCTGGTGCGCGACGGCACGACAGTCCTGCTCACCACCCAGTACCTGGAAGAGGCGGACCGGCTCGCCACCCGGGTCGTGGTCGTGAACGAGGGCCGGATCATCGCCGACGACACGCCGGCCGTCCTCAAATCGCGGCTCGGGAACACCGTGATCGAGCTGGGGATGGGTGATGAGGCCCGAGCGGTGCGGGCGGCCAACGTCATCGCCGGGCGCCTCGGTGAGCCGCCCGAACGGGAGGGCGCGCTGCTCAGGCTGGCCTCCCGGGACGGGTCACGGCTGCTGCTCGAGGTCCTGCACTCACTGGACCGGAGCCAACTCGTCCCGCGCACGGTCACCGTCCGCGAGTCGAGCCTCGACGACGTCTTCCTGGCCCTGACCGGGCACCGTACGCGGACCGGACCAGCGACCCGGCTCGCCGACGACCCCGCCCTCCCCGGAGGCACACCATGACCGTGATCGACGCCGGGCAGCTCGGCGCACGGATCGCCGCACCGGTCCGGGACGGCCTCGCGGTGGCCTGGCGCAACCTGATCGCGCTGCGCCGGGTGCCGCGCCTGCTCATCTTCTCCACCATCCAGCCGTTGGTCTTCGTGCTGATGTTCCGCTACGTCTTCGGCGGGGTGGTCGGCCCCGCGCTGCCACCCGGGGTCGACTACGTCGACTTCCTGATTCCGGGCATCTTCGTGCAGACCGCCGTCTTCGGCTCGATGAACACGGCCATCGGTCTGGCGACCGACATGCAGACCGGTCTGATGGAGCGGTTCCGCTCCCTGCCGATGGCGAGGTCCGCCGTGCTGTCCGGCCGGACGACGGCCGACCTGGCACGGAACGTGTTCGTGGTGGCACTGATGACCGCCGTCGGCTTCGCCCTCGGATTCCGGATTCACGCGGGTGTTCCCGCCTTCCTCGGCGGCGTCCTGTTGGTGCTGGCGTTCGGCTTCGCGATGTCGTGGATCTTCGCGGTGGTGGGCATGGCGGTCGGCGACCCGGAGACCGCACAGGCCGCAGCCTTCCCCGTACTCGCGCCGCTGGTGTTCGCCTCCTCGGCGTTCGTCCCGGTGAGCACCATGCCCGGCTGGCTGCAGGCCTTCGCCAACCACCAGCCGGTCTCCAAGACCGCCGAGGCGGTCCGCGTCCTGGTGCTCGGCGGACCGGCCACCAGCGCGGTCTGGCAGGCGCTCGCCTGGGACGCCGGGATCGTCGCGGTATTCGCTCCACTGGGCGTGTGGTTCTACCGCAGAGCGGTGTAGCGCCGGCCGGTGTCCATCGACGGTGGCAGGTGTCTCCAGGGCGTGAGGGGCCGGTCGCCTCCTCCCCGACAGCGGGCGACAATGAGGGGACGACACACGTGAGGCGTCATGCCCATGAGCCGCAGCCAAGTCCTCGAACGAGACTCAGCGGCCGTGCACGACCGCGCGGCGGTCGTCGTGGACGCCGAAGCGCGCGTCCTCCTTCTCACGCCGGCCGCCGCCGAGCTCATCGGAAGCAGGCCCGGAGCACCGTGCGAACCGATTCGTGCGCTGCTCTCGGAGCAGCACAGGGATCAGCCCCGTGAGATCCGCCTGGCCGATGCATCGGGCACGGTCCGGACGGTCGTTGCCACCGCGACCCCGATGGCGGCGGGCACCACCGAAGGGCTGCCCGGGGCGGCGCATTGGCTCGTACTCCTGACGCAGAGCGGTTCACCCGCCGATGCCACCCTTGCAGACGCCGAAACCCGGAGGCGGCTGGAACTGTCCCACGACGCGGCGGCCAGAATCGGCGAGTCGCTGGATCTCGTGGACACGGCCCAGACCCTTGCGAACCTGCTCGTCCCGGACTTCGCCGACCTGGCAACGGTGGACCTCGCCGAGGCGGTCCTGATGGGAGACGAACCGCCCCAGCTCTTCAGAGGCGGCGATGTCCGGCTGCGCCGGGTGGCTGCCGCCCAGGGCACGGATGTCCGCGCGGAGGACCTCCTCCCGGTGGGCGAGGCCGTCCCGCCCGTACCCGACAACACGCTGATGCAGCCCCTGATGATGGGCCGCCCCGTGATCGTCTCCGACATCGGCGTCCTGCGGGACGCACTCACCGTCGACCCCGCGGTGCTGCGCTCCTTCATCCCCGAGGGAGCCCATTCCTCGATGGCCGTCCCCCTCTACGCCCGGGGCCTGGTGCTCGGGTGCCTGACCCTGTGGCGCGGCCAACCCCTCGACCCGTTCGGCGGCGCTGACGCTGAGCTGCTCGAGGAGATCACCTCCCGAGCCGCCTTGAGTGTGGACAACGCCCGCCGCTACACCAAGGAGCACCGCTCGGCGGTCGCGCTGCAGCGCAGCCTGCTGCCACGATCGGTGTCCCGACTCCCCGGGGCCGAGACCGCCGGCGTCTACCAGCCCGCGGGCGGCGGCATCGGCGTCGGCGGGGACTGGTTCGACGTCATCCCGCTGCCCTCCCTGCGGGTGGCGTTCGTCGTCGGAGACGTGGTCGGCCACGGCCTCGACGCCACCGCCGCCATGGCCCGGCTGCGCACCGCCATTCAGGCGCTCGCCGACCTCGACCTGGAACCGGACGAACTGCTCACCCACCTCGACGACCTCGTGCTGGGATTCTCGGCGGAGCACGACAGCCAGTCCTCCACCTCCGAACTCGCCGTCCTCGGCGCGACCTGCCTGTACGCGGTGTACGACCCGGTGGCAGGCCGCTGCGCGGCGGCCACCGCGGGCCACCCTCCCCTTGCGATGCTCACGCCGGGTCAGGAGCCGGCCTTTGTCGACGTCACGCCCGGCCCGCCTCTGGGAGTTGGCGGCATGCCGTTCGAGATGACGGAGTTCGAGGTACCGCCCGGCTCGACGCTGGCGTTCTTCACGGACGGCCTCGTCGAGAGCCGTACCGGCGACATCGAGGAGGGCATGGGCCGGCTGCGGAGTGCCCTCGCCGAGATCGAGCGAGCCGACGTCTCCCTGGGCGAGGCCGGCCAGGCAGTCTTCGACCGCATGCTGCCGCCGACCCCGACGGACGACGCGGCCCTGCTGCTCGCGCGCACCCAGCGGCTGCGTCGCGAGCAGGTGGCCGAGTGGGAATTCGAAGCCGATCTCTCCCTGGTCGCAAGGGCGAGAGAACTGGTCGTGACACAACTGGCCGGCTGGGACCTCGAGGAGCTCGCCTTCGTCACCGAACTCGTCGTCAGCGAACTGGTCACCAACGCCATCCGCTACGCGGGAGCCCCCGTCCTGCTCCGGCTGATCCATGACCGCGTCCTGGTCTGTGAAGTGTCGGACCCGAGCAGCACCCAACCCCGGCTGCGCCGCGCCCGGGAGACCGATGAGGGCGGTCGCGGCCTGTTCCTGGTCGCCCAGCTCACCGATCGCTGGGGCAGCCGCTTCACCGGTGGGGGCAAGACGATCTGGTCGGAGCAGGCCATCCCGGCCGCTCCGGCCTGAGTGCCGCGGCCCGCGAGTGCTGGGCGGGGCGCCGGTCGGACCGGCGCCCCGCCCCTCGGCGGCTGGGTACGGCGGTTACGGGCGCAGCCCGGCCAGCACGGCGGCGGCCTGCGCAGCGTCGGCCGGGCCGGCGTTCCAGTCCGCCGTCATCGGGGAAATGGCGATCCTGCCGTCCTGCAGGGCTTCCAGGTCCGAACCGCGGGAGGGCGTCTCCAGCTTGAAGGCCACGCTCACGTTCCAGGTGTTGCCGCCGGCCGGGGTGTAGCTGGGGGTGAGGAGGCGCTGGCTGTCCTGGGTGGTCAGGGCGACGCCCTTCGCCGTGCCGGTGCCGTCGGCACCGATGACCGGGTGGTTGATGTTCAGGCCCACACCCTCGGGCAGCAGCCGGCCCGACTTGCTCCTCTCCTTGAGCCGGCCGACGAGCTTGGCGGTGAAGTCGGCCGTCGGGAGCATGGCGTTGAGCGTGGCCTGCGGGTTGCTGCCGGCGTCGGTGCTGACGGCGATCGCCGGGACGCCGTTCTCCAGCGCGGCGACGGCGGCCCCCACAGTGCCGGAGTGGTTGGCCAGCACAGCGTAGTTCGGGCCGAAGTTGGTGCCGGAGATCACCAGATCCGGCGCCTTGTCCTTGAAGACCTGGTAGAGGCCGAACAGGACCGAGTCACCGGGCGTGCCGTCCACGGCCCACACGTGCTCCTCGGGGTGCTGGACGGTCACGGTGGGCGCGGAGTTGATTTTCGTCCCGGCGCCGCTGTTGTTGCGCAGCGGCGCGACGATCGTCACGTCGTACCCGGCCGCGGTGAGCCGGTCGTAGACGGCCCTGATCCCCGGGGCGTTGTAGCCGTCGTCGTTGCTGAGCAGGATGCGCAGCGGCGCCGCAGCGGCGGGCTTGTCGGCCGCTGCGGCCGGCAGTGCCCCGGAGAGAGCGGGGGTGCAGAGCAGCGCGGCTGCCATCGGCAGAGCGCGGGAGCGTCGCATGGGAAACCTCTCGGGTGGGGGAAGGGGGCGGCCTCGTGATTACACGTGTCAGCACGCAGGAGTCTTTCTACACCCCTCCGTGGTGTCGCGCTAGATCTCGGCATGCATCGAAGTGATTCGGCTTGTCGACTCCCCTGTGCGGCAGCCCAGTTGGTGACGTAGGGGCGATGGGCATGCGCGCGCTGGGTTGGGGCGGCGACGTGCCGCTCAGGTCTCGCGCTCTGGTGACGATGGCTGAAATAGCGCTATGCTCTGGCCCCTTCAGTGGACAGGCTCGGGCCGAAGTTCGCCATCACCCCCGAGATCACGCGCAACCCGGCAGCCCACCGGCGTCGACGGGAACGCCGTGACCGGCGAACGGCCGAGCGACCTTCGCATCGTCCGCGCAGCCCGAACAGGTCGGCCGCCCGGCGCTCCGGTGACGTCCGCTGTCGGTCCGTCCCCCTCGCCGGGACCCCACCCCCTCTTCGGCCGGCGCGCGCTGATGCCTGCGGCGGCTGATCCGAAAGGTGCCACATGTTCGATGTCCTTCCCCCGGAGGAAAGACCGAGGGCGCAAGCCACTCCCGATCCGATCCCGTCCCCCGCACCGCGCTTCGCGGTCCTGACCGGCGCGGCGGCGCTGGCCGCGTCGCTGGTGATCGCGGGCCTGTTGGCGGACGATCCGCACACTCCGGTCCTGCGCGGCCTGGACGCGGCGCTGACCAGTGCGATGACCGGCCCTCACGACAGTCTCTTCACCGTTGCGGCCACGGTCGTCCAGGCCGGAATCGGAGGTCCCTCGGGGCTCATCGGCCCCCTCCTGCTGGTCGGCTACCTGCTCGTCCACCGCCGGTGGTGGTCCGCGCTCTACGTCTTCCTGACCTGCGCCGCGGCGAACGTGCTCGTGATCGTCCCCCTCAAGAGCGCCGTCGAGCGGCCCCGGCCGGCGGACCCGTGGATCCTGGTGAACGGGGGGTCGTTCCCGTCGGCGCACGCCTACAGCGCGGCCGCGCTCACCGTCGTGCTCAGTGCGGTGATCTCCGGCGAGGCCGCGCGCCGGCGGTGGTGGCTGTTCGGGGTGTGCTTCACGGTGGTCGTGATGTGGACCAGTGTGTGGGTCCACTCGAACTGGCCCAGCGATGCGGTGGCCGGTGCCCTCGCCGGGGTCGGAGCTGCGCTGCTGCTGTGGAAGGCGTTCTCCCCGCTGCTGCGGCGCGAGGCCGAAAGGGTCTCGGCCGACTGGCGATAGCACCCGCTCTCACCAGCCGCCTGGCCGGGAGGCGAGCCCCAGCGGCTCGCCTCCCGGCCAGGTCGCATCGGTGGGCCTGCACCGGGGCCGCTACCGGCGTCGGCTGCGCTCGCGCTGCTGTACCTCCCTGGTCAGCAGCGGAGCGAACGCGCACCACAGCAGGAGCGCGGTCGCGGCACCGGCCGCGGCACCGGCGGCCGTGTCGCTGAGCCAGTGGGCGTGCAGCCAGGTGCGGCTCCACATCATCGCCGCCGTGAAGCAGGCGCTGAACAGCCACCACGCGCGCCGCCGTGCCGTGGGAACGAACAGTGCCCCGACGAGGACGGTCAGCAGCGCCGCGCCGAAGGAGTGGCCGGAGGGGAAGGAGCCGTGGTCCACGCGGACCAGGGGGAACGGCGGGCGGGGGCGGTCGACGGCGTTCTTGAGCATCTGGACGATGACCATGCTGCCGCCGAGGTAGGCGGTGAGGAAGTACAGGGTCGACCACCAGCGCCGCTGGATCATCAGGGCGATCACCAGCGCGAGCGGGACCACGATCCCCAGCGGCCCGCCGAACCAGTCGAGCGCGGTGGCCAGGACCTGTACGACGCCGCGGTGGGGACCGCCCATCCACTGCAGCCAGCGGCCGTCCACGCCTTGGAAGACGGGATGGTCGACATCGGCGGCCACGGTCGCGCTGATTGCGGCGGCCACGAGCGCGCAGCCCGCGCCCACGGCGAGCGTGCGCGGACCGGCGGGCCGCGGTGTCCGGCTCCGGGTGGGGACGGTCCTGTCCGGAGTGGGGGTAATCGTGTCGGGCATGGGGCTCTCTCGGGGGAGGAGGGTCCGTAGCCCGCTCGGGTGGCGCCGTGCCGTCCGGGGGCTGCGGAAGCGATGGATGACGGGCGGGCCCATCGGTGGCCGCGGCGAGAAGGGCGCGGCTGCCGGCAAGGGCGGCGACAGGCCCTGGAAGGTCGGCTCTTTCGGGGCCGGAGACCCGGGGTCGAACGCTTTCGATGTTACACGTGTTACCTCAGCGTAGATGGCCGAGCCGGGCCTGTCGATCATCCGCTCGATCGCGGGGCCCGAGGTGGCCCGTGAGACCCCGTCGGCGCGACCTCGAGGATCGCTTGTGCATTTCTTCTAGCGGTAGTCAAATCAACGCGATACTCTGCGGGCACCGCGAGGGCGACAGCCCGCGGTTCCCTTCCCTCTGCCTGCCCATGGCCTCGGCGATGTCACGTGTAACCCATGTGGACGCCGCCACCCGAGGGTCCGAAAACCCTGCCGGCACTCTGCCGGCCTCTCACACCGCGCCTGGTGGCGCCCCACGCCTCACCCGCCGTTTCCCAGAGTTGCGTATCAAATGAGGTAAGCATGGCCATCCTTCGGCTGGTGGCCCGGCGACTACTGTCATCGGCCCCCCTGCTCTTCCTTGTCTCAGGTCTGACATTCGTCCTGGTCTCGCTGGTCCCCGGAGACCCCGCCCGCACGATCGTGGGCCAGCACGCCACCGCCGAGCAGTACGCGAGCGTCCGCGCCCAACTCGGCCTGGACAAGCCGCTTGCCACGCAGTACTGGCAGTGGCTGGAGAAGGTCTTCCACGGTGACCTGGGCTCCTCGCTGTTCAGCGGAGAGCCGGTCACCGCCGTGCTCAACAGCCGCCTGCCCGTCTCCCTGTCCCTGATCGTCGCGGGCACCGCGGTGTCAGGGGTGCTGGGCGTGGGCCTCGGGCTGGCGAGCGCGCGCCGCGGCGGGCTGCTGGTCAAGAGCGTGGACGGGCTGTCCCTCCTGGGGCTGGCAGTGCCGGCGTTCTGGTTCGCACTGGTCCTCATCGCCCTGTTCGCCGTCAAGCTGCCCTGGTTCCCGGTGACCGGCTATGTGCCCTTGCTCGACGACCCCGCCGAGTGGGCCCGTTCGCTGGTCCTGCCGGTGCTGTCCCTGTCGCTCAGTGCGGTGGCGATCATCGCCAAGCAGACCCGCGACTCCGTCCTGGACACCCTGGGCAAGGACTTCATCCGCGTGATGGAGGCCAACGGCTTCCGGCGGCGCTCCGTCCTGTACCGGCACGTGATGCGCAACGCCGCCCTGCCGGTGGTCACCGTGCTGGGCGTGGTCCTGGTCAACCTGCTGGCCGCCGCGGTGCTCGTCGAGACCGTCTTCGCCATGCCGGGCCTGGGCAGCCTCACCCAGCAGGCCACCGTGCAGCACGACATCCCGGTCATCCAGGGCGCCGTCCTCTACATCACCGTGCTGGTCGTCGTCGTCAACCTCCTGGTCGACCTCGCCTACGGCCGCCTCGACCCCCGGGTGCGTGCGTCATGACCGACCTGACCACCCGCCTCAGCGCGCTGCGCCGCCTGGCCCGGCGGCCGGCCGCCGTCATCGCCGTCGGCTGGCTGGCGCTGCTCACCCTGGCCACCACCGGTGCGGCGCTGCTCGCCTCGTACGGCCCGCTGGACCAGGACCTCAACCGCGTTCTGGCCGGTCCGTCCGGCGCGCATCCGCTGGGCACCGACACTCTCGGCCGGGACCTGCTGAGCCGGCTGCTGTTCGGCGGCCGCTCGACCCTGCTCGCGGTCGCCGAGGCCCTGGCTGTGTTCCTCGTCATCGGCATCGGCCTCGGTCTGGCGTCGGGCTACCTCGGTGGATGGCTGGACTGGCTGATCACCCGGACCGCCGACCTGATGTTCGCCCTGCCCGGCATCATCATCGTCCTGGTCGTCCTGTCGGTGTTCCCCGGCAACCTGCACGCCGCGATGGTCACCTTCGGCATCCTCGGCAGCCCCGGACTGGTCAGGATCCTGCGCGCGCAGACCCTCGGCATCCGCGAGGAGCTGTACGTCGCGGCGGCCAAGGTCGCGGGTCTGTCCCGCAGTCAGATCCTGCGCCGCCACGTCCTGCCCCGCCTGGCGAGCACGGTCATCGTCCAGGCCGCGCTGTTCGCCGCGATCGTCGTGACCATCCAGGCCGGGCTGGGCTTCCTCGGGCTGGGCGCCCAGCCTCCGAACCCGTCGTGGGGCGGCCTGGTCGCCGACGCCTCGCAGGCCATCGACCGCGACCCGTGGATGCTCGTACCGGCCGGTGTGCCGCTCGTGATCACGGTGATCGCCCTCGGCCTGCTCGGCGACGCGATCCGCGACACCGCCGTCGAGAACTGGTCGATCCCCAAGACCGCACCCTCGTCACACCGCCCGCCCGCGCCGCAGCGGCAGGCCGACGCCCCCGACGACGAGGCGCTGCTGTCCGTGCGGAACCTGTCGATCTCCATCGGCGGCGTCCCCGTCGTGCAGGACGTGAGCTTCGACGTGCACGCCGGCGAGACCCTCGGCGTGGTCGGCGAATCCGGCTGCGGAAAGTCCGTCACCTCGCTGGGCATCCTCGGTCTCATCCCGGGCAGCGGACGGATCACCGGCGGCCGCGTCGTCTTCGACGGCACCGACCTGGTGGACATGCCCGCCGCACTCGCCCGGGTACGCGGCGCCGGCATCGCCTACGTCTCCCAGGAGCCGATGGTCGCCCTCGACCCGACCTTCACCGTGGGCCGGCAGTTGGCCGAGGCGGTCCGCACCCACCGGCGCGGCACCCGCCGAGCCGCCCGCGACCGTGTCCTGGAACTCCTCGCCATGGTCAACATTCCCGACCCTGCCGGGGTGGCCAGGCGTTACCCGCACCAGCTGTCCGGCGGCATGGCGCAGCGCGTGGCCATCGCCCTGGCCCTGGCCGGCGAGCCGAAACTCCTCATCGCGGACGAGCCCACCACCGCCCTCGACGTCACCGTCCAGGCCGAGATCCTCGCCCTGCTGCGCACCCTGCAGGACCGGACCGGCATGGCCGTCGTGATCGTCACCCACGACTGGGGCGTGGTGGCGGACCTGTGCCACCGGGCGGTGGTGATGTACGCCGGCCAGGTCGTCGAACACGCCGACGTCGAGCGCCTGTTCACCCTTCCGCTCCACCCGTACACGGCCGGGCTGCTGGCCGCCAACCCGCACCGCGCCGCCTCCGGCCAGGCACTGCCGACCATCCCCGGCAGCGTGCCGCCGCCCGGCCACTGGCCTGCCGGCTGCCGGTTCGCCGCCCGCTGCCCCCGGGCCGACGAGCGGTGCACCGCAGCCCCGGTACCCCTCACCGAGCCGACCCCCGCCCGGATCACCCGCTGTGTCCACACCGAGCAGCTTCTGCTGGAGGCCGAGCGCCGATGACCACCCCGCACATCCTCGAACTCTGCGACCTGAGCGTCGAATTCCGCCAAGGCCGCCGCACCCCGCCCTTCAGAGCCGTCGACGGCGTCTCCCTGACCATCGGCCAGGGCGAGACCGTCGGCCTGGTCGGCGAATCCGGATCCGGCAAGTCCACCATCGGCCGCGTCGTGCTGGGCCTCAGCCCGGTGCACTCCGGCCAGGTGCTCTTCGACGGCGCCGACATCACCCGCGCGGGCGCCAGGACGCGACGCACCCTCAGCTCCTCGCTCCAGGTGGTGTTCCAGGACCCGTACTCCTCCCTCAACCCGGCCCGCACCATCGGCCAGACCCTCGCCGAACCCCTGCTGGTCCACGAGAAACTCGACCGTCGGCAGACCGCCGCCCGGATCGCCGCCATGCTCGAGCGCGTCGGCATGCCGGCCGACACCGCGAACCGCTACCCGGGCCAGTTCTCCGGCGGTCAGCGCCAGCGCATCGCCATCGCCCGGGCCCTCATGCTCTCCCCGCGCCTGGTCATCTGCGACGAGCCCGTCAGCGCCCTGGACCTGTCCATCCAGGCCCAGGTGATGAACCTGCTGGCGGACCTCCAGCGGGAGTTGTCGCTCAGCTACCTGTTCATCGCCCACGACCTGCCCGTCGTCCGCCATCTCTCGCAGCGCATCGTGGTCCTCTACCGCGGCCAGATCATGGAATCCGGGCCCGCCGCACAGGTGTACGCCGAGCCCGCGCACCCGTACACCCGGATGCTCATCGCCGCTGTCCCGGAACCGGACCCCGCCGCCCAGCGCGGCCGCCGGACGCCCCGCGAGGCCGACGCACCCAAGCCCCCGGCCCCCACCGGCTGCGCCTTCGCCCATCGCTGCGCCCATGCCGTCGCCATCTGCCATGCCGCCCGCCCGGTCCTCCTCCCGCGCGCCGGAGGCCCCGATGCCGGGGCCGCCGAGCACCTGACCGCCTGCCACCGCTCCGCCGAGCTGGCGGCCTGACTCTCCGTCACATCCGAAAGGAACCCCCCGTGCTCAGACACCGAACCGCGCCCGCCCTGGCGGCGATCGCCCTCCTCACCGCCGCCTCCGTCACCGCCTGCGGCAGCTCCGCCACCGGTACCTCCCAGGAGCAGGGCGACACCCTCACCGTCGTCTCCGCCAGCCCGCCGGCGAGCATGGACCCGGCCAAGGCCAACGTCGGCTCCGACAACTGGTTCGTCAACCTCACGTACGACACCGTCCTGCGCATGCGGGAGGGCGGCAAGGTCGATGCGGGCCTCGCCACCAAGTGGGGCTACGTCGGAGACGGCAACCAGACCTTCGACTTCACCCTCCGGGACGGCGTCAAGTTCGCCGACGGCACCCCGGTGACCGCCGAAGCCGTGGCCGCCTCACTCGAGTACTCCCGCAAGAACGGCCTGAACGTCTCCTGGGTCTCCGCGATCGACTCCGTCACCGCCACCGGCCCCCTCACCGTGCGGATCCACTGCTCCTCCCCGCACCCCAACGTGCCCCACCTGCTCACCCAGCTCCTGATGATCGGCTCCGTGATCAGCCCCAAGGGCCTGGCAGATCCCGCGAAGCTGGGCACCCAGTCCTTCGGCGCCGGCCCGTACGTCCTGGACACCGCCAACACCGCCTCCGGCGACCACTACACCTACACCCCGAACCCGAACTACTGGGACAAGTCCAAGATCCACTGGAAGAAGGTGGTCATCAAGGTCGTCCCCAACCCGAACTCCGCCCTGCAGGCCGTCAAGACCGGCCAGGCCGACATCATCAGCCTCAACGCCGGCCAGGTCGACACCGCGAAGTCCGGCGGGCTCACCATCACCAAGTCGCCCATCTTCTTCATGGGCGTCAACCTCGCCGACCGCGAGGGCATCCTCGCTCCGCCGTTGAAGGACGTACGGGTCCGCCAGGCCCTGAACTACGCGGTCGACCGCCAGGCCATCGCCAAGGCCGTCGTCCAGGACTACGGCCAGCCCACCGACCAGATCACCCTGCCCGGCCTGGACAGCTACGCCGCCGACTACGACAACCACTACCCCTACGACGTCGCCAAGGCCAAGCAGCTCCTCGCCGACGCCGGATACCCCAACGGCTTCTCCCTGAAGATGGAGACCCAGGGCATGGCCGGCATCGACCTGGTCACCCAGGCCGTCGTCCAGCAGTGGAAGCAGATCGGCGTCAGCGTCGACCTCACCACCGACACCAGCATCGGCCAGTGGCTCAGCAACGCCACCTCCAAGAAGTACTCGGCCCTCGGCTTCGGCTACGGCGGCGCCACCGGCTACCTCGCGTCCCTGGACTGGATGCTGCCGCACCCCACCGCGTTCAACCCCTTCGCCTCTCAGGACCCCGAGCTCACCCGCCGCCTGGCAGCCGCCGCGGCCGCCCCCGCCGACCGGGCCCCCGCCCTCTACCAGGACGTCATGCGGTACGCCGTCGACCAGGCCTGGTTCGTCGCGGTGCTGCGCATGGACGGCATCTACGCCTACAACGCCAAGAAGGTGACCGGCTTCGCCGCCGCGATCGGCTACCTGCCCGACCTCGCCTGGACCACCGCGCCCAAGGCGTAACCGGCCCTGTGCTCTCCCGATCGGAACGTGCACCATCCGGCGTTGAGTGCCCCACCACTCGTCCTGGAGGACAATCCATGCGACCCCACTCGCTCGCCCGACCGCACCCCGCCCTCGTCCTGCTGCTCGCGCTTGCGGCCCTGCTCCTGTCGGCCGTCCCCGCCCTCGGCGCGCCGCGCTCGGCTGCCCAGCCGCTCGCCGTCACCAGCTCCGGCCCGCTGGCGGGCCAACGCCTGGACGGGGCCCAGGCGTTCCTCGGCATCCCGTACGCAGCGCCGCCCACGGGAGAGCGCCGCTTCCGCCCGCCCCAGCCGCCCGCCCGCTGGGACGGCATCCGCCAGGCCACCCAACAGGCGCCCGCCTGCCTGCAGTTCTCGCCGTTCGGCCTCAGCGACCCGCAGAACGTCAGCGAGGACTGCCTGTACCTCGACGTCTACCGCCCGGCCACCGCAACCCCCGGCGCCCGCCTGCCCGTGATCTTCTGGATGCACGGCGGCGCCTACTCCCAGGGCACCGGCACCCAGTTCGGCGGCCAGACCATGGCCAGGCTCACCAACACCATCGTCGTCAGCATCAACTACCGCCTCGGGCAACTCGGTTACCTCACCCTGCCCCAGTTCGGCCAGGAAGGCACCACCGGATCGGGTACCTGGGGCCTGCAGGACCAGATCGCCGCACTCGGCTGGACCCGCCAGAACGCCGCGGCCTTCGGCGGCGACCCCGGCAACATCACCATCGCCGGTCAGTCCGCCGGCGCCGGCTCGGTGTGCGCGCTGCTCACCTCCCCGAAGACGGCCGGCCTGTTCGGCCGCGCCATCCTCCAGAGCGGCCCCTGCAGCCTGCTCGCCGCCCCCGACCAGCCGACCGCCCAGGCCGACGGCCAGGCCTACGCCGCAGCCGCGGGCTGCCCCCAGGGCCCCGACACCCTCACCTGCCTGCGCGCCGCACCGCCCGCCGCCCTGCTCACCGCAGCCCAGAACCACCCGACCCCCGGGCCGGCCACCGGTACACCCGTCCTGCCCCGGCAGCCGGCCGAGGCACTTGCCACCGGAGCCTGGCACAAGGTCCCGATCCTGATCGGCTCCACCGCCGCCGAGGCCCGCTTCTTCGTCGCCCTCACCCAGCCCCACCTCACCGGCGAGCAGTACACCGCCCAGATCAACGCCACCTACGGGCCCGCCGCACCCCAGATCCTGGCCCACTACCCGCCGGCGGACTACGCCTCGCCCTACCTCGCCTACTCGGCGCTGCTCACCGACGCCACCTTCGCCTGCCACACCTACTGGACCGCGGAGCTGCTGCGCACCCAAGTCCCGACCTACGTCTACGAGTTCGACGACCCCGACTCGCCGACCCTCCTCGGCGCCCAGGTCCCGGGGCTGGACGAGTCCAACGCCCACAGCGCCGAACTCGCCTACCTGTTCGACTTCACCATGGGCGACCGTCCGCTGACCGCCCCTCAGGCAGCACTGGCGGACCAGATGAAGCGCTCCTGGGCGTCGTTCGCCCGAACGGGGAGCCCGAACACCGCCGGCCAGGGCGCCTGGCCGACCGCCGGCGGCGGCGACAGCTACCGCGTCCAGAGCCTGCGCCCCGATGGTGCGACCCGTACCACCACCACATTCGCCACCGACCACCAGTGCGGCTTGTGGGCCTCACTGGCCGGCAACCGCCCGTAGGCGCGAAGGTCGTCGGCGAAACAGTCCGATAGTGATGGGGCGGGGCGCGAGCCCCGCCCCGAACCACCGAACAGGAGGCACCCCGCATGGAACCGGTCGTCATGACCACCGCCGGGTCGGTCGAGGGGACAGAGACCGACGGGCTGAGGATCTTCAAGGGCATCCCGTACGCGGCACCGCCCCAGGGTCCGCTGCGATTCCAGGCCCCGACCCCGCCTGAGCCCTGGGAGGGGGTGCGGCCCGCCCGTGCGTTCGGCGCCGCACCGCCCCAACTGCCCCTGGTGCCGGGGATGTCGGTGCCCTGGCGTCCCGAGGACGGCCTGGACTGTCTGACCGTCAACGTCTGGACACCCGGCGAAGCCGGCGACGGCCTGCCGGTGATGGTGTGGATCTACGGCGGCGGCTGGAAGAGCGGCTACTCCGCCGACCCCGCCTACGACGGTGCCGTCCTGGCCCGCGGCGGCGTGGTCATGGTGACGTTCAACTACCGCGTCGGCTTCGAGGGCTTCGGGTACGTGCCGGGCGCCCCCGCGAACCGCGGCTTCCTCGATCAGGCGGAGGCGCTGCGCTGGGTCCGGGCGAACATCGCCCAATTCGGCGGGGACGCGGACAATGTGACGATCTTCGGGGAGTCCGGCGGTGGTGCGTCCGTGGCGGCGCTGCTGTCGGCGCCGGCCGCCAGGGGCCTGTTCCGCCGCGCCATCGTCCAGAGCATGGCCGGGCGTTTCCTGCCCGAGGGGGAGGCCCGGCGCATCTCCGCCCTGATCGCGAAGGCCGCCGGTGTGCCTGCCGCCGATGTGGGCACCGTGGCGCCCGAGCGGCTCCTGGCCGTCCAGGACGCGCCGCTGGAGGCGATGGAGGCCGACCCCGCCGCCTGGACCACACCCGAGGCGATCACCGCGTTCTCACCCGTCATCGACGGTGTCACCGTGGTGGACCAGCCGTGGCTGGCCGTCCGCTCCGGTGCCGCGCGCGACATCGACCTGATCTGCGGCTACACCCGCGACGAGTTCACCATGTTCGCGATGGAACGCGGCATGATCAAAATGGGGCTCGCCGACCTGGTCGGTACTCTGCCGATGGCCCTGCGCATGGCCCGACAGCAGCTCCGCAGCAAGGAGCGGCCCGCCCCCGCGGCCCAGCCCCGGCGCAAGCGCCCCAAGGGCCGAACCGCCCGCGCCGAGCTCGACCTCGCCGCCGTCGCCGGCCACCTGCGCCTGCCCGCCTCGGCCGCCGACCGCTACCGCACGGCCTATCCCGGGCTCACCGATCCGCAGCTGTACACCGTGATGTACTCCGACGCGCTGTTCCGCATGCCCACGACCTGGCTGGCCCGGGCCCACGCCGAGGCGGGCGGCCGCACGCACCTGTACGAGTTCGCCTGGGAGAGCCCCGCATGGGGCGGCGTGCTGGGGTCGGTCCACACGCTGGACCTCCCGGTGACCTTCGGAAACCCGGACAGCCCGCTGGCCTCCTTCACGCTCGGCCGCTCCGCCCCCGACGACTTCTTCACGCTGTCCAAGCGCCTGCGCACCTCCTGGATCTCCTTCGCGAAGTCGGGCGACCCGGGCTGGCCACGCTTCACCGCCGACAGTCCGGTGGCGAGGATCTGGGACGTCGAGCCGTCGGAGGTGAAGGACCCGCTCGCCGCCTCCCGAGAGATCTGGGAGCTGCGCTCAGGGCTCTAGGCGGGTCGCTACTGCGCTTTGGGCGGGCTGGTGTCCGGTTCCAAGCCGTATCGCAGTACCTGCTGCCATCTGGGCTCGAAGGCGTGGGTCTCGGCCAGCGACGTCAGGGCGAAAGTGTCGCCGGCGTCGGCAGCTTGGCGGGCGAGCCGTTCGGCTTCCTGATAGTCCCCGGCCGTCTCCCGCATCAGGGCCAGTTCCCTGAGAGCGCGGACGATGCCGGTACTGGCAGCCTGTCGATACAGCTGTTCCGCTTCCCGAAGATCTCCCACCCGCTTCCGCAGGCTTGCCAGGCCGGTCAGAGCGATCCGGCTGCCGGAGGCGGCGGCCTGCCGGTACAGCCGTTCCGCTGCCCGATAGTCACCGGCTTGTCCCCGCATCACGGCCAACCTGGTGAGCGCGCTTGTACTCCCTGAATCAACAGTTTGCCGGACGAGCCGTTCCGTTTCCTCACGATCGCGGGCCATCCCCCGTATCTCGCCCAGCCGTCTCCGGGCGCTCGCGTCGCCTGCGTGAGCAGCCTGCTGGTAGAGCTGTTCGGCTCCCTGATGGTCTCCGGCCTGTTCCCGCATCGCGGCCAGCTTGGTGAGCGCGCTTGTATCGCCGGCGTCAAAGGCTTGCCGGTACAGCCGTTCTGCTGCTCTGTGCTCTCCGGCCCGCTCCCGTATCTCGGCCAGGCTGTTGAGAGCGTCGTTGTCGCCGGCGTCGCATGCCTTCTGGTACAGCAGGGCCGCGTGCCAAAGGCGCCATCGTGCGTGGGCGGCGTCCGCGAGGGCTCTGAGGTCGGACGCGTTGCGTATGTGGTTGGCGGCGGCGGTCCAGAAGGCGGCAGGTGGGCAGAGCATGCGTCGGGCCGCTTGACCGTGTTCTTCGAGATAGTCGGCGAGTCGGACCACACCGGGGATGGTGCCCATACCGACGGGGTGTGGGATGCCCTCCAGGGCTGCAACGACGTCCTTGACCTTGGTACGGGCGTAGGCCAGGGCGTGGGTGAACCAGCTGCCGGGATCAGCGGCAGCGCGTTGCGCATCGGTGAGGTAGCCGACGGCCGCCTCTTCGAGCATGGCGAGAGGGATCGGGTCGGTGACGCCGAGCCGACGAGCGTCGATGGCAGCGCTGATGACGGCCTGGCCGTAGGGTCCGTGAGGGTCGGTCGGATGTTGGTAGTGGTGGACCAGGTCCGGTCCGGCGGCCAGAATCTGGGTGACAGCCGGCGCTCCGGTGCGCTGGGCGAGAGCCAGCGAGGCATCGCTGCGGGCCAGGTCGCGCAGAATGTCCAGGTCGTCGTCGGTGAAGGCCGCCGGGATGTCGGTGCGGTGCGCCTGCGCGAGCAGGCTTCTCGCGTGCGGGTGCGGGCCCACCGTGCCGTAGGCGGTGAGCTCTTGGTGGTAACGCGGCCACAGCGTAGCCACGATGACTGCCGGGCCGGGGTGGTCCAGCCTGCGAAGGAGTGCGGCCGCGGAGGTTTCCCCAGCAGGCCCGTACAAGAAATTCTGGGCCTCGTTCAGCCACAGCACGGTCCGCGGGCCGACGGCGCCGGCGGTCAGCGCCGCCAGCAGGCTGTCCGGCCCGGTGGGGAAGATCAGCTCCCAATCGGACAGGGCCGCCCGTACGGCCTCGTAGGCGGTGCGCGTCTTGCCTGAGCAGGATGCGCCGAGCACGACTACCAGCGATGTATCGCCGGCGGCGGCGACGTCGACAAGGTGTGCGCGCAGCTCTGCGTCATGCGGCCGGGGTACGTAAGCGGGGAGTACGAACCCCTGTTGGGGAGTGGTTGCCGCCCGCCCGGGCACGGCGGGGTGGACACCGAGTCGGCGCGGGGACCACTGCCCGAGCGGTCGCGGCTTATCGGGCAGCGCCGCCAACGTTGCCAGGCGCTCGTCATGAGTCAGCACCCTATGGGCCTGGGCGCGCTGGACTCCATCGCGGACGGGCCGCGTACGCCGGGCGGCCTCGGCCCGGTACACCTCATGCAGGCGACCCTCGTCCAGCAGAGCCTTGGTCTCTTCATCGAGCAGGCCGCGGCGGTAGGCCTCAGCCTGAACTTCGCGCAGTACGGCCCTGATCGGATCGAACTCCTGGGGGAAGCGGTTGCCTCGTAACCAGTCGCCGACCGTTGTCGGCCGCACCTTCGCCTTCTCGGCGAGGGCACGATCGGACGGCTGCCCCCCGAGCCGTTCCTTCTTCAGTTTGCCGAGTCGGCGCAGGCTGTCAAAGAAACCGTCCTCGTCCCCATGCTGCACTGGCGCACCATGCGGCGCGGTACCGCGCAGCGGGCCGGCACGCATTCGTGACGATCACAGATGTCGGAATCCACTGGGGATTTCTGAGCCGAGGAGAGAGACTGCGACCATGTGTTCCAGCTCCGTCCCCGACCGGCGGCAACCTGACGGCGAGAGTTCACTTCCTCCGACTGTCGCCTCCTTCGCCGAGGAGCATCGCCGATGAGCCGGTCTGCGATCCCGGAGCTCGCCTGGTGGTACGAGGATCCGGAGCGCTGGGAGCTGCTGGAGTTCGACGGGCAGAGTGATGAGGACGGTCTTCCTGCGGACGCCCGGTGGGAAGATCGGCAGCAGGTTCTCGAAGCTCTCGTCCAGGACCCCGAAGCGCGCCAGGGGGACTTCGCGCGGTACCTGCTGGTCCAGGAGACTCGGTGGCACGGGCATTGCTGGGGGTTCTGCCACAGCATCGAAATCGCCGCCCTGCTGGTGGCCCAGGAACGGCAGGTCGATGACGTCTGGCTCCTGTGGGCGGCCGTGTGCCGGAGCTTCGACACCTGGTGCGGTCTGCCGCACCGCTTGCTGCTCGCGGCTGGTGTGGCTCGCACTGTCGGCCACGTCAGCGGCTCGGATCACCCGCAGCGGGACAACCTGTTGGAACACCTCCGGGGTCTGCCTGCGAGCACGGACGGCGACGTGGAGCGGGAGATCAGGGGCCGGCTCGAGTACTACAACGAGGTCCTCGGCGAGTCGGCCGGCCGGTGATGCGTCCGCATTCACGCACGCCTGTACCCGCTGACCCGCCCGTCCGGCAGGGTTGAACCGGCGCGCGCCAGTGCCCTCGGGGGCTGCGTTGCTACCGGTGGTCGCGGTACAGGTCGCTGAGGAGCGCGACCGCGGCGTGGGTGGCGGGGTGCGGGTCGTGCGGGCGCCAGATGACGTGGACGGGGACGGGTGGCGCGTCGCGGACCCGCCGGTAGGCGATGCCGTCGCGGCGGTACTGGGCCACCGTGCCCTCCGGGGTGACGCCGACGCAGCGGCCGGTGGCGATCGCGGCGAGCCAGTCGTCGATGTCGCGGGTGTGTTCCAGTGAGGGGCGGGCGTCCTCGGGCCACAGATCGACGGTGGTGGTGCCGGTGCGGCGGTCCACGACCAGGGTGCGTTCCCGGATCTCGTCCAGGGTGACCGTCCGGCGGCGGGCCCAGGGGTCGTCGCCGGCCATGGCGCAGTACCGGCGCTCGTGGCCGACGAGGGCGTGGGCGTAGCGGCGGGTGTCGGGGGTGGCGCGGACGACGGCGAGGTCGCACCGTCCTTCGGCGAGGCCGCCGGTGGGGGTGTTGGCGCGGATGAGGTGGACTTCGATGTCGGGGTAGCGCTCGGCCCAGCGGCGTTGGAACTCGGCGGTGTGGCGGCCCATGGCCGACCAGGCGTGGCCGATCGTCAGCTGGGTGTGGCCGGTGGCGGCTTCGCGGATCAGGGTGTCGGCATCGGCGAGCAGGTGGCGGGCGCGGGCGAGGACCTGGACGCCGGCGGTGGTGGGGGTGACGGTGCGGCTGGTGCGGTGCAGCAGCCGGACGCCCAGGATCTTCTCCAGGGCGAGCAGGGTGCGGGAGACGGCGGCCTGGGAGAGGCCGAGTTCGGTGGCGGCGTCGGTGAAGCTGCCGGTGTCGACGATCGCGACCAGGCAGCGCAGGTGTCGCAGCTCCATATCCATGACTCCAGCGTATGGATAACGGCGCACATGCATTTTGCGTATGGGTCCGGCGGGCGGATCCTCTCCGGCATGACGACGCAGGCACAGGTATCGCGGCTCGACGGCGACGCCCCGCATGACGCGGGCTCTTCCTCCGGACGGCCGGCGGGGATGGCGATGATGTTCGGCAGCGGCCTGTCGAACCAGGTCGGCGCGGCTGTCGGGGCTCTGGCGTTCCCGCTGATCGGGCCGGTGGGTGTGGTGGCGGTCCGTCAGTGGGTGGCCGCGGTGGCCCTGGCGGCGGTCGGCCGGCCGAGGCTGCGGTCCTTCACCTGGGCTCAGTGGCGGCCGGTGCTGGCCCTGGCGGTGGTGTTCGCCACGATGAACCTGTCGCTGTACACCGCGATCGACCGGATCGGGCTGGGCCTGGCCGTCACCCTGGAATTCCTCGGCCCGCTGTCCGTGGCGCTGGCGGCGTCCCGCCGCGCGGTGGACCTGGGCTGCGCGCTGCTCGCCGGGGCCGCCGCCGTGGTCCTGGCACGCCCGCAACCGTCCACGGACTACCTCGGGATCGGGTTGGGCCTGCTGGCCGCGGTGTGCTGGGCCTCGTACATCCTGCTCAACCGTACGGTCGGCGCACGTGTGCCGGGGGCGCAGGGGCCGGCCGCCGCCGCGGTCGTCTCCGGCCTGCTGTACGTCCCGATCGGACTCGTCCTCTTCGTCCACCGCACACCGTCCGCCGGTGCCCTGATGCACGCGGCCACGGCAGGCGTCCTGTCCTCGGCCGTCCCGTTCCTCGCGGACCTGCTGGCGCTGCGCCGGGTCCCGGCCAGGTTCTTCGGCCTGTTCATGAGCGTGAATCCGGTCCTGGCCGCCCTGGTCGGTCTCGTCGTCCTCGGCCAGGCGCTGGGATGGGTGGAGTGGGCCGCCATCGCCGGGATCGTGGCGGCCAACGCCCTCTCGGTACTGGCCGCCGCTCGCCGCACGATTCGGTGAGATGAGTCGTGGGCCGGCCGGTCCACGCGAGCCGCCCTACTCACAGATCCAGGCTCCACCAGGCCCAGTTGGTGGTGCGGGGCTTCCGGCCGGTCTCGTCGGGGTCCTCGTTCTCGGCAGGCTTCAGTGGTGCGGTTTCCGGCTCCGGTTCGGGCACCGGCCGGGGCGGTGGTGCCGTAGGGGGGAAGTGGACGGGAAGTGCGGTGAGGGCGCGGGCCCAGGGGGACGGGCGCCAGAGGAGTGCGGTCGGCTCGACGGCCAGGCGCATCGCCGGTACGCGCAGCAGCAACCGCTCCACGGCGCTCTCGGCGATCAGGCGGGCGGGGTCCCTGGCCGGGCAGGCATGGGGGCCGGCTCCCCAGGCGAGGTGGGCCCGATTGACGGTCGGGGTGGGGGAGTTCGTGCCGTGGTGGGCGGCCGGATCCGCATTGGCGGCGGCCAGGGCGAGCACGAGCACGTCTCCGCGCTGGATCCGACGGCCGGCGAACGTCAGGTCTGAAGTCGCCCAGCGGGCAGCCACGTTGTGCACGGGCGGATCGGCCCACAGGGCCAGCTCCAGGGCGTCCGAGACGGTCGAGCGGCCCGCAGCGACTGCGGCCAGGAGACGGGGCCGGGACAGCAGGTGCACCAGGGTGTTGCCGATGAGGCCGGTGGTGCTCTCCAGGCCGGTCAGCACCAGGACGGTCAGTTGGTGGACCAGTTCTGCCTCGCTCAGACCGGCAGCGGTCTGCAGGAGCCAGGACGGGATGTCCTCGGCCGGGTTGGTGCGCCGTGCGTCGATCAGCCGCAGGAGCGATGCCTGGAGATCGTGGTCGGCCGCCCGGGCTTCGGAGGCGGAGTCGACGACCTTGCTGACGAGGGTGTGCAGCGTCTCGCCGTCGCTGTCGCGGATGCCGAGCAGCCGGGTGAACGCCAGGGAGGCCACGGGACGGGCGAACCGGCCGACCAGGTCCGCCTGCCCGTGCTGGAGCCAGGCGTCGATGAGGGCGTCGGCCGCGGTGGCGGTGACGCGCCGCAGTCGCTGCCGGTCGATCCGCTGGAGTACGTCGAGGACGGTCTGCCGCAGCCGCAGGTGCGCCGGCCCGTCCTGACGGGTCAGGGCGGGGCGCGGGCCGACCATGGGCAGCAACGGCGAGTCCTGGGGCAGCCGGCCGCCGGCGGTGGCATGCCAGTGGCGGGCGTCGCTCGAGAAGAGCTCCACGTTGCGGGCGACGGCCAGTGCTTCCTGGTAGCCGAGGACCAGCCACGCGGGCACACCGGGCCCGACTTCGACGGGCGCGATCGGACCCCAGCGGGAGCGCAGCCGGGCGTAGAGGCCGTGCGGGTCCCGGGCGAAGTCGGCCCCGTACAGCCGGGCGGGTGGCATCTGCCCGGTATCGGTCGTCGGCCGGGGAGGCGGAACGTAGGACACGGTGTCGGGCTCCCGGTCAGATGGTGCACAACGGGCCGGCGTCGGCCAGGACAGTGCCCTGGCCGACGCCGGCGGGCCGTCCGCGAGGTCAGCGCGCGGCGCTCAGGTGGCGGGCGAGGAACTCCACGCTCTGCTCGACGATGGCGGGGATCTCCTCGGAGCCGAGGAAGATGTGGTCCGCGCCATGGACGGGTACCAGCTCCACGGACGCGCCCTGCGCGGTCAGGTGCTCGGCCAGCCGCTCGCTCTGGCTGTAGGGCACGAGGTTGTCCTCGGTGCCGTGGACGAGCAGGAACGGCGGGACGACCGACGGCACGTGGTTGACCGGGCTGGCCGCGGCGGCGAGATCGGGCCGGTCGGCGGGTGAGGCGCCGAGCAGCGCGGTGTACGGATCGCCCACGGCCGGCACCTCCAGCCCCGCGGATCCCGCGAGAGCGGGAAAGGCGGACGCGGCCGCGCCGATGTCGGACACCCCGTACCAGTCGACGGCGCACAGGACGGCGGTGCTCCCGGCCGGGACGCCTTCGGCGCCCTCCAGCCGGCCGTCGGCGGCGCCGGCGTCGGTGAGTGCGGCCATGGCGGTCAGGTGGCCTCCCGCGGACTCGCCGAACACGCCGATGCGCTCGCCGTCGATCCCCAGCTGCGCGGCGAAGTGCCGTACGTAGCGGATCGCTGCCTTGACGTCGTGCAGCTGTGCCGGGAAGGGCGCCTCCAGGCTGTGCCGGTAGTCGATGGTCACCACGGCCATGCCGGCGTCGAGGATCGAGCCGAAAAGCAGGTCGACGGGCACGGTCGGCGGCGGGTAGCGCCGGTCGCCGTCCATCCAGCCGCCGCCGTGGATCCACACGACGGCCGGCACCGGCGCGGTGCCGGCGGGGACGTGCACGTCGAGCAGGCGCGGCCGGTAGCCGAAGGTCCGGGCGTAGGTGACCCCGTCATACCTGAGCACGCCGTCGTCCGCGCTGTGCGGCGGCGGTGGCGGGAGGAATGGCGGCGGCGGCCAGCCCGTGTCCTGGTCCTGCAGCGGCTCGGTCAAGGTGGCTCCTCGGGTACGAGATGGGCGGAGGGGTGCTGGCACGGTAACACGTGTAAGCGACGAGATCCAGGCACCGGGACGAGCTTCGGTGGATCGAGGCGGAGTGGCCTCAAAGGCCCTTGTGGGCCGGTCAGTTCGCGCTGCATCCGCAGCGACGGGGGTGGCGGGACGATTTACCACGTCGAAATATGTAGAAGTCTTGACTGTCGTCAGTATGGCGACATACTTACCTCACTCCCTGCTGACCCGAGAGGTGCCGCCCATGGAGCTGTCCCCTTCCGCCCATGTCGACACGTTCTGTCGCGACCGTCTGCCACCGGCCGAGCAGTGGCCGGAACTCCTCTTCGACCTGCCCGAACTCCGCTACCCGGACCGCCTGAACTGCGCGCGTGTCCTGGTCGACGACGCCGTCGAGCAGTGGGGCCCGGACCGCCGCTGCCTGCTCACCCCCACCCAGGAGTGGACCTACGGCGACCTCCGGAGCTGGTCCAACCAGGTCGCCCAGGTGCTCACCGAGGACCTGGGCCTGCTGCCGGGCAACCGCGTCCTGCTGCGCGGACCCAACAACCCCTGGCTGGTGGCCTGTTGGCTCGGCGTACTGAAGGCCGGCGGCGTCGTCGTGACCACGATGCCGCTCCTGCGGGCTTCCGAGATCACCTCCCTGCACGAGATCAGCAAGCCGGTCGTGGCCCTGTGCGACCACCGCTTCCTCGACGCGGTCGAGGCGGCCGACACGCCGGGTCTCGTGGCCGTCCCCTACGGCGGCGGGGGAGCGGACGACCTTGCCGTGCGCTGCGCCGCCAAGGACGGCGTCTTCACCGCGGTCGACACCGCGGCCGACGACGTGGCGCTGATCGCCTTCACCTCCGGCACCACCGGCCGCCCCAAGGCGACGCTGCACTTCCACCGGGACGTGCTGGCCAACGCCGACACCTTCTCCCGGCACATCGTGCGGCCCGAGCCCGACGACCTGTTCGCCGGTACGCCGCCGCTGGCGTTCACCTTCGGCCTCGGCGGCCTGGTGGTCTTCCCGCTGCGCGTCGGCGCGGCCACGCTCCTGGTGGAGCAGGCCACCCCCGACCAGCTCTCAGCGCTGGTGGCCGAGCACAAGGTGAGCGTGCTGTTCACCGCGCCGACCGCCTACCGGGCGATCCTCGCGGCAGGCCTGGTCGAGCGGCTACGCGGACTGCGCCGCTGCGTCTCGGCGGGCGAACCGCTGCCGGCGGTGGTCTGGGAGGCCTTCCACCAGGCGACCGGACTCCGCCTGATCGACGGCATCGGCGCCACCGAGATGCTGCACGTGTTCATCTCCGCCGCCGACGGCGACATCAGACCGGGCGCCACCGGCAGACCCGTGCCCGGCTTCCGGGCGACCGTCGTGGACAAGGACGGCGCCCCGGTGCCCGACGGGCAGCCCGGACTGCTCGCGGTCAAGGGCCCGACCGGCTGCCGGTACCTGGACGACGAACGCCAGAGCGTGTACGTGCGCGGCGGCTGGAACGTCACCGGCGACACCTACATACGCGATGCCGACGGCTACTTCTGGTACCAGGCCCGCAGCGACGACATGATCGTCTCCTCCGGCTACAACATCGCCGGACCCGAGGTCGAGCAGGCCCTCATCGCCCACCCCGACGTCGTCGACTGCGCCGTCGTCGGCGCTCCCGACGACGGCCGCGGCACGATCGTCAAGGCCTACGTCGTCCTGCGCGAGGGCGTGGCCGCCGACGCGCAGACCGTGAAGGCACTGCAGGACTTCGTCAAGCAGACCATCGCCCCCTACAAGTACCCGCGCGCGGTCGAGTTCGTCGAAGGTCTGCCCCGCAACTCCAGCGGCAAGCTGCACCGCGCCGAACTCCGGCGCTGGGCGCACAGCGGCCGCTGACCCGCATCCCCCCGCCGCCCCGATCCGCGTCCGCTGGCGGCAGATCCAACCGATGAGAGGCACCGTCATGGAACACCCCGCGCCCCGGGAAGCCGAGCCCGCCGAGCCCACGGCAGGGGACCACCCCGCCACCCCGGCGCTGCCCAGCGTGGTGATCGAGCGCAAGGTCGAGTGGTCGGACACCGATGCCGCCGGCCACTACCACTTCTCCTCCGTGCTGCGCTGGGCCGAGGCGGCGGAGGCGGTCCTGCTGAGCCGTCTCGGGCTCGGGGCCCTGTTCGGCAGCATCCCCCGGGTCCACTTCGAGGCGGACTACCTGGAGCGGCTGTGGTTCGGGGACCTCGTCCGCGTCGAGTTCCGGGTCCACAAGGTCGGCACGTCCTCGCTGCACTACACCTTCGACGTGCACGGCCCCAACGGCCCGGCCGCCACCGGGCGGACGTCGGTCGTCCACTCCGCCGCGACCGCCAAGGGCGCGGCCCCCTGGCCGGAGGAGACGCGCAGGAGACTCACCGAGTCCGGCCCGCAGCGCCCGGAGTCCTACACCGGCTGAGTGCGCTCGCGGCGGCTGTCCACGGGCCCGGACAAGCCCCCGTGCGGGCCCGAGGCCGCTGCCTGGAGCAGAAGATATAGCGACTGGTTGACGGTCGCCAGATTTACGCAATACATTGAGTTTCACGGAACCACTGGAGGACCTTCATGCGCGTAGCAGTCATCGGGGGAGGGCCCGGCGGCCTCTACTTCGCCGCTCTGGCCAAGCAGCTCTCCCCGGCGTGGGACATCACGGTGTGGGAGCGCAACGCCCAGGCGGACGCGTTCGGCTTCGGAGTCGTCTTCTCCGACGAGACGCTGGACGGGATCGCCCAGGCCGACCCCGAGGTGTTCGCCGCGATGTCGGCCCAGTTCGCCCGGTGGAGCGACATCGACGTCTGCTACGGCGGCCAGACCCGCACCTCCGGCGGCCACGGGTTCGCCGCCCTGGACCGCAACAGGCTGCGCGCGATCCTGCAGGAGCGCTGCGCGGCCCTCGGTGTCGAAGTGCGCTACAGCACCGAGGCACCGCCGGCGGCCGAACTGTCCGCCGCCTACGACCTGGTGGTCGCGGCGGACGGCGTACGCTCCCTCACCCGCGAGACCTATCCCGACAGCTTCGGCACCGATCTGGACGAGCGGACCTGCCGCTACATGTGGCTGGCCAGCGACCGGGTCTTCGAGGCGTTCACCTTCATCGTCGAGCAGCGGGACTTCGGTGCCCTGCAGGTCCACGCCTACCCCTTCGACGACAGGCGCAGCACCTTCATCGTGGAGATCGAGGAGGAGGCCTGGCGCCGGGCCGGCTTCGAGGCCCTCGCCGACCGGGAGTTCGCCCGGGGCGAGAGCGACGAGGCGAGCGTCCGCCGGTGCGAGGAGATCCTCGCCGACCACCTCGGGGGCCACCGGCTGATCCCGAACGCGTCGAAGTGGATCCGCTTCACCACCGTGCGCAACGCCTCATGGCGGCACGAGAACGTCGTGCTGCTCGGCGACGCGGCCCACACCGCGCACTTCTCGATCGGGTCGGGCACCAAGCTCGCCATGGAGGACGCCCTCGCGCTCGCCGCGAGCCTGCACGAACACCCCACGGTCGCCGAGGCGTTGGCCGCCTACGAGGCCGAGCGCAAGCCGGTCGTCGAGTCCACCCAGCGGGCCGCCCAGGCCAGCCTGGAGTGGTTCGAGAGCATCGGCCGGTACACCGGCCAGGGCGTCGACCAGTTCGCCTTCAACCTGCTCACCCGCAGCCGCCGCGTCACCTACGGCAACCTGCGTGAGCGCGACGCCGCGTTCGTCGACGCGGTCGACGTCGCCTTCACCGACGGCGGCGCCCCGGTGCCGCCGATGTTCCAGCCGCTGCAGCTGGCGGGCCTGACCCTGCGCAACCGGATCGTGGTGCCGCCGCTGGCGAGCTTCACGGCCGTCGACGGTGTGCCCGGCGGGTTCGAGCACGCCCAACTCGCCGCCCAGGCCCTCGGCGGAGCCGGCCTGGTCTTCGCCGGGATGACGGCCGTCAGCCCCGACGGCCGCGTCACCGCGGGGTGCCCCGGTCTCTGGACCGACCGTCAGGAGGCCGGCTGGACGTCGATCGTCCAGGCCGTCCGCACGGTCTCCGACACGCCGCTGGGTATCCAGCTCACTCACGCCGGGCGCCGCGGATCCACCACGGTTCCCGGTCCGGACGGGGTCGGCCTGCCGTTGGGTGGGGAGGGCTGGCCGACCCTGGCCGCTTCGGCGCTCGCGTGGGACGACGCGTACCCCCTCCCGCGCGAGGCCACCCCCGTGGAGTTGGCGGCCGTCGCTTCCGACTTCGCCGAGGCGGCGGCCCGGGCCGACCGGGCGGGATTCGACGTCCTGGAGCTCCAGTTCGGCCACGGCCACCTGGTGTCCGGCTTCCTGTCGCCGCTCACCAACCACCGCACGGACGCCTACGGCGGCACGCTCGAGGGCCGGCTGCGCTTCCCGCTGGAGGTGCTGGCGGCCGTCCGCACCGCTTGGCCCGTCGGCAAGCCGCTGATCGTACGGATCTCGGCGGGCGACTGGGCGGAGGGCGGCACCACCGAGGCCGAGGCGGTCGAGATCAGCCGGGCTCTGGCCGCCGGGGGAGCGGACGCCGTGGATGTGTCCACCGGCGAGGTCGTCGCGCATCAGCGGCCGCCGTACGGACGCAGTTACCAGACCCCGTTCGCCGACCTGATCCGCAACGCGACCGGCATCCCCACCATCGCGGTCGGGGCGATCTCCACCTACGACGACGCCAACTCGATCATCCTCGCGGGCCGTTCGGACCTCGTCGCGGTGGGCCGGGCCCACCTGTGGGACCCGCTGTGGACGTTGCACGCCGCAGTCGAGCAGGGCTACGCCGGGCCGGGTGCCCGCTGGCCCGAGCCGTGGCGGGCCGGCAGCCGTAAGCCCGCCGGTCCGCGTGCCGACCGCGTCCCGCCACGCCTGCAGCTGCTGCGCGAGGAGGCCGCCCCGGTCCGCAAGCGGTGGCTGCCTTCCCGCCCGCCGCGGCCGCTCGCGGTCACGGCCTCCTGCTGACCCGCCCGCTCGCCCTTCCGATCCGGAAACGGAGGAACTGATGGACCTGCCCTGCTTCACCGCGGCCGCCGTCCAGGCGTCCCCGGTCTACCTGGACGCCGCCGCGACCGTCGACAAGGCCGTCTCCCTGATCGCCGAGGCGGCCGGCCACGGCGCCTCGCTGATCGTCTTCCCCGAGGTGTTCGTTCCCGGATACCCGTACTGGAACTGGACGATGAACCCCGTCCAGGGCTCGCCCTGGTTCGAGAAGCTGTACCGCTCCTCGATCGACCTGCCCGGCCCGCACGTGGACGCCCTCCGTGACGCCGCCCGCAGGCACGGCGTCACGGTGGTCATCGGCGTCAACGAGCGCGGCGCGCACAGCCTGGGCGTCCTGTACAACACCATGCTGACCATCGGCTCCGACGGTGAACTGCTCGGCGTACACCGCAAGTTGGTGCCCACCTGGGCCGAGAAGCTCACCTGGACCGGCGGGGACGGCAGTTCGCTGAAGGTCCACCGGACCGAGATCGGCCCGCTCGGGGTGCTCGCCTGCGGGGAGAACACCAACACCCTCGCCCGCTTCACCCTCCTGGCTCAGGGCGAACTCGTCCACGCCGCAAGCTACATCGCGCTGCCGGTCGCTCCGGAGGACTACGACATGGCGGACGCCATCGCGGTCCGCACGGCGGCGCACTGCTTCGAGGGCAAGGTCTTCTCGGTGGTGGCCTGCTCGACGATCTCGGGGGATATCGTCGATCAGGTCGCCGGCGAGGACGCGGAGATCCGCAAGATGCTCGCCCGCCCGCGCAGCGCCCTGTCCGGCATCTTCGGCCCCGACGGCCGGCCCGTCACCGAACCGCTGATCGACGACGAGGGCATCGTCTACGCCGAGATCGACCTCGCCAAGTGCATCCAGCCCAAGCAGATGCACGACATCATCGGCCACTACAACCGCTTCGACGTCTTCCAACTCCACGTCGACAACCGGCCGCGCAGCCCGCTCGCCTTCGCCGGCGACCCCGCCGCCGCGCCGCCGTACAGCACCCCCGGCGACGGCCTGAGCCAGGCCGCCTCCCGCCCTGACACCCCGTCCAAGGAGGAAGCGTGACCGACTACGACGACACCCGGCTGGGACGCGCCCGAGTTGCGGACACCCCCGAACTGAAGGCCTACTACGACGAGTTGGCCACCCTCGACGCGGGTGCGCTGTGGACGGTCGCCAACGACATCGAGCCCTGGTACCCACAGCCTCAGTCCGTGCCCGTCCTGTGGCGCTACCGGGACCTGCGCCCGCTGGTCCACAAGGCGCTGCCGCTGGTCAGGGCCGACGACGCCGGCCGCCGGGTGGTCATGCTGGTCAACCCCGGCCGCAAGGACGTCAGCGCGGCCGTCGGCCTGCTCTACACCGGCCTGCAGATCATGGGCCCCGGCGAGGCCATGACCGCCCACCGCCACCAGGCCGCCGCCCTGCGCTTCGTCCACGAGGGCACCGGCGCCTGGACCATCGTCGACGGCCAGAAGCTCAAGGTCGGTCCGCGCGACTTCGCCATCACCCCCAACGGCACCTGGCACGAGCACGGGAACGAGTCCGACGACGCGCCCGTCATCTGGCAGGACGGCCTGGACATCCCCCTGGTCAACGCCCTGGACGCGGGCTTCTACGAGGTCCACCCCGAGCTGAACCAGGTGCCCGGAGAGGTCGTCAACTCCTCGGTGCTGAGCTACGGCGGCAACCTGCTCCCGTACGGCATGGAGAAGTGGACCCGGCCCTACTCGCCGGTCTTCGGCTACCCCTGGGAGCCCACCTACCAGGCCCTGCTCAACCTGGCCAAGGCGAGCGAGGGTTCCCCGTACGACGGCGTGATCATGGAGTACACCAACCCGCTCACCGGCGGCTCGGTGATGCCCACCATGGGCGCCCACATCCAGCTGCTGCGCCCCGGCCAGGCCACGAAGGCCCACCGCCACACCGGCTCGGTGATCTACACCGCGGCCAAGGGCAAGGGCGTGTCGGTGATCGCCGGGCAGCGCTTCGAGTGGCAGCAGGGCGACATCTTCTGCGTCCCGTCCTGGGCCTGGCACGAGCACCGGAACCTCGACGCCTCCGAGGACGCCTGCCTGTTCTCCTTCAACGACTTCCCGGTGATGCGCTCGCTGAGCTTCTCCCGCGAAGAGGCCTACGCCGACAACGGCGGCCACCAGCCCGTCCAGCCGGACGGCCACTAGACGGTGCCGCCGCGCAGTCACGAACGGTCCGGGCCCACTCGAGGGCGCGAGGTCCGGACCGCTGCGCGGGGGCACCCCCGGAGACGATCCGTCGTGCGCTGTCGTCCCCGGACGGGCCGGCGATCCACCACCTGACCCGGTGTCGCCGGCCCACCCTCACCTTCCCGACAGAGTCACCGCAAGGAGCCACCATGCGCCTGGTCACCTACACCCCGAACGACACGAGCGAGGCGCCCGCCCGCCTCGGCGCCCAGCTCGACGACCGCGTGGTCGACCTCGCCGCCGTGGCCCGGGCCGCCGGCACCGACCTGCCCGGCGACCTGCTCTCGCTCATCCGGGCGGGGCAGCCTGCCCTTGACGCGGCCAAGGCCCTGCTCGAGAGCGGGATCCCGGCCGATGCCGTCCACGAGCTCGCCGACGTCACCCTTGAAGCCCCGCTGCGCCCCGGCAAGATCATCGGCGTGGGGCTGAACTACGTCGAGCACGTCGCCGAGTCCCACCGGACCCTGGACACCGACCGGGAGATCCCCGACCGGCCGGTGCTGTTCTCGAAGCCGGCCACCGCCGTCACCGGGCCCGGCCGGCCGATCCTGCACAACGCCGACCTGACCAAGCAGCTCGACTGGGAGTGCGAACTCGCCGTCGTCATCGGCCGCACCGCGTTCCGCGTGTCCGAGGACGACGCGATGGAGCACGTCTTCGGCTACAGCATCATCAACGACATCAGCGCTCGCGACCAGCGCCGCTCCGGGCAGTGGTTCTTCTCCAAGGGCCAGGACTCCTACGCGCCTTTCGGCCCGGCCGTCGTCACCGCCGACGAGATCCCCGACCCGCTGAACCTCAACCTCTCGCTGCGCGTCAACGGCGACACCAAGCAGGACTCCAACACCCGCCACATGCTCTTCAAGATCCAGCGGCTGATCGCCGACATCTCCTCCGGCGTCACCCTGGAGCCCGGCGACGTCATCGCCACCGGCTCCCCGTCCGGCGTCGGTGCCGGCCACGTGCCGCCGCAGTTCCTCCAGCCCGGCGACCTGGTCGAGGCCACCATCGAGCGGATCGGCACCCTCGCCAACCCGGTCGTCGACGCCCGCTGAACCCCGTGGGGCCGGATTCCTGCCCTGGCCCGGCCCCACGGCCCACCCCACCCGCACCACGAACACAAGGGAGCGCCCCGTGTCGGCACGCACCTACCGGATCGGCCAGATCGTCCCCAGCTCGAACGTGACCATGGAGACCGAGGTCCCCGCCATCCTGCGCGCCCGGGAGACGATCGCCCCCGAGCGCTTCACCTTCCACTCCAGCCGCATGCGGATGACCCACGTCACTCCCGAGCAACTGCGGTCCATGGACGCGGACTCCGACCGCTGCGCCGTCGAACTCTCCGACGCCGCCGTCGACGTCCTCGGCTACGCCTGCCTGGTCGCGATCATGAGCATGGGCCACGGCTACCACCGCGTCTCGCAGGAGCGCCTGCGCACCCGCACCGCCGAGAACGGCACCCCCGCCCCGGTGGTCACCAGCGCCGGCGCCCTCGTCAACGGCCTGCACACCCTCGGCGCGAAGAAGATCGCGCTGGTCGCCCCCTACATGCGCCCACTGACCCGTACGGTCGTCGACTACCTGACCAACGAGGGCATCGAGGTCCTCGACTACGCGGCCCTGGAAATCCCCGGCAACCTCGACGTCGCCGCCCACGACCCGGCCAAGCTGCCCGCCATCGCCAAGCGTCTCGACCACGCCGACGCCGACGTCGTCGTGCTGTCCGCCTGCGTCCAGATGCCCTCGCTGGCCGCCATCGAGGAGGCCGAGCAGCTGCTGGGCAAGCCCGTGGTGTCCGCCGCCGTCTGCACCGTCCACCAGATGCTCCGCTCCCTCGGCCTCCCCGCGCTCGCCCCGGGCGCCGGTCACCTCCTGTCCGGCGCCTACGCCGACGCCCCGCTACGGACCGACACCGCCCCTGCCGCCGGATGACCTGGGCGACGGCCGGCGCGGCCCCCCGCCCGGCTGCTGCCGGACGCCCGGCTGATGCTCGTTTCTCGACTGCGTACCGATGCTCACCGACTGGCGACGCCTGCCCTACCTCGACCCCGGGCTGCCGGTGGAACGCCTGCCGGACGACTGGAACGCCGTCGAAGCCCGCCAGATCTTCGTCGCACTCCACACCCTGCCGGCCGAACCCAGCCTGTGCCAGGTCATCAAGGTCGCCGGCTTGGAGTCGCAGAACACGTAGGCGTCACGAGGACTGCCGGGCCACGACCTCGAACCACACCCGCGGCAGGTCCGGCGCCGTGCCGTCGTGCACCAAGCGGTCCACCGCCTCGGCCAGCAGATCGGCGCTCGGCAGGTGGAACCGGATCGAGGTCAGGCGGGGGCGCACCACCTGCCCGAGCACCAGATCGTCCGCACCGACGACGGCGATGTCCTGCGGCACGGCGACACCGTGGTCACCGAAGGCCGCGCTCAGCAGCGCCGCGTACTCGTCGTTGTAGCCGAACACACCGTCAAGCTCCAGTTCCCGGCACAGCAGCGCCAGCGCCGAAGCAGCATCGTCGGTGTACCGCATCGGCAGCGGCGTGATCGTCACACCGTGCTCGTCGGCGGCCCGCTGGGCCCCCACCAGACGCGGCTGGGCGAACGCCGACAGGCCGCGCTCCGCCGGCATCACCACGCCGATCCGCGACCTGCCCCGCTCCACCAGGTGCCCGACCGCCGCGGCGCCGATCTCCGACTGGTCCCCGACGAACGTGAACACCCCCTCCACCGGCGCCGCCGCACCCGCCACGACGGCCCGTACCCCCGCCCGCTCCAGTACCTTCGCCGCCTCGGCGGTCATCCGGCTGTCGTTGACCGTGATCACCGCAGCCGGCCGCAGCTGCGCCCAGACCTGCGCGGCCGCGACCGGATCGGACGTGCGGTCGCCGTGCAGGACCACCGTGTATCCACGCCGGCCGAGCGCGGTCTCGACCTCGTCGACCCATTCGCTGAACAGCCGTCCGATCGCCGACACGGACACCGGCACGACCACCAGGTCGCTGCGCCCGGCTCGCAGCGAGCGCGCCGCGGCGTGCGGCACGTACCCCAGCTCCTTCGCCACGGCCAGCACCCTGGTCCGCGTCGCCTCGCTGACCCGGGCGCCCGGCGTGTCGTTCAGGACGAACGACACCGTCGCCCGCGACACTCCGGCGGCGCGCGCGACATCGGCGCTGGTGACCTGGGGCGGGGTGCTCGGCTCAGTCGACATAACGATTGCATCATTCCAGGTCGACCGAGACTGGTGCTGCACCTGGGGGAGTGGTACCAATGGTTACACGTGTTATCGCGGTTTCGCAAAGAGCGCCCCACCCGGTGCCGTGCACGGCCGGCGTGAAGACCACCCCGCCGCTTCCCGCCCGCAGCCGTCTCCTGATCTCCTCCTCCGCCGCCCCCCACGCGCGGCCTGCTGAACCGGAGCCACCATGACCACCACGACGACGGCCGCGGACCGCAGATCCGCCCCGGCCACCGAGCCCCCGGCCAGGACGGGCGGACTGCTCCCGCTGCTGGCCCTCGCCAACACCGCGATGTTCGCCCTCTACCTCGGCGTCGGCTCGGTCCTGATGCCCGTACAGATCGCCCAGATCGACCCCGCAAACAAGGTCGCCACCCTGGGGATGATCGGCGGCGTCAGTGCCGTCTTCGCGACGTTCTTCAACCCGGTCGCGGGCGCCCTGTCGGACCGCACCGGCCGCCGCGGCCCCTGGATCCTCGGCGGTGGCCTGGCGGCCCTGGCCACGATGTACCTGCTCGGGAACGTCCACACCGTCCTGCTCGCGACCATCGGCTGGTGCCTCGGGCAGGCCGCGATGAACATCTACCAGTCCGCGGTCACCGCCGTCGTGCCCGACCGGATCCCGCGCGCCAAGCGCGGCACCGCCTCCGCCGTCGTCGGCCTCGGACTGCCCGTCGGCGGCACCCTCGGCGTCCTCATCGCCTCGCAGACCGTCACCAGCCTGCGCACCGGCTACCTCGTCCTGGGTGCGGTCGTGGCGGTGGCTGCCGTCCTGCTCACCGCCTTCGGCCGTGAACCGCGCCGCACCCCGACCCCGGCCGCACCGCTGGGCCGGCAGCTCAAGGCGTTCCTGTCGGCCCTGGGCAGCCACGACTTCCGCTGGGCGTTCATCGGCCGGGCGCTGATGGTCCTCGGCTACTTCTGCGTCCTCAGCTACCAGCTGTACATCCTGACGGACCACATCACGCTGCCCGCCGGCCTGGAGCCGACGGCGGCGATCGCCGTCCTCACGCCCGTGTCGATGGCCGCGATGGCGGTCTCGACCGTCATCGGCGGTGTGCTGTCGGACCGTTGGAACCGCCGCAAGCTCTTCGTGGGCCTGTCCGCCGCGCTGGCCGGCCTGGTGATGGTGGTGCCGGTCATCAGCCCGACCTGGACCGGGATGCTCGTCTTCAGTGCGCTCAACGGGCTGGCGTTCGGCTGCTTCATGGCCGTGGACACCGCGGTCGTGACCCTCGTCCTGCCGCGCGCCGAGGACGCCGCCCGCGACATGGGCGTCCTGAACATCGCCAGCGCGGGCCCGCAGATCGTCGCCCCGTTCATCGCCGCCGCCGTCATCGGCCACCTGGGCGGCTACACCGGGCTGTTCCTGGTCGGCGGCGCACTCTCGCTGCTCGGGGCGCTGGCGATCGTGCCCATCCGCTCCGTCCGCTGACACCCACCATCGCTTCCCGACATCCCGTCACGAGTGAGGACCAGACATGCCCCAGCCACACGCCGACCTGCTGATCCGGGCGCACGCCGTACACACCCTCGTACCCGGTGAGCCGACCCACCGAGCCGTCGCCGTCACGGGCGAGCACATCAGCGCGCTCTCCTCCGAGCCGAACGGGCTGGACCACCTGATCAGCGAGCACACCGCCGTCATCGACGCCCCCGACGCGACCGTGATGCCGGCCTTCGACGACACCCACACCCACCTCATCTTCGCCGCCTACAGCGTCCACGACGTGCCGGTCCACCAGGCCCGGACCATCCCCGAGTTCCTCGATCTCATCCGCCGGCGCGCTGCCGTCACCCCGTCCGGCGAGTGGATCCGTACCACCACCAACTGGCAGGAACTCAACCTCGCCGAACGGCGGATGCCCACCCTCGCCGAACTCGACCAGGCCACCACCGACCACCCCGTGCTGGTCAAGCGCGGCGGCCACAACGACGTCCTCAACTCGCACGCGCTGCGCCTGGCCGGCATCACCGCAGACACCCCCGAGCCGCCCGGCGGCCACATCCTCCGCGACGAGAACGGCCGGCCGACCGGCCGCCTGGTCGACACCGCCATTGCCCTCGTCGAGAAGCTCCTGCCGCGCCCGGACCTCGCGACCCGCATCGACGGGCTGCGCGCGGCCTCCCACGACTACGCCGCCACCGGCATCGGCACGGTGCGCGACTGCATGGTCCCCGTCGAGGACCTCGACGTGCTGCGCGCCGCCCAGGAGGCCGGGGCGCTCGGCGTACGCGTCCGGGCCCTGGTGTCGGGCTTCGGTGTGCGCTCCGCGGCCGACGCCGACGACCTGCTGGACCGCATGGAGCCGTGGCGCGACGCCGGCGATCCCTGGCTGCAGCTGTGGGGCGTGAAGTTCGGGATCGACGGCGGCATCGAAGCCGGTGCGCTGGAGGAGCCGTACGCCGACCGGGACTGCTACCACGGCCTGCTGCTGTGGGAGCCCGACGCGCTGGTCGACGCGATCGACCGGGTGGTCCGGCGCGGCTGGCGGGTCGGTGTGCACGCCTGGGGTGACCGCGGACTGCGCATCCTGCTGGACGTGTACGAGCAGGTCCTCGACCGCTACCCCGGCCTGAAGCCCGGCACCCTGGTCATCGAACACGGCGGCCTGGCCACCCCCGAGCAGCGGGCCCGCGCGATCCGCCTCGGCATCCCGGTCACGGTCCAGCACCCCCTGCTGCACGACGCGGCCGCCCCGCAGATCCAGGCCTGGGGCCAGGAGCGGGCCCGGGACATCTTCCCCCTGCGGGAATGGATCGACGAGGGCGCGCTCGTCACCGCCGGATCCGACTTCCCGGTCGGCCCGTACGGCGCCATGACCTCCGTCTGGGGCATGACGACCCGTCAGACCGCAGTCGGCGTCCAGGGAGCCGAACACGCCATCGGCCGCGAGGAGGCCGTCGCCCTGCACACCGCCAACGCGGTACGGCTGCTCGGCGAGGACGGCCGGCGCGGGACCCTCGCCGTCGGTGCCCTCGCGGACCTGACGGTGTGGCCCGAGGACCCCTTCACCTGCCCTGTCGACGGCCTGGCGGCCATGCGTCCGACCGTCACCCTCGTCGGCGGACGCGCTGTGCACGACCCCGCGGGCCTGGCAAGCCTCTAGGACAGAACTCGGCTCGTCACTCGGTGAGTTGCGCCACCAGCGCCGGCAGGTCGGCAACGGAGTCGAGGACGTGGTCGGGGGTTTCGTCGGCGTCGCGGACCGCACGCTCCTGGTACTTCCCGGTCTTCACGAGGACGCCGGTGATTCCGCAGCGCTGGGCCGCGAGTACGTCGGACTCGATGTCGTCACCCACCATCAGCGTCCGGCCCGCCTCGGCACCCAGCTGTGCCAGAGCCCCGGCGAAGAACGCCTCGGCGGGTTTGCCGACCACCTCGGCGCGCTGCCCCGAGGCCTGCTCCAGGCCGACCAGGAAGGCCCCGCCGTCGAGCTGCAGGCCTCGGTCGGTGCGCCAGTACAGGTTGCGGTGCATCGCGACGAGGCGGGCGCCCCGCTGGAGGTGGCCGAACGCGCGGTTGAGGGCCGCGTAGCCGAACTCGGGGCCCGCACCGCCGACCAGGACCACGTCCACGTCCTCCACCGTCGTGGCATCCCCGTCCTCGACCAGCGTCACCCCTGCCAGATCCTCCCGGACGTCACCGCTGTTGAGCAGCAGACAGCGGGCGCCGGGATGATGCTCCGTCAGATGGGCTGCGGTGACGGCGGGTGCGGTGAGGATGTCGTCGAGCGAGACAGGGAATCCCGCGTCGGCGAGGGTCGTCGCGATCGAAGCCCTGGTGCGCGAGGTGGTGTTGGTGAGGAGCACGAACGGCAGGCCCACCTCACGCAGTCGCCCCAGCGCCTCCACGGCTCCGGGTAGCGGCTTCCAGGACACCGTGAGCACTCCGTCGATGTCGATCAAGGCCGCGCTGACCGGTGTCCTGGTGCGACGTTGCATGGGCCGACCATAGCGCCGGCCCGGCCGTGCGGCGACACGCTGCCGAACCGCCATGCCGTCCGTCCGCGCCACTTCCGCCCTGACGGTGGTACGTCGGCGGGTACGTCGGCGGTCGAACGTGACGAGCGACCTGGCGGCGGGCGCCGCGAGCCGGCGATGCGTCAGATCACGGCGGCCCGACTATCGGTAGGATCACCTGCCCATGGACGCGAGCGTGGAAAACAAGATGATCGCAATCCCGCCGGGGGAGGTAACGCTGTCGGACCGGCGGACGCAGCGCAGCTGGTCGGTCGAACTTGCGCCCTACCAGCTCGCGGCGTTCCCGATCACCCAGGCACTGTACGCGCAGGTCACCGGCCGGCGGCCGAGCACCGCCCATGGCGACCGGCTTCCTGTCGAGGGCGTTTCCTGGTGGGACGCCGTCCGGTTCTGCAACGCCCTGTCCCGCCGCGACGGGTTCGCGCCCGCCTACCACCTCCCTGCCAACGGCGAAGACATCGACTGGGACGCATCCGCCGACGGGTACCGGCTGCCGACCGAGGCCGAGTGGGAGCACGCCTGCCGTGCCGACACGACCGGACCGCACTATGGGCCGCTCGACGAGATCGCCTGGTACCGCGGCAACTCGCACGAGCGAATCCACGACGTGGGCGGTAAGCAGCCCAACGCGTGGGGACTTCACGACATGCTCGGCAACGTCTGGGACTGGTGCTGGGACGTCTACGACGCCGAGGTCTACGGCACCTACCGGGTGCTGCGCGGCGGTGGCTGGTTCGACGAGCACTGGAGCTGCCGGGCCTCCGCACGGCGCCGTAGCCACCCGACCTTCCGGGTCGACGATGTGGGATTCCGTATCGCGCGTTCCGTCGCGACCTGACCAGCCAGGGGAGTTGGGAGGTGGGGGTCTGTTCGCTCAGTTGTCGGGTATGCCTGTGCCGCTGAGCACGGCCCCAAAATGCTGATGCCCTGGTGGGTGGTGGGCTCCCCGGTTGTCTCGGTAGGCCGCGGCACCGATTGAGGTCCTATACGCCGCTTGCCACGGCCACACCGAGCCCCAGCAGAACGACCCCCGTGACGATGCTCAGCCCTCGACGGACGGCCGGCTCGGACACCAGCGCGCGGCCTCGGCCAACGGCCCAGGTGAACAGCAGGTACCAGCAGACGTTGACCAGCGCCCAGACCGCCCCCAGGCCGATGCTCGACAGGAGGACGGGGCCGGCGGTCGTGACGAACTGGGGCAGCACCGAGATCGCGAACACCCCCGCTTTGGGGTTGCCCAGCGTGGTGCCCAGCCCAGCGAAGTAGGCCCCGCACAAGTCCGTGCGGCGCTCATCCGCACTGGTCGCAAGCGCGTCAGAAGCCTTGCGAGCCACCCTGAGCGTGTTGATCCCGAGGGCGGCCAGCACGATCCCGCCGGCGATCCGGACGACCACGTACGCGCGGGGATTGGCCAGGAGGACGGCCGACAGACCGGCCGCGGCCGCGGTGGACCAGATCAGCAATCCGGTGGCGTTGCCGGCGATCGTGGCCCGGGCGGCGCGAGGCCCGCCCTCCAGGGTCTGCCGGATCATGAGTGCCTGGCCCGCTCCGGGGAGCATCGCCAGCAGCCAGGTGGTGATCAGGAAAACGGGCAGGTGGATGGGCACGGCGACGGCCTTCCGCGGGTGGTGGTTTGCTCACCCAGGCTGGCGCGGACCGGAGATTCAGAGAAGTGAGGGATAAGCGATACAGCGTTAAGATTATTGAATGACCGACCCCGGGCAGCTCCGCCTGCTCGCACTGATCGAGCGCCACGGCTCCCTCACGGCGGCCGCACACGCCCTCGGGCTCACGCCGGCGGCGGTGACGCAGCAGGTGGCCCGGGCGGAGCGGGACTGGAAGGCACCGCTGGTCCTCCGCGGGCCGCGCGGAGCGACACTCACCGCCGCCGGTACCCTCCTGGCCGGCCATGGACGAGTCATCGACCAGCAATCGGACGAAGCCGCCACTCGACTGGCCGCTCTCCTGGGGCACCTCTCGCTGCGCCTGAGGGTCGGAGCGTTCCAGGCAGCCGCCCTCCACCTGCTCCCGCCCGCCCTGACCGCGCTGCGGCACCGGTACCCGGACGCGGACGTGTCGGTCGAGGACGTCCTGTCCGAGCGCGGGATCGAGCAGATCACCGAGGACAGGCTCGACCTCGCGGTCATCGCGTCCTGGGGCGCACCACCCGCTCCGCCGCTGCACGTTGCCGTACACCCACTCCTGCTGGACCCCATGGTCGTCGTCCTCCCCGACGACCATCCGCTGGCGGCGGAATGGACCCGCGACGCCCCACTGCGCCTGGAGGAACTCCGCGACGAGTCGTGGGTCACCATCCTGGCCGGTCACGCCGCCCGGGAGCAGTTCGACCGGGCCGCGGACGCCGCCGGCTTCACTCCGAAGATCCGGTTCCAGACCGCCTCCTACGACGTGGCCCAGGCCCTGGTCGGCACCGGCATCGGCGTCGCCCTGGTCTCACGGCTCGCACTGACCGGGGTCCCCGGTACCACCCACCGCGAACTCGCCCATCCCCGACTCCACCGCCGACTCCACGCGGTGACCCCCGCCGACCCCTCCCTCACCCCCTTGGTGGACGTCTTCCTGACGCTCCTGATCGACGTCGCCGAGGACATCACCGCCACCTGGACCGTTCCGCGGTGAACCCGGGCCGCCCCGGGGAGGCTCAGCGGCTCTGTCCTGGTAAGTACTGATGGCTGCGGACGACTTCGAAGGAGCAGCGATGATCCAGGTTGCGGTATGCGGGCCCGCGCAGTGCACTGCGGCCGAGGAAGCGGCCGCCCGGGAGGTCGGTGCACTGTTGGCGCGCTCGGGCGCGGTTGTGCTCTGCGGGGGTTACGGCGGTGTCATGGCCGCCGCCGCGGAGGGTGCGGCCGGGGTGGGCGGCCTCGTCATCGGCATCCTCTCCGGGGCCGACCGGTCCGGGGCCTCGCCCCACCTGACCGCTGCCGTCGCAACCGGCATGGGCCAGGCCCGTAACAGCGTCCTGGTCGGTTCCGCGGATGCGGTCATCGCTGTTGGCGGATCGTGGGGGACGCTGTCCGAAGTGGCGATGGCCATGCGACGAGGCGTCAACCCGGTCGTCGGTCTCGGTGGCTGGCAGATCTCCGACGCGCGGGGCGAAGCCGTTCCGGGCCTTGTCGTGGCCGACAGCCCGGCGGCGGCCGTACGACTCGCCCTGGCCGGCCAGGGCTGACACGGCGGCGGGTAGGGCGATGCGGTCGCCCTCGGGGAGTTCAGTGGCGGACTTCTACTGCATTTCGATCAGTCTCCGGGCGGCGGTCAAGGCACCGTCGGTGCGCACTTCACCGGCGACGGTTCGGGCCCTGTCCGCCACCTCGGTGTCGAGGGCATGGTTGAGGGCAGGGAGCAGCGAGTCGGCGGTGGGTTCGCTGGTCGGGTGTGCGCTGCCGATGCCGAGCCGGTCGACACGGCGGGCGAAGTAGAACTGGTCGAACATCTGCGGGATGATCACCTGAGGTGTGCCGGATGCCGCGGCGACGGTGGTGGTGCCGGCGCCGCCGTGGTGCACCACCGCGGCGACCCGCTGGAACAGCGCCTGCTGGTTCACCTCGCCGATCGACAGGCAATCGGGCTCGTCGTCCACGAGGGACAGGTCGGCCCAGCCGCCTGACAGAATCACGCGCCGTCCGAGCGCGCGGGCCGTATCGATCACCGTCCTGGCGGCCCCTTCCGGCGCGCGAACACTGCCGAATCCGCAATAGACGGGTGGTTCGCCGGCATCCAGGAACGTCTCCACCTCGCGAGACAGCGGCCGCCTGTCCGGCAGCACCCAGGCTCCGGTCTGAACCACGTCCAGCTCGGACGGCTTCGGCCAGGGTGCCAGCGTGGGGTCTGCGGCCAGCCACGGGCCGCCGGTGAAGATGTGGCTGCGCACGTCCTCGACCGGTGGCAGCCCGAGGGCGACGCGGCGACCGTCAAGAGCCGCGCCCCACAGGGTGTTCCAACGTTCGGCGTCCTCGGCCCAGAGCGTACGGTTGTCGACCGCCCCGTCCGTTTGCTTGTCTCCGAGCATGCCGAAGACAGGCGGCGCATGATGCGCGGACGGCAGCGTGATCGGGGCGAATGCGGCATAGACGTAGCCGATGCCACGCTGCTCCGCCACCGAGTGAGCGGCGACAGCCAGCGCTCCGCCTCCCACGATGACGTCGCAGCCCTCGGCGGCCGCGCCGACCGCCTCGAACTGCGCGGCGACCGTGCCCTCGATCATCTGGCGCCGCTGTTCGGGTGTGGGGATCGTTCCGGCGCTCCGCTTTGCGGTGCCGCGCAGCTCGGGTCCGACAGACGCGTATGCGACCCCCAGGGATTGGGCCCGTTCCTGGAAGTCAGGGGGCGCACACACCACGGCCTCCTGCCCCAGTTCCTTCAGATGCACGGCCAGCGCCAGCACTGGCTGAACCTCTCCTCGCGACCCGATCGTGGACAACAGAAAACGCATCTCTCGCTCCCGTCCTGCGCCAGGCGTTCGGCACCTGGGAGCCGATTTTCGCCCGATATGGGGGCCTTGCGGCAAGACCCCCTGCTTGCTATAGATTTCAAGTGGGAGAGTTGTCCCCAGGTACCTGCCCGCGCCCCACCGTCTCCCGCACGATGACCGGTTGATCCATGGTCACCCCGGCGTCCCCGAGCTCGGCCGTCGTGGCCGGTCGTCATGGGCCGACGCGTTCATGATCCGCTGCCGCCCGCTCCGCCGAGATCGTCATGGCTCACGTGCTCGCCCGGTGTCGCCAGCTCCTCGACCGCGTCCGCGCCGACGACCGCGCCGGTGGACCTCTTGCCGCGCCGCAGTCTGCCTTCCAACCAGCTCGCGAAGGACGTGAGCGCGAAGTTCAGCACGACGAAGATCACCGCGACGACGGTGAAGCAGGCGATGGTGTTCGCACCGTAGTTCGCGCTCATCGGGCGGACCGACGCCAGCAGCTCGGAGAAGCCGAGCAGCGCGCCGCCGAGCGCGGTGTCCTTCACGATGACCACCAGCTGGCTGACGATCGCCGGCAGCATCGCGGTGACCGACTGCGGCAGCAGCACGTACCGCATGACCTGGTTCTTGCGCATGCCGATCGCCTTGGCCGCGTCGGCCTGGCCCTGGGGGAGGGACAGGATCCCGGCTCGTACGATCTCCGCGAGCACGGAGGCGTTGTAGAGGACGAGACCGGTGACCACGGCGTACAGCGGCCGGCTGTCGGGGCTGACGTCGGTGTACTCGTAGTACGCCGCGTTCGCGAAGAGCATCAGGATCAGCACCGGGATGGCGCGGAAGAACTCCACGACGGTGCCGGCCGCACCCCGCACCCATCGGTGCTCGGAGAGCCGGGCGATACCGAACAGCGCTCCGAGCGGCAGCGCGATGACCATGGCCAGCGAGGCGGCGATGAGCGTGTTCTTGAGCCCTGGCAGGAGGTAGGTCTGCCAGGCGCCGGCGTCCGTGAAGAAGGGCCTCCACTTGATCCATTCGAGCTGGTTCTTGTCCGCGAGGCTCTGGACCACCCACCAGATCAGGGCGGCGAGACCGACCAGGAACAGCACCGTGAACAGCACGTTCTGCCGTTTGGCACGCGGCCCCGGGGCGTCGTACAGGACGGACGGCGGGCTCATCGCTTCACCGACACCTTCTTGCTCACCCAGCCGAGGAACAGCCCGGTCGGGAGGGTGAGGCAGATGAATCCGAACGCGAAGATGGCGGAGATGAGGATGAGCTGAGCCTCGTTCTCGATCATTTCCCGCATCAGCGCCGCGGCCTCGGCCACACCGATCGCGGCGGCCACGGTGGTGTTCTTGGTCAGGGCGATCAGCACGTTCGCCAGCGGACCCACCACGGAACGGAAGGCCTGCGGAAGGACGATGAGCATGAGCACCTGGGGGAATCTCAGGCCGATGGCACGCGCCGCCTCCGTCTGACCGACGGGCACCGTGTTGATGCCGGACCGCAGCGCCTCGCAGACGAACGCCGAGGTGTAGGCGATCAGACCGAGCACGGCGAGCCGGAAGTTGATCGTCTTGAAGGTGTCTGCGCCGAGAGTGACGCCGAGCGTCTGGAAGAGGCCGAGCGAGGTGAAGACGATGATCACGGTGAGGGGGATGTTCCGGACCACGTTGACGTAGGTGGTGCCGAAGCCACGCATCAGGGGCACCGGGCTGACGCGCATGGCAGCCAGCAGGGTTCCCCAGATCAGGGCGCCGATGGCGGAGTAGATGGTGAGCTGCACCGTCACCCAGAAGGCCCCCAGCAGGTTGTAACCCTCGAGAAAGTCGAACACGGTCTCCCGGCCTTTCGCGTGAGTGAAGCCTTCCGCGTGAGGGAAGGGCGAGGCGCGCCGCCTCGAGGGCGGCGCGCCGTGGGTCACCCGCTTCAGCTGACGATGACGCCGATCTTCGGTGCGGGCTCGTTCTGATAGTTGGCCGGGCCGAAGTTCTTCTTGACGGCCGCGTCCCAGGAGCCGTCGCTGACCATCTTCTCCAGGGCGGCGTTGATCTTCGCCTTGAGTTCGCTGCCCTCCGGGACGCCGATGCCGTAGTTCTCGTTGCTCATCTTGAAGCCGCCGAGCTTGAACTTGCCCTTGAACTGTTCCTGTGCGGCGTAACCGGCGAGGATCGAGTCATCGGTGGTCAGGGCGTCGATGACCTTGTTCTCCAGGCCGGTCAGGCACTCCGAGTAGCCGCCGTACTCCTGCAGCTGAGCGTTCGGCGCGAGCTTCGTCTTGACGTTCTGCGCCGAGGTGGAGCCGGTGACCGAGCAGAGCTTCTTGCTGTTCAGGTCTGCGGGCTTGGTGATGGAGTTGTCGTCCGCGCGGATCAGGACGTCCTGGTGGGCCAGGAGGTAGGGGCCGGCGAAGTCGACCTTCTGCTCGCGCGCGGGGGTGATCGAGTACGAGGCGGCGATGAAGTCGACGTCGCCGCGCTGGAGCAGCGTCTCGCGGTCGGCGCTCTTGGATTCCTTCCACACGATGTCGCCGGGATTATGGCCGAGCTGCTTGGCGACGTACGTGGCCACGTCGACGTCGAAGCCCGTGTACTTGCCGTCCGGGGTCTTCAGGCCGATGCCGGGCTGGTCGAACTTGATACCGACGGTGATCTTCTTGCCGGCGCTGCTGCTGGCGCCGCTGCTCGTGCCACCGCCGTCGGACCCGCAGCCGGCGGCGGTCAGAGCCAGCACGAGCGTGGTGGCGGCGGCGACAGTGACCTTACGAAGCTTCATGTGATCTTCCCTGGTGCTCAAGGGTCCCCGTCAGTGGTGAAGGATCTTCGAAAGGAAGTCCTTGGCCCGCTCGCTGCTCGGGTTGCTGAAGAACTGATCGGGCGTTGTCTCCTCCACGATCCGGCCATCCGCCATGAACACCACGCGGTTGGCGGCCGAACGGGCGAATCCCATCTCGTGGGTGACGACGACCATGGTCATTCCGTCCCGGGCGAGCTGCTGCATGACCTCCAGCACCTCGTTGATCATCTCGGGGTCGAGCGCGGAGGTCGGCTCGTCGAAGAGCATGATCTTCGGGTCCATGGCCAGCGCGCGGGCGATCGCGACGCGCTGCTGTTGGCCACCGGAGAGCTGCGCGGGGTACTTGTCCGCCTGGGAGGCGACACCCACCCGGTCCAGCAGCCGGCGCGCCCGCTCCTCGGCGGCCTTCTTGTCCTTCCGGCGGACCTTGACCTGGCCGAGCGTCACGTTCTGCAGCACGGTCTTGTGCGCGAAGAGGTTGAAGGACTGGAAGACCATGCCCACATCGGCCCGCAGCGCGGCCAGCTCACGGCCTTCGGCGGGCAGGGGCTTCCCGTCGATGGAGATCTCGCCGGAGTCGATGGTCTCCAGGCGGTTGATGGCGCGGCACAGTGTCGACTTCCCGCCCCCGGACAACCCGATAACGACCACAACCTCGCCACGGGCGATGGTCAGGTCGATGTCCTGGAGGACATGGAGCTCGCCGAAGTGCTTGTTGACGTTGCTGAGCACGACCAGATCGCCCGTGGCCGGGGTGGGAATGTCCTTGGTCACGGTTACTCCGCTCATCGGCTTCATGGTCCTTCCTCCGCAAGGAAGCCGCACGCCGAAAGCGGGATGTGACCATCCGGCCGCGTACCGGGTTAAGACGGGATGTTTCGTGCACCGCGACGACTCACGTGCGGCGTTATGCTCCGCACGTGAGCCAGCCCGAGAAACGAGCTGAGGGAGCCGGACCGTTCGTCACCCGGCTCACCTGGCGCGGCGCCGGGGGCCGCGTGACGGTCTGGGAGTCCCGCCTCGCACGGAAGCGCGGGGTGGTCTCCGTCCGGGCCGCGGGGGAGGCGGAAGCCAGGCTGCAGCTTGCGGACGACGTCGCGCGTGCCCGGCTGGGCCGCCTCAACGTCATCGCCGCCATCGCGTTCATGATCGGCGGGGCCCTCTTCGCTCTGGGTGCTGGGGTTGCTCAGTTCGGTTCCGGTGACGCGACCGAGAGCGCCGCGATCTACTTCGCGGGGGGCCTGTTCTTCAACACCGGTGGCTACGCATCGCTGCTGCAGGCGATCAACGCCCCTCGTCACGAGAGCGAAACCGGTTCGCCGGACGCAGCCGGCTGGAGGTGGTGGAGCTACGAGCCGCTGCGGATCGGCTGGCTCAGCGCTTTCGTGCTGTTCGTGGGAACTCTGGTGTTCGCGATCAACCTGCTGGACTCGTTCCTGCAGGGGCTCTCGGTGCAGCAGGTGAACCGCCTGATCTGGGCGCCTGACGTGATCGGGTGCGTGCTGTTCCTGATCTCCGGGCATCTCGGATTCGTCGAGATCTGCCATGGCCGACCCTGCGTCCGCGCCCGAGATCTCGGCTGGTGGATCGTCGCGGTCAACCAGCTCGGCTCCGTGCTGTTCATGGTCTCGGCATTGGCCGCCTTCACCCGCCCGGCCACGGGCAGCCTGGTCAACGTCGACATCGCCAACTGGGGGACCCTTACCGGAGCACTGTGCTTCTCGGTCGGCGGCGCACTCCAGATCTTCGAGCGCCCCTGACCAACCGTCGGGGCCGCTGCTGATGCTGGTTCAGGGGTGGTGCAGGCGCCCATTGGTCCGTAACGACATTGGTAATCCATGAATCGCCCGATGCGATCCTGCGACGATCACAGATCGCCAGCTGGTGGCGCATCAGTTTGCTCCCCGGGGAGGTCGTCCGTACACGTCTCTCACGTTAGCCGGACGGCTGGGAGGGCATACTCCGAATCACAGCCAGCGGGTCCGGAATTCGCTGAGGGGACTTCTGCATGACCAGTGAAGACAGCGGCAGCGCCACAGGTGTCTCGTCCACCGAGAGGCGGCAGCGCCCCACGATTGGCCCTCAAGTCGGCCAGGACACACGTACCGTGCAGCGCCTTCGCCTCGGCGTCGGCATCATCGGCATCCTCCTGCCGGTGGCGCTGCCGCTCGGCAACTGGATCTTCGTCCAGCTCGGACACCGCACAGAGATCCTGCCGGCCTCCATGAGTGGCGCCTACTACACGAGCACGCGCAACATCTTCGTCGGCAGCCTGTGTGCGCTCGGGGTGTTTCTGATCGGCTATCGCTACAACAGGCGCGATGACTTCTGGAGCACGCTGGCCGGAGTTTTCGCGATCGGAGTCGCGCTCTTTCCGACCGCACCGAGGGGGGCAACGGAATTCCAGTCGACAATCGGAGCACTTCATCTGATCTTCGCCGGTGTACTGCTCTCCGCGCTGGCGATGTTCTGCCTATGGTCGTTCAGAGATCCGGCGATCAGCGCCAAACGAACGGTCAATCGCTCTTACCTGATCACCGGGGTACTCATCCTCCTCTTCCTGGCGCTCTCCGTCGTGGCGGGCGTGACCCGCTGGGGCGAGGACTGGACGATCACGCCCTTGTACATCTGCGAGTCGCTGTCGGTATGGGCCTTCGGTGCCGCCTGGATCGGTGCGGCGGTGGAGATCGGAGCCCTCCAGCGGACCAGGACGGTGCTCCCGCGGCGCGCGAGCTCCGCGCAACCTGCAGCGGGCTGAGAGCCCGGGCCTCTGCTCGCCGTGGATGCCCGGGTCGTGATGCCCGGTCAGTCCTTCCGGCGCAGGCCGATCCTGTTGCCGAGCCAGACCAGCGGGTCGTACTTCCGGTCGACGACCCGCTCCTTGAGCGGGATCAGGGCGTTGTCGGTGATCTTGATCTGCTCGGGGCAGACCTCGGTGCAGCACTTGGTGATGTTGCAGTAGCCGAGGCCGTGCTGCTCCTGCGCGGTGGCCTTGCGGTCCAGCCCGGCCTCGGTGGCTGCGTCCAGCGGGTGCATGTCCAGCTCGGCGACCCGCATCAGGAAGCGCGGTCCGGCGAAGGCGGCCTTGTTCTCCTCGTGGTCGCGCACCACGTGGCAGGTGTCCTGGCAGAGGAAGCACTCGATGCACTTGCGGAACTCCTGCGAGCGGTCGACGTCCTCCTGCTGCATCCGGTACTCGCCGGGCTTGAGGTCGGGGGGCGGGATGAAGCCGGGGACCTCGCGGGCCTTGGCGTAGTTGAAGGACACGTCCGTCACCAGGTCCCGGATCACCGGGAAGGCCCGCAGCGGAGTGATCGTGATCGGCTCGTCGGGCGGCAGGGCGGACATGCGGGTCATGCAGAGCAGGCGCGGCCGCCCGTTGATCTCGGCACTGCACGAACCGCACTTTCCGGCCTTGCAGTTCCAGCGGACCGCGAGGTCCGGCGCCTGGGTGGCCTGCAGTCGGTGCACCAGGTCGAGTACCACCTCTCCCTCGTGCACCTCGACCTGGTACGACTCGAAGCGGCCGCCGGTGGAGTCGCCGCGCCACACCCGGAAGGTGGCCTGGTCGGTCACTGGTCGGCTCCTTTCTGTGGCTCGGGCGCTTCGCCGGCTCGGGGTCGTGGTCGGGGCGTCGCGGCGGACACTTCCGCGGGGGTCAGGTACTTGGCCAGCTCCTCAGGAGTGAACAGGGCCAGCAGGTCGGCCCGGATCTGCCCGTTCTCCTTCCGGACGACGTCGATGCCGTCGCCGGTGTAGGTGCACACGAGGTTGACCTTGCGCCAGTCGCGGTCCATCCCGGGCCAGTCCTCCCGGGTATGGCCGCCCCGGCTCTCCTTGCGCAGCAGCGCGGCCTTGGCCACGCACTCGGAGACCAGCAGCATGTTGCGCAGGTCCAGGGCCAGGTGCCAGCCGGGGTTGAACTGGCGGTGGCCCTCGACCACGGCGCGGGCGGCGCGGGCCTTGAGCACCGCGAGCCGGTCCAGCGCCTGCGTCATCTCGTCGGCCCGGCGGATGATCCCGACCAGGTCGTTCATGGTCTGCTGGAGCTCCTGGTGCAGGCCGTACGAGTTCTCGGCGGGGGCGTCGCCGGTGCGCGCCTCGTCGAACGGGTCCACTGCCTCCCTGGCGGCCGCCGCCACCTGGGCCTCGTCGATGGCCGGACGTTCGGTCAGCCCGGTGGCGTACCGCGCCGCGTGGAGGCCGGCGCGGCGGCCGAAGACCAGCAGGTCGGAGAGCGAGTTGCCGCCGAGGCGGTTGGAGCCGTGCATCCCGCCGGCCACCTCGCCGGCCGCGAAGAGTCCAGGGACGCCGGGTGCGGCGGCGGTGTCGGGGTCGACCTCCACTCCGCCCATCACGTAATGGCAGGTCGGGCCGACCTCCATGGGCTCGCGCGTGATGTCGACGTCGGCCAGCTCCTTGAACTGGTGGTGCATCGAGGGCAGCCGCCGGATGATCTCCTCGGCGGGAAGGCGGCCGGCGACATCCAGATAGACCCCGCCGTGCGGCGTACCGCGGCCTGCCTTGACCTCGGAGTTGATCGCCCGGGCCACCTCGTCGCGGGGGAGCAGGTCGGGCGGTCGGCGGTTGTGCTCCTGGTCGGTGAACCAGCGGTCGGCCTCCTCCTCGGTCTCGGCGTACTGGCCCTTGAAGACCTCGGGGACGTAGTCGAACATGAAGCGCTTGCCGTCGCTGTTGCGCAGCACCCCGCCGTCGCCCCGGACGGACTCGGTGACCAGGATGCCCTTGACGGACGGCGGCCAGACCATGCCGGTGGGGTGGAACTGGACGAACTCCATGTGCAGCAGGCTCGCACCGGCGAGAAGGGCGAGGGCATGGCCGTCGCCGGTGTACTCCCAGGAGTTGGAGGTGACCTTGAACGACTTCCCGATCCCGCCGGTGGCCAGGACGACGGAAGGGGCCTCGACGGTGAAGAAGCGGCCGCTCTCCCGGACGTAGCCGAAGACACCGGCCACGCGGTCACCGTTCTTGGGGCTGCGTTCTTTCAGGATGCGGGTGACAGTGCACTCCTGGAAGACCTTCAGCCGGGCCTCGTAGTCGCCGGACGACGCGAAATCCTCCTGCTGGAGCGAGACCACCTTCTGCTGGAGTGTGCGGATCAGTTCCAGGCCGGTCCGGTCCCCGACGTGGGCGAGACGCGGGTACTCGTGGCCGCCGAAGTTGCGCTGGGCGATCCGCCCGTCCTTGGTGCGGTCGAACAGCGCGCCCCAGGCCTCCAGCTCCCAGACCCGGTCCGGCGCCTCCTTGGCGTGAAGCTCGGCCATCCGCCAGTTGTTGAGGAACTTCCCGCCGCGCATCGTGTCCCGGAAGTGCACCTGCCAGGTGTCATTGCTGTTGACGTTGGCCATCGCGGCGGCGATGCCGCCTTCGGCCATCACCGTGTGCGCCTTGCCGAACAGCGACTTGCAGATCACCGCGACCCGCAGCCCCTGCTCGCGGGCCTCGATCGCGGCCCGCAACCCGGCACCGCCGGCGCCCACGACCACGACGTCGTACGAGTGCCGCTCCACCTCGGTCATTCAGCCTCCTCTCAGAAGAGCTTCGGGTCGGCGAAGGCGCCGGACGCCACCAGGTACACGTAGAGGTCGGTGAGGCCGACCGAGGCCAGTGAGAGCCAGGCCAGCAGCATGTGGTGGACATTCAGCCGCCCGACGAACTGCCAGAGCCGATGGCGCACCGGATGCCTGGAGAAGTGCTTCAGCCGTCCGCCGACGATGTGCCGGCAGGAGTGACAGGAGAGCGTGTACGCCCAGATCAGTGCGACGTTCCCGAGCAGGACGAAGCTGCCGAGCCCGGCGTGTCCCCACTCGCCGCGGGCGTTCCGGAAGCCGAGCGCGACGTCGTAGGTCAGGATCGTGGCGAACGGGATGGCCACGTAGAAGAAGTAGCGGTGCAGGTTCTGCAGGATCAGTGGGAAACGGCTCTCGCCGGTGTACCGGGCGTGCGGCTCGGCCACCGCGCAGGCCGGGGGAGCTGACCAGAAGGCCCGGTAGTAGGCCTTGCGGTAGTAGTAGCAGGTCAGCCGGAAGCCCAAGGGGAAGATCAGCACCAGCAGCGCGGGCGACAGTCGCCACCAGTCGCCGAACAGTGCCCAGTCGGCACCGCCGCGTACGGGCACGCAGTTCGCCGCCAGGCAGGGGGAGTAGAAGGGGGACACGTACGGCGCCGCGTAGTAGTACACCCCGTCGAACGCCCGCCAGGTCGAGTAGCCGATGAACGCCAGCAGGCCGACGGCCGTCGCCAGCTGCGGAAGCCACCAGCGGTCCGTGCGCAGCTGGCGCTGCGGAATGGCGGCCCGGCCCGGACCGCGCACGCCGGTGTCGGCCGGTCGTCCTGTCTCCGTACTCACCATTGCCCTCTGTTCCGGAAAGCGGGATCCCGAGTGTGGCGTGGCTCACAATACGTGGAAGGCCTCCGTCAGGATGGGTCTGTACTGCGCGCGCCGGGGGCGCTTCCGCGCGCTCTGCGCCAAGCGAGTGTTCTGCGGGCCCGTTCGCGGTGTCGCGCGCCCTCCGGCCGCTGATGTCCTGGAGTTGCCGGCCGGCCGGCCGGATCGTCGGCTTGGCCGGCAATCCTCTGAATTCCGGCCGCCGGCCCGCTCTTACCCGACCCCAGGCGGGACATCCGGCACCGGGACGGGCCAGTATGGGAACAAGGCCGTGCAGGTCACCCGTCGGCTCGAATGAGGTGGTTGCGGTGAGCACGTCAGGGCCCGCATCCTCGCAGACCGGACGTGGGGGCGCCGCGCCGGTGACCGAGGGTGACCTCGACGTGGTGGCGGCGATCCTGCGGACGGCACCCGATCGGCTCGGCACACACATGGGCGGGCTCTACCTGCTGTCGGACGACCGGCAGCTGCTCGAGCTGGCAATGACACTCGGGGCCGCGCTGGAGTTCACCAGACCATGGCGGGGCGTAGGCCTGGCCGCACCGATCCCGGTCGCCGACGCGGCGCGCGACGACCGCGTGGTGTGGGTGGGCGGCGCGGAGGAGATGGTGCGCCGGTATCCGCGGGTCGCGGTCGCCATGCCGTATGCGTTCTGCCTCGTGGCCGCCCCGCTCGTCGCGCAGGGGACCACGTACGGGGTCGTCTTCCTGCTCTGGCCCGCTTCGCATCCACCGGAGCTGTCGCCGAGCGAACGCCATGAGCTCACGGTGCTCGCCTCGGAGCTGGCCGGGGCGCTGGCGTGGGCGGCAGAGGCTGGCCATCGGATTCGACCCGGCCCGCGCCCTGCGGCGGTCACCGCGGAGAACGATGCCGGGGACCCGCTCACCGCGATGGTGGCGCGGCTGCCGGAGGGCGTGTGCGGCATCGACCTGGACGGTCGGCTGGCCGCCGTCACACCGACCGCGGCCGAGCAGCTGGGGGAGCCCGTCGAGCGACTTCTGGGCGCGAAGCCGTGGGCCGCGCTGCCATGGCTCCGCGATCCCGTGTACGAGTACCACTACCGGGCGGCGGTGATCGGCGGGCAGTCCACGTCGTTCGTGGCGATGCGGCCGCCGGACCGGTGGCTGTCCTTCCAGCTCTACCCGGACGCCTCCGGACTCACCGTACGCATCAGTCCCGCCGAGGGCGCCCACCACGAGCTGCCGACCCGTGAACCGCCCGCCGAGCCGGTCGTGCACACGCGGCCCGGGGCCCTGTATCACATCCTTCACCTCGCCTCCGCCCTGACCGAGGCCGTCAGCGTGCAGGACGTGATGAGCATGGTCTCGGACCAGATCCTGCCGGCCTTCGGGGGACAAGCCGTCGCGGTGCTGATGCGCGAAGGCGGCCGGCTGCGCACGGTAGGCCACCGCGGCTACCCACCGGGACTGATCGACCAGTTCGACCGGACGCCGCTGACCGAGCCCACGCCCGGCGTCCAGGCGTCGACCAACCCGGTGCCGGCCTTCTTCGAGACCCGTGCGGAGCTGGAGCGGCTCTACCCCGACCGTCAGGAGACCCAGGACGGCATGGCCGCCTGGGCCTATCTGCCACTGGTGACCTCGGGCCGGCTGATCGGCACCTGTGTGCTGGCGTTCGCCGGGCCGCACCGCTTCAGCGTGGAGGAACGCGCCGTCCTCACCTCACTCGGCGGCCTGATCGCCCAGGCCTTCGACCGCGCCCGTCTGTACGACACCAAGCTCGGCCTCGCCCACGGACTCCAGGACAACCTGCTGCCCCATGCCCTGCCTCTCGTGCCAGGCCTGGAGACCACCGCCCGCTACCTGCCCGGCACCGAGGGCATGGAGATCGGTGGCGACTTCTACGACATCATCCGCGTCGACCGCGACACCGTGGCCGTCGTCATCGGTGACGTCCAGGGCCACAGCGTCAACGCCGCCGCTCTGATGGGCCAGATCCGCACCGCCGTCCGCGCGTTCGTGACGGCCGACTCCGATCCCAGCCTCGTGCTCGCCCGTACCAACCGCCTGCTGGCCGACCTGGACACCGCGCTCCTCGCCAGCTGCGTCTGCCTTCGCGTCGATCTCGTCCGTCGAGCGGCCTGGCTGGCCAGTGCCGGACACCCCGCGCCACTGCTGCGCAGCCCCGACGGCCGCGTGAACCCACTGGAACCTCAGGTCGGCATGATGCTGAACGTCGACCGCAGCGCCGAGTACCCCGCGACCTGCATCGGCCTGCCGATCGGCACCACCCTGGCGCTCTACACCGACGGTCTCATCGAGACGCCCGGCGTCGACCTCGACCAGTCACTGGCCGACCTCGGCGCCGCACTCGCCCGACACGGCGGCGAGCCGCTCGACCACCTGGCCGATGCGCTCATCGGCCAGGCCAAGCGGGCCGAGCACCGCACCGACGACATCGCGCTGCTGCTGGTCCGTTCCGTCCCCCGCTGACCTCGTTGGAATTGCTCCCGCGCGCTCGGGGAAGGAGGTTGGTTCCATGACACGCATTCCCCTGCTGGCCGCGCGTGGGATCTCCAAGCGGTTCGGTGCCGTGCAGGCCCTGAGCGACGTCGACCTCGAAATCAACGAGGGAGAGGTGGTCGCCCTGGTCGGGGACAACGGTGCCGGTAAGTCCACCTTGGTCAAGGCCATCGCCGGGGTGTCCCCGCCGGACAGCGGGGTGATCGAATGGGAGGGCGAGCCTGTCGACCTGCGCAGGCCGGTCGACGCCCAGAACCTGGGCATCGCCACCGTCTACCAGGATCTGTCGCTCTGCGACAACCTCGACACGGTCGGCAATCTCTTCCTCGGCCGTGAACTGCGCAGGTTCGGCATTCTCAACGAGGTCGAGATGGAGAAGCGTTCCCGCAGGCTGCTGAACGCCCTGTCCATCCGGATCCCCAGCGTGCGCATCCCCGTCGGTTCGCTCTCCGGCGGGCAGCGTCAGACGATCGCCATCGCCCGCGCGCTGATCGCCATGCCCAAGGTGGTGATCCTGGACGAGCCCACTGCCGCCCTCGGTGTCGGGCAGACCGCCCTGTTCCTGGAGCTCGTGGAGCGACTGCGTGAGCAGCGCCTCGGCGTGCTCCTTGTCGGCCACGACCTGGAGAACGTGCTCGCGGTCGCGGACCGGGTCGCGGTGCTGCGCCTCGGCCGCAACAGCGGCTTCTTCGAGACGAAGTACGCCACCCACGAGCAGATCGTCTCGGCCATCACGGGCGACCACACCATGGCCGTGACCCTGCAGCAGAGCCTGCTGCCGCGCGGATTGCCGGAGCAGAACGCCCTCGATGTCGCCTACCGCTATCTGCCCGCGCAGGCAGGGGTGGGCGGAGACTGGTTCGACGTCATCTCGTTGCCGGGCACCCGCGTCGCGCTCGTGGTGGGAGACATCGTCGGGCACGGACTGCACGCCGCTGCCACGATGGGTCGCCTGCGGACAGCGGTGCACAACTTCTCCATGCTGGACCTGCCCCCCGACGATCTCCTCGCCCACCTCGACGAACTGGTCGGCCGGATCGACAAGGACGAGGCTGCCGCGAGCGGCCAGGCCTCGATCGCCGGAGCGACCTGCCTGTACGCGATCTACGACCCGGTGTCGCGATGCTGCGACCTGGCCCGGGCCGGCCATCTCCCACCCGTGCTCGTCCAGCCCGACGGCACGGCGGAGTACCTCGACCTGCCGGCGGGCCCGCCGCTCGGTCTGGGGGGCCTGCCCTTCGAGACGGTGCAACGGCAGCTGCCCGAGGGCAGCCAGCTGGTCTTCTACACCAACGGACTCGTCGAGGACCGCACCCGCGACATCGACCTCGGCCTCGAACTCCTGCGCAGCGCCGTGGCCGGCTCCGGCCGGACGCCGGAGCAAACCTGCGATGTGGTGCTGGACGCGCTGTTGCCCGCTTACCCGAAGGACGATGTCGCCCTTCTCGTTGCGCGCACCCGCGCGCTGACGGATCAGCAGGTCGCCCAGTGGGAGGTGCCGTTCGATCCTGCCGCCGTGGCCGGTTCGCGGGCCGCGGCCGAGCGGCAGCTGGCCGAGTGGGGGCTGGACGAGTTGGTGTTCACCACGGAACTGATCCTCAGCGAGCTGATCACCAACGCCATCCGCTACGGCACCGGACCGATCCAGGTCCGCCTGATTCGAGACAGCAGCCTGATCTGCGAGGTCTCGGACACCAGCAGTACCTCCCCGCATCTGCGCTACGCCGCCACGACGGACGAAGGCGGACGCGGGCTGTTCCTCGTCGCTCAGCTCGCCGAACACTGGGGTACTCGGTACACGCCCACCTGCAAGATCATCTGGGCGGAGCAGCGGCTCCCCAAGATGCCGGCCGGGTAGCACCGTCCGCGCGGGCGGACCCGGTGGTGTCGAGGGCATCACCGCCAGGACTCGGCTGATCGGGTGCTTGGGCCGCAGGAGCGGTGTCCTCCCTTCCGTTCCGGGTACAGCGGCCTCATGACTCGAATCGAGCTCAGCAGCGCGGCGTTCAACGACCACCAGGCGATCCCCCGCCGATACAGCGGCGAGGGGGAGGACGTCTCGCCTCCCGTGACCTGGTCGGCGGCGCCGGACGGGACCGCAGAGCTGGTCCTGTTCTGTGAGGACCCGGACGCCCCGGGAGGGACGTTCCTGCACTGGCTGGTCACCGGCATCAACCCGGAAAGCCTCGGCGTGGCGGAGGGCGAGACACCCGTCGGCGCCCATTCGTGGCCCAACGACTTCGGACGGACGGGCTGGGGCGGGCCGATGCCTCCCCCGGGGCGCGGCGCACACCGCTACTTCTTCCGCCTGTACGCCGTGTCCGAGCCGCTCCCCTTGCACGGCCGGCCGACCGTCGACGCGGTGCACCGCGCCCTGAAGGGGCGGGAACTGGCCAGTGGCACACTTGTGGGCACCTACCAGCGCTGATCACGTCTCACTCTGCGCCGCGAACAGGGGTCTCGCCGCGCTGAGCTGTCGGCGGTCTCAGCCGCTCAGCCGGGCGATCGACAGCGTGCTCGTGGCCGGGGACGCACCCGAGGACATCGGGGCGCTGTAGTCGGGCGTGGCCTGGGCGAAGGCCCACGCCAGGCTGCCGTCCGGCAGGACGGCGATGTCCCCGGCGATCCGGGCGTCCACCACCCGATCCGCGCTGACCGCATTGCCGGACCAGTCGATCACCCGCAGGTGAGTTCCGGCGAACGTACCGGTGCAGGAACCGTCCTTGCAGGTGGCGCCGGTGACACGTTCCCAGGACACCAGGAGCCGGTTCTTGCCGTACGGGGCGATGCGTACGTTCACGTGGTCCGCGCCGGCCTCGTCGGTCAGCAGCACCGGCTTGCCGGCCGGTGTCGAGCCGTTCTTCAGGAACGCGACCGCCACCTGGTGGGTGTCGGTGCGGGCGCTCACCGACCAACCGCGCCCACTGCTGTCGGCGCTGTTCTTGACCGCAGACGCGGCTCCTCGTGACGCGAACGCCGTCGCGTACTGCCCGGAGGAGGACTTCACCAGGTTGCCGGCCCGCCCCGGGAAGGTTCCGCCGCAGTAACCGGCCCAACACTTCTCCCGCTGCACGACCGGGGCCTCGTCCGGAGCGCCGATCCCGGTGCTGACGAACAGTCCGGAGCGCCAGTCGTCGAAGCACAGGGAGGTGAAGGGCCGGTTGGGCTCCGGGTACAGCGCGATGCCTTCGTTGTGGCTGCATCCCCAGTTCCAGCCGCCGGGCAGCGAGCCACCGGAGGCGCTGACGTAGGCGAGCTTGTCGCCGAAGTGCCCGTCGGCGGGACCGCCCGCGCCGTGCACGACGAAGTACGCGCCGTACCGGCTGCCGTCCCACTTCAACTGGCCGTCCAGCCCGGGCGCGGTGTCGTTGCTCGCGGTGCCGGTCAGCTTCGTGCTGAAGGCGAGGGTGCCGTTCCTGTAGCGGATCAGCGCGGCGGCCGTCTCTCCCCACTTGTTGCCGTCCGGGACTCTGGTCAGCAGCGCGAAGCCGTCGTCGTGCGCCACCAGCCCGCCGACCTCCCGGGCGCCGGGCACCACCGTGTCGGGGCCGCGGCGCTCCAACGAGGCCGAGAGCGAGGTGACATGGACTCCGTCGGCCGACGGCCACGCCACCCGCACCGACCCGTCCGGGGCCACCTCCGTGTCGACACGCGTCCACTCCGGCATCTGGTTGTAGCCAGGAGTCAGATAGGAGAGCGAGCTGGGCAGGCCCAGCTTCGAGACGGTCAGACCCGGCGCAGCCGACGTGCCGGCGGGACCCGCTGGAGGTGAGGCGGTCGCGGAGGCCGACGGCGACGAGGACGGCGACGGCGACGATGCGCTGGAACCGCTGGTGATCGGCTCAGGGGTGTCGGCCCAGGGCGGCGTCGGCGCCGTGGTGGCGGCCACATTCCGGGGTGCGGGGCCGGAAACCGCGTAGACCATGCCCGTTCCGGCAACGACAGCCAGCGCCATGGCGGCGCCGACGAGCTTCGCCCCCGCATGCGAGGCGAGCCGGCCCGATCGGGCGGCGTGGCTCCCGCTGCGGGTACGGGCCCGCCTCGCGACGGCCCGCTTCGCGACGGTCTGCTTCGCCACTGCGGACGGGGCGGACGGGGTGCTCGGCGGAGCCGCGGAGAGCGCGGTCGTGGTCCACTTGGCCGCCGGCAGCGCCGGTACTGCTACCAGGGCAAAGTTCGCCAGCAGCCGCTCGGTGGGGACCAGGCCCTGCCAGTGCGCGGCGCAGATGACGCATTCCCGGGTGTGTCGCGCGAACTGCTTGCGCCAGGCCGAGGACGGTCGCCCGTCCCATCGGCGGGCCAGCCCGGCCAGATCGGCGCACGGCGGCGTGGCGGCCAGCGCGCGCACCACCGTGCGGGCCGTCTCCAACCGGGACTTCAAGCGCTGCACCCGCACCGAGGCGTGCCCGGCCGTGAGCCCCAGCGCACCGGCCAGCTCCGCCCGGCTCAACTCGCCTGCGGCTTCCAGCCACCACAGCGCCAACACGTCGCGGTCGTCCGGGTCGAGCCAGCGCGTGGCGAGCACGGTCTCCCGGCGCTGATCGGACAGTTCGAGCTGAAGGAGCGTCAGATCAACGAAGTCCGCCCCCGGATCGGCCGCGTCCGGCGGAGCATCGAGGCCCGGCCCGTATGCGGCCGGCCGCGCCTGACGCATCCGCCACCGGTCACGTACCTGCCGTACGGCGATCGCCACCAACCAGGCTCGGAACGCGGACGGATCACGCACATCGCCGAGCCGGTCCACGGCGCGCATCAGCGTCTCCTGGACCACATCGTCCACATCATGGTGCCCGTCCAGCGCGCGCCCCACGATGTTGTAGACCAGCGGCAGACAGCCGGCCGTCAGCTCGTCGAGGGCCCGCCGGTCCCCGCGCTGAGCCGCCACCACCAGCGCCGCCTGCTCGGCACCCCCGTTCCGATCCACAGCCTGCATCTGCGCTCCCTCGCCAGTCGACCGACACACGCGCCGAACCGCGCGTGATCCTCTCGGACACACAGGAGACGGCCGGGAGACCTGCCGGAAAACAGAAACAGCGACACTATTTGCGGCTCGGCCCACCCCGCCCCGATCGACCCTCACGTGGCGGACGCGGCACCGTCCGCTCCGGCGTGCTTCCTCATCCGCATCTCGCGGCAGGCGGCTCGACACTCGCCGATGGCTCGATGTGAACGCTAACATTTATGCGTCGGAAACCTTGACGCAACCCGGCGGTCGACTCATAGTGATGGCCACCGAGCCGCTCGCCGTGCACTCTTCCTCCCCAGATCTGCGTGCAGGCGGCCAGAGCAAATTGTTAGCGCTAACATGCGCCTCCCGTCAGCGCCGAGCCGGCTCGTTGACGCGGTTCCCACCCACCACGCCTATCGAAACGGATGTGGATCACCTTGATCGTTCGGATGCAACTTCGGCGCCTGAGAAAGGCGTTGCTGTCCGCGGGCACCACGGCGGCGGTCGTCCTCGGGATGATGGTCGGTACGGTCGGAACGGCAGGCACGGCGCAGGCTGCGTCGTCCCTCCCGTGCGACATCTACGCTGCCGCCGGCGCGCCCTGCGTCGCCGCGCACAGCACCACGCGAGCGCTCTTCGCGACGTACAGCGGTGCCCTGTACCAGGTCAAGCGGGCGTCGGACGGCGCGACGACCAACATCGGCACGCTCGCCGCGGGCGGCTACGCCAACGCCGCGGCGCAGGACTCGTTCTGCTCCGGCACGGTGTGCACCATCACCGAGATCTACGACCAGAGCTCCCAGCACAACCACCTCACCATCGAGGGACCGGGCGGCAACGGCGGACAGGACGTCGGCGCGATCGCCAACGCGCTGCCGGTGACGGTCGGAGGCCACTCGGTCTACGGCGTCTGGGTGTCGGCCGGCGTCGGCTACCGGAACAACAGTACGACGGGTGTCCCCACCGGCAGTGCGCCGCAGGGTGCCTACATGGTGACCGCCGGCAACCACGTGAACAACCGGTGCTGCTTCGACTACGGCAACGCCGAGACGAACGGCCTGGACACCGGCAACGGCCACATGGACGCGATCAACTTCGGTACGGAGTGCTGGTTCTCTCCGTGTTCCGGGTCCGGCCCCTGGGTCCAGGCCGACCTCGAGAACGGGCTCTTCGCCGGCGGAAACGGCTCCGACCTCAACAACAAGGGCAACGCCAGTACCTTCGTCACGGCCCTGCTGAAGAACAACGGCACGACGACCTACGCGATCAAGGACGGCAACGCGCAGTCGGGCAGCCTGACCACCGAGTACGCCGGAGCGCTTCCCAACCTCGGCGGCTACACCCCGATGCACCGGGAGGGCGCCATTGTCCTCGGCACCGGTGGTGACGACAGCAACGGATCCGACGGCTCCTTCTTCGAAGGCGTCATGACCGCCGGCTACCCGACGGATGCGGCCGACAACTCCGTCCAGGCCAACATCGTCTCGGTCGGTTACACCACCCCGAGCCGCAACTTCCCGGTTGCCGGCACGGCGTACCGGCTGACCAACGTCAACAGCGGCAAGGTCCTGGACGCGGTGAACTGCGGGACCGCCAACGGCACCGCGATCGACCAGTGGACCTCGCTCGGCAACACCTGCCAGCAGTGGAAGTTCTCCAGCGCGGGCAACGGCCACTACACCATCACCAACGTCAACAGCGGGACAGTCCTCGACTCCAAGAACTGCGGGTCCAACAACGGCACGGCCGTACAGCTGTGGGCCTCGCTGAGCAACGTCTGCCAGCAGTGGGACGTCACCTCGGTCGGCAGCCACTACACCATCAGCAATGTCGGCAACGGCAATGTGCTCGACGTGCAGAACTGCGGCACGGCCAACGGGACAGTGGTCCGCCAGTGGGCCCAGCTCGACAACACCTGCCAGCAGTGGAACATCGCGCCCTGACGTGGCGTGAGCACAGGGCACTGCCAGGATGAGAGCGGCGCCGTCCGCGAGAAGTGTGCGGACGGCGCCTCGAACCGCCCCTCGGCATGCTGCCGGCCGACTTGCGGAGCAGGGATGTCACGTGAGTGTTGCCCCGGATTGCGTTTCCGATGAGGCACTTGAGCGCCGCTGACCAGTGTGTGAGTGTGGGTCGGACGTCCGGTGACCGGAATCCGGGCCGTGAAAGTCGAACCGCGGCGCTCGGTGCCGAGCCGGTCGCGGAGGTCGGAGGAAACGGTGCCGTCGCCCTCGCAGCCCCTTCGGAAGCTGGGATTCCTGACCATCGGGCTGTTCGACCCGGCCGACCCCGGCCAGGGACACGAGTCGACGCTCCGGCTCATCGAACTCGGCGAGCAGCTGGGATTCGACAGCGCCTGGGTGCGCCACCGACACCTGCAGTACGGGATATCCTCTCCCGTCGCCGTGCTGGCGGCGGCCTCCCAACGCACCAGCCGCATCCAGCTGGGCACCGCGGTCATTCCGCTGGGGTGGGAGAACCCGCTGCGGCTGGCCGAGGATCTGGCGACCACCGATCTTCTGTCCGGTGGCAGGCTCAACCCCGGCATCAGCGTCGGACGTCCCGGCCACTACGACCGGGTCGCCTCCGCGCTCTACCCCGACACCGCCGAGGCCGAGGATTTCGGCTACGAGCGGGTTCGGCGGCTGCTGGATTTCGTCCGCGGTGAGCCGGCCACCGACTTCAGCGGGATCGAGGGCATCGAGGTGTACTCCGACCGGGTCCAGCCCGTCGCGCCCGGCCTGGCAAGCCGGATGTGGTACGGCGGCGGGAGCCTGCGCTCGGCCCGGTGGGCGGGTGAGCAGGGACTGAGCCTGCTGACCAGCAACGTGGTGCGGGCGGAGGAGTCGGAGGACTTCGCCGAGATCCAGCGCTCGCAGATCTCCGCCTTCCGCGCGCACCACCCCGAGGGCGCGCGCGCCCGGGTCTCCCAGGGGCTGGTCGTCATCCCCACCGACGGTGCCTCGGCGGAGCAGCGCGCGAAGTACCGGGAGTACGTGCGGAACCGGACCCCGCGCACCGCCGCCCCGCAGGGACCGGCGCGGACGGTGTTCGCGCCGGACCTGGTCGGGACGTCCGCCGAGATCGCTGAACGGCTGTACGCCCACGCTGCGTTCCGGGAGGTCGACGAGGTCGTCTTCGCGCTGCCGTTCACCTTCGACTACGAGGACTACGTGCAGATCCTCACCGACATCGCCACCGGTCTCGCCCCCGCACTCGGCTGGCAGCCGGCGCTCTGAGCCGCCGCCACGGTCAGGAGCCCCGGCAATGTCCGGCAGGGCTCCTGACGTGTCGTCGGACCCCTGCCACGGGTCGGTCCTCGGCAGACCCTCCCGCTTGATCTCCGAGCTCGGGAGCAACGCGTCGGCGTACCGCCCCTCCGAAACTCTGCCGACAGCCGCGTGGAGCCATCTGCGAGCCGAGTCCACCGGCCCCACGCGAGCGAGACGTGACGTCCCATCATGCGGGACGGCCCGTTCTCTTCCACCGGCAACCTTGACGTGGCGCGGAAGCGGAATGAGACTCCGAAGCGGGAATCCTCGAACGTAGGCGGGAGAGCCGTGAGGCGTGCGGAGCCGGTCATCGACGGCGTGGCTCACGCCGTCCGGCTGCTCCCGATGCTGACGTGCCGTCGCCACATCGATCTGCAGCGGGTGTGCAGCAGCATGGCAGGAGCGCTTGCTCCCCGCGGCCCGGCGGCCGTTCTCATCTGAGCCCGCATCGGGCAGTCGCATCTCTGAGTTCCGCCCTTCACCCCCACCCGGTCCGTTGTACGCGCGTCCGCGTACGTCCGAAGCCTGGAGACTCATGTCCGCCTCGTTCACGTCCGTCGTGCCCTCCCTCCGAGGACGGATCGGCCACGACGCCCGCAGCGGGTACTACCCCGTGCCGCACCGCTACCGGCTCCACCTCGCGCTCTCCTGTCCGCACGGTCTGCAGATCGCCGTCACCCACAGCCTGCTCGGCCTCGACGGCACCCTTCCCGTGACCCTGCTGCCGGCGCTGCCGGACGCGGGCGACGACGGGTATCTGGCGCTGCGACCGCTGTACGAGGCGAGCTCGCACCAGCACCCCGGGCCGGCGGAGGCGCCGGTGCTCAGCGACGGCTGGAGCGGACGGATCGTCAGTACCGACCCCGCCGAGATCCTCACCGACCTGGCCCGGCGGTTCCGCAGGAGGCTGCCGGAGCGGCGATGCAGATCGTGGATTGGGCGGAGCACGCTCAGGGGCGGATGCGGCAGTCCGGCTGAGTGGGGGAGTGGCACTGTCCGGCCGACCGTGAGGCTGTCACCTGCGGCAGAGGACGGCCGCCGGGTGGTTGCCGCGGTACGGGCAGGACCGGGCGTACGGCCACCCGGGGCCGCGGTCCGGAAACGGCGACCGGGGCGGCCGTCCGCGCCTTGTCGTGGACGGCCGCCCCGGTCGGGGCCGATCACGCGGCGGCCCCGGCACCGGATGTCCTGACGCTGCGGGGCTCTGGGGGCCCACGTCGTTCGTGGTCTGGCAGACTGTGGCCCGAAATTGAGGGCCTGTCAGTGACAGGTCATGGCAAGGGGGCCGGTATGTGGAGTCGGGGGACCGTGCTCGGTGGGCGCTACACGCTCACCGATCGCGTGGGTGGCGGGGGCATGGGCGATGTCTGGCGCGCGGACGACGGCGTGCTGGGGCGGCAGGTCGCGGTCAAGCTCATGCACCCCGGGTTGCTGGAGGACCGCAGCTTCACCGAGCGGTTCCGGCGGGAGGCGCGCATCCTCGCCACCCTCAAGCACCCGGGCATCGTGGACGTGCACGACTACTGCGAGCCGGTCGAGGATTCGGACGAGCGGATCGCCTACATCGTCATGGAGTTCATCGACGGGAAGCCGCTGAACGACGTCCTGACGGTGGACGGCCCGATGGTGCCCGCCCGGGCGCTCGGCATCATGGCCGACGCGCTGGACGCGCTGCACGCAGCCCACCAGCGGGAGATCGTGCACCGCGACATCAAGCCGTCCAACCTGATGCTGCGCAGTGACGGCCGCGTCACGGTGACCGACTTCGGCATCGCCCACGCGATGGCCGGGACGAAGATCACTACCACCAACTCGGTGCTCGGCACCGCCCTCTACATCGCCCCCGAGCAGGCCGACGGCAAAGGCACCACCCCGGTTTCCGACCTGTACTCGATCGGTGTGGTCTGCTTCGAACTGCTCACCGGGCAGCTCCCGTTCACCGGCGAGACGGTGCTGGAGATCGTGCTCAAGCACATCCAGCAGCCCGCCCCGCAGCTGTCCGACTCCTTCCCGCAGGCCGTCCGCGACTTCGTCGCCACCGCCCTCGCCAAGGACCCGGCCGAGCGCTTCCCGAACGCCGCCGCGATGGCCGCCGCCGCCCGCGCGGCCGCCGCCGGACCGGGCGCCGGGGAGCCGGTGCGCGAACCCAACGTGATCGCCACCGTGCCCGCGCCCGTGCGGCGCGACCCGGCACAGGCCGAGACGCCCCGCACCGTCCCCGACCAGCCGCCGCAGCGGCGGCGAAGCCGGCTGGTCGTCCCGATCGTCATCCCGGTGGTGATCTCGGTCGGGGTCGGCACCGCCGTGCTGATCGACAGGACCCCGTGGCAGTCCCACGCCCAGGGCACCGGCCAGCAGCCGTCGGGCTCGAGGGCCCCGGTCAGCTCTGGCACGGCGTCAGCCGGACAGGGCGGTACTAGGGTGCGTTTCAGAAGTCGATCAAGCTCTGTAATGATCACCGTGTGGGACGTGGGGATCTGACGAGCGCACAGTGGGCCAGGCTGGAGCCGTTGTTGCCGGTGGGGAAGAAGCCGGGACGGCCTCCGGTCTGGTCCAAGCGGCAGCTGATAGACGGCATTCGCTGGCGGACACGGACGGGTGCGCCGTGGCGGGACGTGCCGATCAGGTACGGCGAGTGGGAAACCGTCTACGGGTTGTTCCGGCGTTGGCAGCGCGATGGGACCTGGAAGCGAATCCTCAAACAGCTCCAGGCCCGGGCCGACGCCGACGGGCTGATCACCTGGGATGTCAGCGTCGACTCCACCGTCGCCCGCGCACACCAGCACGCCGCCGGCGCCCGGAAAAAGGGGCTCTTCAACGAGAACCGCCCGGCGGCGTCGACACCGAACCGGCCGACCACGGACTCGGACGCTCCCGGGGCGGACTGACGACCAAGCTCCACCTCGCGGTCGAGCAGGGGCAGAAGCCGCTGTCCCTGGTCATCACCGCTGGCCACCGCCATGACAGCCCGCAGTTCCAGAATGTGCTCGACCGCGTCAGCGTCCCGCGCGTCGGTCCGGGACGCCCGCGCACCAAGCCTCGCAAGGTCCGCGCGGATAAGGCATACGGCTCTCGCGCGAACCGCGCCTACCTGCGCAGACGCGGCATCCGCTGCACCATCCCGGAGAAGACCGACCAGATCCGCAACCGCAAGAAGCGCGGCATGCGCGGCGGCAGGCCACCGAAGTTCGACAAGGCCGACTATCGCGAACGCCACGCTGTCGAATGCGGAATCAACCGCCTCAAGAGACACCGGGCCGTCGCGACTCGATACGACAAACTCGCCGTCCGCTACGAAGCCACCGTGGTCATCGCGGCGATCAACGAGTGGCTGTGAGGGGCCGCGTGGCGCGCATCGCGCCGCACGAGGTTCATCGCGCTGGTTCCACCGGTGGCCACGGGGCCCAGGGAAGAGCTTCACGCCAGCCCGGCCGCCCCCGGGCCCAGTCCTGAAGCACTTCGGCAACGGGCTCCACGGCGAACACCTCGTGCTTGCGCGGCACCCGGGCGTGAAAGTGCCTGTCTGGGCCACCCTCGCGGTATTCGACCTGGTAGCTGAGGTCGTCGTTGAGATAGACCTGCATGTAGTGCTGGCCGACGGGTTCGAGGTAAAGCCGCTGGACAACGACAAATCGCCAGGTCAGGCTCATGTCGGCCAGCAGATCGTGCAGCTGGTCGTCAGACGGGTCGTCCCATGACGTCCCGTCCCACTCAATCGCCCGCAGTACCGGTGTTGCCATGACGGCGACTGTACTGGCCGATCATGCTGCGGAGATCAGCGGGCGACCGCTTATGAAACGCACCCTAGCGGTACGCCCACGCCGTCCCCCGCGCCGAGTGACCCCAACAGTCCGCAGACCACGCCGGGGCAGCAGCCGGGCAACCAGGTGCCGACCCAGGGCGGCGCCGTCGGGGGAGCCGTCGGCGGTACCCGGGGCACCACCCAGCCGCCCGCCAACAACCCGGCTCCGGGCACCACCAAGCCTCCCGCGACCACCCCCGGGGGGACCAGCGCGCCGCAAGGCTGCGGCGGCAGTGGCTGGGGCTACATCACCGGGGTCGGCAGCGGCCTGCGGCTGGGCCTGGCCTCCGACAGCCTGGCCGGGGGCACCGACGCCGTGATGGGCCGTAACACCGCCTACGGCTGGATGCGCTCGGCCCCGGACCCGGGCGGCTGGTACAGCCTCTATCCCTGCAACATGAGCAAGCCGTCCCTGGTGCAGAGCACCGACCACAGCGTCGAACTCTCGCCGGGATTCAGCGTCATGTACAGATGGACGGTGAGCAGTGCTCCCACGCAGGGCAGCGTCTACCTCAAGGACTACAACAGCTCGACCTGCCTGACCGACAACGGCGCGGGCAGGGGCGTCACCATGGAGACCTGCACACCAGGCAACAAATCCCAGCAGTGGTGGATCCCTTCGGCGGGTTGACCAAGAGGTGCTGGAACGTCTCCGATGCCCGCGCTGCAACTGCTGTCACTCAGCGGATGACCCGGGACGGCCCGTGACGACCAGGCGGTCGTGGCCGACCCTCACGTGACGGATACCGGGCATCGATGGCTCGCTGGAGCGGGCTTGGACTCCGGGTGCCTGGGAGCGGACGGCAGTGCTCGTTCCGCCAGTGCAGTGGGTACCAGAAGTGCCCGCTGTACGGCTGCGCTCAGCTCGGCGCGACGGGCCTCCTTGCCCTTCTTCCCAGCCTTCGCCCCGACTTGCTGCGCGCTGCGCCTGCGTGCGGTGGGGAAGACGTACGCCATGCTCATGCGACGTCCCTTGGGGACGGGGGGATCTGGTTCGGCCACAGCACGTGCCAGAGCACCTCCCGGGCATACACGTTGTTGTGCATCTGCGCGATGGCGCCGGCAGAAGTGACCACCTGGGCGCCGAAGCGCTCGGCGAGCACCGCAGCGGTGAACCAGTGGTCACCGTGCCCGTGCGTGGCGGCGATGTGGGTCAGCCGCTTCCCGCTCGCCTCGACCCAGTCTCCGACCTTCTCCGCCTGCTCGCGGGTCAGGGGAGGGTCGACGAGCACGGCGTCCCGCCGGCCATGGATCAGGGTGACCGCGATGGGCTGGAAGACGCGGGGCTGTCCGTTGGGCAGCGACTCGGTGCCGTTCATCGGCTGCGGGTCCGCTACGAACACGTCGTAGCCGATGGCGGTGCTGGTGTTGGTGGACATGACGTCTCCCGTCAATCAGTTCATGTGGTCGGGCAGTTGGTGTGGTCGTCAGGGGATGAGCCCGGCCGGCAGGTGGGAGTGCCGCGGGAGGATCAGGCGATGACGCGCCTGCCCTGGGCCAGGGCGTCGACCAGCGCCGGATCCCAATAGTCGAGGTTGCCCCGGAAATGCTTGAGCAGCCGCGTAGGACCGAGTCATGGGAGCGTCCCTTCAGGGTCGGCCCCGCGGGAGCAGTGATCGATGCTCGGACGGGCAGGAGCCGGCAGTGTGCCACCGAGGACCACCGAGGACCGCCAGGTATGGCGATCGCTTTACCTGACGTCGAAGCTACTCTCCTTCACGGCCGATGTAAAGCGATCGCTATACTTATGGGTATGGGGACACCTGCATCAACCACCGGGACGGCCCGCGGCGGGCGCGGCGCGCGTCAGCGCATCCTGCACGCCGCGGAGGAGCTCTTCTACACACGTGGTATCCACGCCACCGGCGTGGCGGCACTCATCGAGGCCGCGCACGTCTCGCCTCGGACCTTCTATGTGCACTTCCCGACGAAGAACGCGCTGGTGGAGGAGTATCTTCGCCGGTTCGAGTCGGAGAAGCCGATCGCCGCTGAAGCAGAGCTGGAACGCGGCGACTTGACCCCGGCCCAGCGACTGTTGGCGATGTTCGCTCCCCTTGAGGGCGACTCGCCGACGCTCTTCCGCGGATGTCCTTTCCACAACGCCGTCGTCGAGGGCGCCGGAGAGCTACCGGAGGTCGTCGACCTGGCGCAGCGGCACAAGCAAGCTTTCCGCGATCGCCTGGTGGCCACCGCTGCTGAGGCCGGAGCAGCCGATCCGGAGAGTCTCGGCAGGCAAATCGCCGTGATCTTCGAGGGTGCCAATGCGCTGGCAGCCTCCTGCAACGACGCGCAGGTGTTCACGGATGCCCGGCGAGCCGCCGAGATCCTGCTGGACGTGGCCTTGGGGACCACGCCCGGAGTGTGAGGGGTCGGGCCTGATGCGGGCCCCTGCGGAGGGCGGTGGACATTCGGCCGGTGCGACCTACTTCTGCGCGAGGTGGCTCGGTGACTTCCTGACCGAGATCCCGCGCGTCGTCGTCCATCCCGCAAGTCAAGCGTCCGGACCGCGATGCCACCAGGACGGCGTCCCTGGTGACGGCCCTTTCGCACGCCAGGCCCACCCTCATGGTGCTGGACGACGCGCAGTGGCTCGACGGGGCCAGCGCCGTCGTCCTGGACCAGGTGGCGCGCCGCCTCCTCGACCTGCTGGCCGCATTCCCTTTCCACGCGGAGGGGGAGGTCATAGGGGAGGGTTTACGAGAGCGCCTACCAGGTCTCCGGCTCTACCCTGACGGCACCGCCACGGGTCGCCCATCCCGGTCTTGGCCCGTGCCTGCCGCGCCCTGGCATGATCGGTGCATGGTCGAACGAGTCATTGCAGCTTGCGACGGAGCAGCCAAAGGCAACCCGGGCCCAGCGGCCTGGGCCTACGTGGTCGCGGACAGCGCCGGGGCTCCTCAGCGCTGGCAGGCCGGTGCACTTGGACACAGCACCAACAACGTCGGCGAGCTGACGGCGTTGCAGCAGCTGCTGGCAGCGACGGATCCCGCCGCACCGCTGGAGGTGCGCCTGGACAGCACGTACACCCGCGACGCGGTGACGAAGTGGCTGGTGGGATGGAAGCGCAACGATTGGAAGACCGCTGCCGGAAAGCCGGTGGCCAACCGCGAACTGATCCAGCGCATCGACGCGCTCCTGGAGGGGCGGGACGTCACCTTCGTGTACGTTCCCGCCCACCAGGTGAACGGCGATCCGCTGAACGCCATTGCCGACAAGGCCGCCAGCGACGCCGCCCGCACCCAGGAGGGCGCCGGCGGGACTGCTGCCAACCTCCCCGTGCCCGACCCGGCTCCGAGCTCCTCACCGCGTGCCGGACGCCCCTCCTCCTCGTCCGCGACGAAGAGGAGTACCTCGGGCGGTTCGCGGACGCTGTCCGCGCGCTACGCCGGCACGTGCCCGTGCGCCCGCCCCTACGCGAAGGGCGACACGATCACCAAGGTGGGTAACAGCTGGGGACACCCGCAGTGCGCGGGCGCTCACGCCTGAACAGGGGATCGACGCCAGGCTCCTCGTAGACCGATCTCCGGAGGCGTACGCGAGCTTCGCCGGCGACTACTACGAGGTGCCGGTGGTCCTGGACACCGTCCGGTACGTCTGTGCGCTGCGGCCGCTCACCGATGACGTGGTCCATGCCCTCAACGCCGAGCTGACCCTCGCGGACCTGGCCGAGGACATCGCCGAGATCGGCTGTCCCACGAGGTGGAAGACATAGCCGGAGGAGTTAGGCCGTGCCTGCCCCGCATCGCGAGCGAGGGGCGCCCCCGTCCACGAAGGGTATCGGGCCGGAGGGATGCTCCCGGCCGATGCCGGAAGTACGTCACCTGGCTGGATCTGCTGCGATGCCGCGCAACGTTCAACGTACGGCAGTGGGCATGCGCGACGGCAAGGGGTCGGGCCGCAGCCGGCGGTCTGTCCTGCGTCGCCACGATGCGTAACCGGTCACCGTTCGGCGGTTCCGTCGATGTGCTCGCGCAGGAGGTCGGCCTGGCCGTTGTGCCGCGCGTACTCCTCGATCATGTGGGTGAGGATGTAGCGGAGCGAGAAGACGTCGTCCCGGTACCGGCCGGTGACGTCGAGGGACTCGGCGTTGTCCACGATGTCGCGGGATCGGGCGCACTCCTCGTGCCAGATCTCGAACGCCTCGGCCGGGTCCGCGGTGTCGACGTCGAAAGCGCCGCCGTCGCTTCGGGGCCAGTGCGCGTTGCTGTTCTCGCCGTTCAACACGTTCCGGAACCAGGTCCGCTCGACGTCGGCCATGTGCCGGAGAAGGCCGAGCAGGGACAAGCCCGAGGGCCGCAGGGCCCTCTCCCTGAGCTGCTCGGCGGTGAGCCCCGCGCATGCCATGGCCAGCGTGTCACGCTGGCGCTGAAGGAAGCCGGTCAGCGTGGCACGCTCATCGGCCACCCGCGGAGGTCCGAACCTCTTCTGGTCGCCCATCGGACCATCATGACAGCGAGAGGCGCGCGGCAGTCGGATCTTGGCGGCTGACCTGCGCCGACGACGACCGGCTGCTGCCGGCCACCCACTGCTGGAAGAGGTTTGCGGCGACCAGGAAAGCTGACGCCCCACACCACCTCGCCGTCAACGGCAGGCGCGCACGGGGCTCATCCCCGGGAGCGCGGGGCCGACGCGCCGAGGCGGAACGGGACGTGCTCGCGGATAGGAATACCCCCGCGCTCGCGGGGAGGACGCGACCAGAGCGCACTGGAGAATGCCGTTCATGGGCTGATCCCCGCCTGCGCGGGGAAGACAGCAACCACGCGATCAGGAACGCCGGCGTTGACGGCTGCCTCCCCGACCTGCCCGGCGCCGGGGACGTCGTGACTTACCTCGGTGCCAAACGGTTCCATGCGGAGCCATAGTGTGACATTGGTCGCGAACCGTCAGGGACGGTGGCATCGAACGCCCCTGAGAGACCATCATCGCGCCTAGAAGGCGGGTGGGGACTCATCCCCGTCAACCGGGGTGGGGTGGGGCAATGCGTCTGTTGAGTTCGCTGGGGGCGGTGCCGCGCCTCGCGGACGGCGACGTGCTGATCCGCCGTCCGTGCGACGAGGACGCCGACACCCTGCTCGCCGGGACCCACGACCCACTGGTGCGTGAGTTCATGCAGGCCGTCTTCCCCCACCCCGACCGGGAGTCGGCGGCGCGCTGGATCGCCGATGTCCCTCCCCGGCTGTGGGCGCGTGACCAGGCGGCCCACTTCGCGGTGGTCCTCGACGGCGGACCGGCCGTCGGCTGGGCCGAACTCGTCGACCTCAGACCCGACCAGGGCACCGCCGAGGTGTCCGTCTGGCTGCTGCCGGAGGCCCGCAGCCTCCGGGTGGCGGCCGCTGCGCTCCGGCTGGTCTGCCGGTTCGGCTTCGAGCAGCTGGAGCTGCGCCGGATCGACGCCTACGCCGCCGCGGACAACATGCCGGTGCAGGTGGTGGGGGCCTTCATCGGCTTCCGCCGGGTCGGCCACCGGCCCGGCGCCTTCCGCGGCTCACGGAACTACGCGCTGCACGACGCCGTGTACGCGACGCTCTTTCCCGAGGAACTGTGCTGACGCATCGTCAGCACTATTCGGGGGCATGTCTTGCATCTCACACGCTTTCAGGGGAGGACCCGAATGTCGGGAATCGACGGACGGCCGGAGACGGCCGCCGGTGACCGGGCCGGAACCCCCGGTCTTCGGTTGGTCGAGGGCCGGGAGGACGGCCGGACCGACCTGTGGCTCACCCCCGACGGGACGTTCCGGGTCACCCGGACCGCCGCAGGACGCCGCGAGGCCCGCCAGGGCGTGCTCGACCCGGCCGTGCTCGCCCGACTGCTGCCCGCCCTGCGCACGGCGGTACCGGGCCCCGACCCCGCCCCGGCGCCGGCCCGCCCGGCGGACCGCCGGCTCACCGTCGCCGGCCTGTCCGCCGCCGGGGACGCCGTCTGGACCGACGGCACGGCCCACCCCGTCCCCGAGGCGGCGGCGGTGCTGACCGCCGCGGCGGCCCAGGTCCTCGCCCCCGCCGACCCCGCCCGGCTGCCGAGCGGAGTGGTCCGCGGCGGTGCACCCGAGCGCGCGTCGGAGCCGAGCCCCGAGCGCTCCCGGGCGGCCATCGGGACGGTACGCGGGCGCCCCGCGTACGCGTTGGCCGAACAGGGCCGGTCCTTCGGGCTCGCCGCACTGGACGGGACGGAGCCCCTGGGCGGGTCCGGCGAGGACTCCGGGGTGCTGCCGACGGCCGTCGCCCTCGGCACCGCCGGGGAGCGCGAGGTGTTCGCCGTCGGCGGCGAGGACGGCGCGGTCCAGGTCTGGGACGCCGTCAGCGGAGCGGCGCTCCACGGAACCTCCGGCGGTGAGGGCGCCCAGGCGGTGGCCGCGGGCACCGTCCAGGGCGTACCGCTGGTCTTCTCGGCCGGACGGGCGGGGGACGTCCGCGCGGTCCGGGCGGACGACGGACGGGCGCTGGGCGCCATGTCGGTCGCGGCCCGCGGCGCCGCCGTACTGCGCTTCGCGCGGTGCGCCGGGCTCGAACTGCTCGCCGCCGCGGGCGACGACGCCGTGGTCCGGGTCTGGGACGTCGCCTCGGGGGAGCAACTGCACCTGCTGGTGGGCCACACCGACCGGGTCACCGCACTCGCCGTCCTCGGCCTCGGCGACCAGGCGGTGCTCGCCTCGGCCGGCGAGGACCGCCGGATCCGCCTCTGGGACCTCGCCACCGGCGCGCCGGTGGCCGAGCTCGACGGCCACACCGCCACCGTGACGGGCCTCGCCTTCCTGGACCTGGACGACCGCCCGGTGCTCGCCTCCTGCGCTCTGGACGGAACCGTCCGCACCTGGGACGTCTACACCGGGGCCGCCCTGCACGGCTGGCCGGCCGGTGACGGTTGGCTGACCTCGCTCGCGGTGGCCGACGACGACGGCGGGCCGCTGCTCGCGGTCGGTGAGGAGAGCGGGCGGGTGTCCTTCTGGGCCCCGGCCGACGGGACCGCGCTCGGCGGCTGCGCGCCGGAGTCCGGGCCGGCCCGGCCGGCGCCGGTCAACGCCGTGGCGGTCGCCGACCTTGACGGCAGGCCCGTGGTCGCCGCCGGGTACGGCGACGGCGCGCTGCGCCTGTGGGCGCTCGACACCCGGGCGGAGCTGTACACGCTGGCTGCGGATGGCGGCCCGGTCACCTCGCTCGCGGTGGCCCACGAGGGTGTGGACGGCCCGGTGCTGGTCTGCGGCACCGCTGCCGGATCCGTCCGCTGCCACGCGCTCGGCAGCGGCGCCGCCGTGGCTCTTCCGACCCCGCACGCCGGTCCGGTCACGGGCCTGGCCTTCGCCCCCGGGGACAGCCCGGTGGTGGTCTCGGCCGGGCAGGACGGCACCGTGCGGGTGCGGGACGCGCTGCGCGGCGTCCCGCTGTTCACGCTGACCGCGCACGAGGGCGGTGTGGCCGCGCTGACCGTCGGCGAGGCGGGCGGACACCGGCTGCTCGCCACCGCCGGCCACGACTGCACCGTCCGGCTCTGGCACGGCGGCAGCGGCCAGGCCGGTCCGGTGTGCGAGGGGCTGTCGCAGACGGCCCGAGTGCTGGCCTTCGCGGAGCTCGCGGGACGTCCCGTGCTGGCGGCCGGGAGTGCGGACGGCTCCGTCATGGTCTGGGAGGTCCACGACGGCAGGCGGGTCACGGAGCTGGCCGGCGGTGACGCGGCGGTGCTGTCGATGGCGGGTCAGAACCTGGACGGGGAACTGCTGCTCGCGGCCGGTGACGAGCGGGGCACCCTGCGTCTCTGGCACCTGGCCAGCGGCACCCTGCTGAACGAGGCCGAGCTGGACCAGATGCCGCTGGCGATCGCGTTCGGCGACGCCGGACTGCACGTGGTCGGGCCGGACGGGGTGCGCGCCCTGTAGGGATCTGTGACGTTCCATCACAGATTGTCATGTGATGTACATATCATCCGGTGTTAACTGGTATGTACCACTGATGACGTATCGTCAGAGATTCCCGCGCGGGCAACCGACGGGAGGACGTGTGGGGGTGGGGAAGAGTGACCGGTATCGTCCGGATCGAGCTCGACGTGGTCGAGGCGTCAGCCAAACAGATCCAGGGGCTGCTCGACGACCTGGAGGCGCCGGCCGCGCGCCTGGAGGCGGCGGTACGCCAGATCCGGCCGTCGGTTTACGGCACGGACGCGCTCGGCAGGGCGTTGAGCGGTTCGTCGTCCTCGGTCGGCGGCCTCGCCGACCACCAGCAGCAGGTGCTCCAGGGCATCCGCCAGTTCCTCCAGAACTCGGCCAAGCTGGCGGACAACCTCCAGACGGTCTGCCGGAACCACCGCGCCACCGACGAGCAGCAGGCCACCGCACTCCAGGCGATCACGGGCGTCTCCGCGACGCCGGGGACGGGGACGGGGACGGGGACGGTCCAGGCTGTCCCGGCCTCGATGACGACGGCCCGGACCGCCCCGGTCGTGAACGTCCCGGCGTCGTCGCCCCCGGCACCCGACCCGGCGGAGCCGCTCTACCAGGCGCCCGCCGCACCCACGCTCGAGTACAACCACCCCAGGCCGGACCCGCAGTCCCACGCCGGGCCCGGTGGGGGCCGGCAGTTGATCTGACGTCCCGTCCGAGGCCCGTTCACAGGGCCTCCCCGAGGCTCCCGCCTCCCGCCTCCGCCCCGGCGGCCGTGTCGCGCGCACGGCCGCCGACCTCCCGGATGTCCCCCCGGGCAGTCCATTGAAGAAGGTGACGCGCCATGATCGAGCTGCCGCCGGACCTTGCCGAAGTGCTCAAGGTCGTGCAGAGCAACGAGCACGGGGCGGACATCGCCTTCCCCAACGCCGACGAGGGCCTGCTCGCCGAACTGGCCGCCGCGTGGGACGCCTGGAACGAGGCTGCCAGGACGAGGATCCCGGCCATCGTCGCCGGGGCCCAGCAGGCCCGGGAGAACATGGAGGGGGAGGCGGCCGACAGCTATCAGGAGTACCTCCAGAAGTACGCCGGGCGCGAAGACTCCCACGCGGCGACCACCCTCGACGCCGGGGTCGCGGTCGCCCAGTCGCTGCGCGGGGCCACCACCGCGGTCACCCAGACCAAGACCGAGATGGTCCGCGAACTCCAATACGCGAAGGACTACATCGACAACAACCCGGCGGGCAAGGGCGACGACGTCGCCCAGTCCGAGGGTGTCCGGCAGGCCGCGGACATGTACCACACCTACGTCGGCCAGGTCGGCTCAGGCGTGGACTCGATGCTCCGCCAGAACGCGGGCCACGTCGAGCGGATGACGAGCGCGGGCCAGGTCTGCGTCCTGGGCGGTGGCAGCGGTTCGGGCACGACCGCGCCCGGCACCGTGCAGGCCCGCCCCACGACGATGAGCGCCCCCGGCATGCCCGCCTCGCCGATGACCGCACAGATGGTCGGGCTGGACTCGGTCGCGGCCACCGACGCCCCCGGGGCCCTGAACGGGCTGCCCGGCGACCCGGCGGTGGGCGGGGCGGCGCTCGGGCCCGACGGCCGCCCGCTCGCCTCAGGAGGCCCCGGTGGCGCGGGCGGCTTCGGCATTCCCGGCGGCTTCGGCGGCGGCAGTGGCGGCGGCGGGGGCGGCGGCGGGGGCGGCGGAGCTGCGCGTGGGCCGGCCACCGGATCGCTCAGGCCGTACCAGCCCCCGCAGATCGGCCTCGGCTCCGGCTCGGGCTCCGGTACCTGCGACGACGCGGGCCGGCCGGTCTTCCGCCCGCTCAAGCCGAACTCGCCGGGCCTCGGCCTGGCAGGTCTCACCGGCTCGATACCCGGATCCGCACCCGGATCCGCTCCCGGATCCGCACCCGGATCCGCTCCCGGATCCGCTCCCGGATCCGCACCCGGATCCGCCCCACACGGCGGCTCCTCCGCGCTGGCCCCCTGGACCGCGGGCCCGGCCGGCGGAGCGAGCTCCCCGTTCGGCGGCCTCGGCGGGGGCACCCTCGGCGGAGTGGCAGGCAGTGCCGGCAGCACCCCCGGCAGCCTCAGGGGCCTCGGTGGCGGCCGCGTCGGCGGCGCCGGGGGCGCGGGCGGTGCGTCGATACCCGGGCTGGGCGGCGCAGGCGTCCTTCCGGGCAAGGGCAAGGGCACGGTGGGCGGTCTCGGCGGCGGCGGGCTGGGTGGTGGCGGCCTGGGCGGTGGAATGCCGTCACGTTCCGCCACGGCCGCGGCCGCTGCGGAGGCGGGCGGCCGCACCGGCAGCGGCCTCGGCAGTAGCCAGACAGCCGCGCGGTCCGGCATGGCAGGCGGCGCCGCGGCGGGCGGCACGTCGTCCGCCCGCCCGGGCGTCGCGGGCGCCTCGGGTCTGGGCCACATGGGCGGCGGCGGGGCAGGTGGCGGCGCCGGACGGACGAAGGGTGCCAACAAGTTCCTCCGGCCGACCCGATTCGGTGCCGAACTCGACGACGAGGACGAGCCGTTGGCGACCGACTCCGGCGTGCACGGCAAGGCCACCGAGGCACGGACAGGCGACCGCCAGTGGCAGCGGATGCGCCAGCGGTGGCTGGACGGCGCCCGGGGCGACGAACAGGTCGGGGACCGGACACCGCCGCCGGCCGTCGCCAACGCCACGCCGGACGACGGCCAGGCGTCCCCCGAGAACACCCTGCTCACCCAGCTGGCCGGCGCACTCCTCGGCCCGCAGGCCGCCGGCGACGGGCCGGACTCCGGCGGAACCGGCACCGCGACCGGTGACGGCACGTCACCCGCCGCCACGGCGGGCGGCACGGGCGGCGGCGCCCGGCCGTCCGAGGGACGCGCGGTATCCGGTGACGGACCCGGGGAGGCGACCGACGAGGCGTACCTCGACCGGGCCCGCTCCGTCGCGGCCCGGCGGTCCGGCGCCCCGGAGGGCGGAAGCTCCTCGGGGACCGCCGCCCCGGCCGCCGGAGGCTCCGGCGACGCCGCCACGGCCGCCCGCCCGCCCCTCCGCGAGGAGGGCGGATACCAGGTGCCGAGCAGCTTCCTCCGGGACGCGCTCTCCCGGCTGGCCTCCGCCGGCGCCTTCGAGAACACCGACGGCACCGGTCAGAGCCCGGCCGGGCAGGCCCCGGCGGCCCGGCCCGGCGCCCGACGATGACCCGGCTGTCGTACGACGGCCACCGAGCGGGGCGCCTTAGGCGTACGCCGCAGTCAGCCGGTCCGCGGACCGGGATCCCGAACACGTCGATGTGGAAACTCCATGGATGAGGAAGTGGGCACGGAATTCCGTGCCGCAGAGACGACGGCGGTCCCCGCCCACGAGCGGTTGCGGGCCATGTCGGTGGACTCGGAGCCGCTCCTGCGGATGGAGACGGCGGCGGAGCCGCGGCTGCGGGACGCGAGCCCTGTGACGATGGCGGAGCCTCAGCTGCACGCGATGCCGGTCGAGTCCGAGCGTCGGCTGCAGGACGCGAGCCCCGTGACGGCGGCGGAGCCGCGGCTGCGGGACGTGAGCCCTGTGACGATGGCGGAGCCGCGGCTGCACGCGATGCCGGTCGAGTCCGAGCGTCGGCTGCAGGACGCGAGCCCCGTGACGATGGCGGAGCCGCGGCTGCAGGACGGTGAGCCGTTGACGGCCACCCGGACGGCCGCCGACGCGTTGGCGCGGCCGCGGTTCGGGACGGTGTCCGCCGGGACGGGTCTGCAGCCCACGACCGCAGCGCTGCGCGCCACCTCCGGGCAGCCCGTGGAGAAGCGCGCCGCGGCGTCGCAGTCCGGCGGAGGCCCCGCCTCGGCGGGCTCGGGTTTCAAGGTCTCTCCCGAGCAGTACCGGGCGGCCATCGCTCCCGTCCTCGCCGCGTCCGACCAGATCGCCGAACTCAGCACGAGCCTCAGCAGCTTCCTCTCCGGAATGCAGGCGGGAAAGCCCTGGGGGGACGACGAGTCGGGCAAGAAGTTCGCCGAGGGCGAGAAGGGCTACCTGAAGTACAGCGAGGACACCCTCAAGGGCCTCGCGGGCCTTCCCAAGGGCCTCAAGTACATCGCCGACGGCCTGAAGGCGATGGCCGAGAACTACGAGGGCACCGAGACCGTGCTGTCCGGCGACATGACCGGCCAGGACAGCGAGTTGCAGGCGACCCAGGGCACCTACTGGTCCCCGGCCGCCGGGGCCTCGTCCGCCGCCCCCACGGCGCCGATCCTGCCCAACGCCACGCTGAGCGGAATCGCACAGTCCCGGCCGCACATCACCGGAAGGCACTGACCCATGGCAGTCGAGCTACCTGAGCCCCTGCAGTGGGTTCTCATGCTGCTCGCGGGCACCCGTTGGCCCGAGGCCGACGAGGATGCACTGCGCGAGATGGCCGATCACTGGCGCAAGGCCGCCGAGCGCCTGAATGACGCCGGACAGTCCGCCGACGCGGCCCTGAAGCGGGCGTTGGACGGCCAGCAGGGCGTCGCGTCCGAGGCGTTGGAGAAGCACTGGGAGCAGTACACCGTCGGTAAGGGCACCCAGCAGGACCCTGGATTCCTTCCCGGCATGGTCGAGGCCTGCAAGGGCATGGGCGACATGCTGGAGGGCATGGCCAACTCGGCCGAGACTGCGAAGATCCAGATCATCGCCCAACTGGGCATCCTGGCCTTCGAGGTGGCCACGGCGGAGGCCGAAGCACCGTTCACTGCCGGTGTTTCGCTGGCGCAGATCCCGATCGAGGTCGGCATCAGCCGCACGGTCGTGCAGCAGGTCCTCAAGAAGCTGCTGCAGGAGGCCCTGGAGCACGCGATCAAGCAGGCCGTCCAGATGGCCGCCATCAACGCCATGGCCCAGGGCATCGAGATGATGGAAGGACACCGTAAGAGCTTCGACGCCAAGGAGTTCGGGCAGAACGCGCTCGGCGGTGCCGTGGCCGGTGCGTCCGGGAACCTCATCGGCAAGGGCCTCGGCTCGGCCGCGGGCAAGGCCGGCCTCGGCCACATCATGGAGACCACCGGCGGCAAGATGCTCCACGGCGCCGCGACCGGCGTCGGAACGGACGTCGCGACCCAGCTCATCACCACCGGCAAGGTCGACGGCGGCAGCCTGCTCGGCTCCGGCATGGGCGGCGCCGGAGCGGTCGGCGCCCACGCGGGAGCCGCGGCGGCCCGCTCGCACTTCAACGGGCCGCCCGGCGAGATCCCGCACACCGGCACACCGGGCGGAGGCGGCGGCCTGCACCCCGGCACCGACGGCGCTCCGGTCTTCGGCGGCGGCAGCGGCGGCGCGGGCGGCGGCCACGAGGGCGGGTCCGGCGGCAGCTACCGCGGGCCCGGGGGCTCCGAGAGGAGCACGGGTACGGCTGCGCCCGGGCACACCGGCGATTCGGGCGGTTCCGGCGGTTCGGGCGGTTCGGGCGGCCCGAAGGGCCTGGTGCCGTTCGGCTCCGACCGGCAGACGGGCGGAAGCCACACGCCAGCAGGATCGGGTTCGCCGGACATCGCGTCCGGCCCGTCCGCTCCGCACTCCTCCGGCGGCTCCCGCACGGGCGACGACGCCCCCTCGACCCACGGCACCTCCGGCGGTCCGTCGCCGGTGGCGCACGGGGAGACGGGTCCGCCGGTTCCGCACCAGGGCGGTGCCCCGGCCCCGACCGGCCACGAGTCCGCCGGGACCGGCTCGCGCGGCCCGGTGGGCGGTGGCATGCCGCCGGCCGAGCACGGCGGCGGCCCGACCGGCCCGGCCTCGCACGAGAGTGCGCCGACGCCTGCGCCCGCGCATGAGGGTGGTTCGCCGACGGCCGGTGGCCGGGAGGGCGCTGCGCCTTCGGTGCACGAGGGTGCGCCGACGCCTGCGCCCGCGCATGAGGGTGGTTCGCCGACGGCCGGTGGCCGGGAGGGCGCTGCGCCTTCGGTGCACGAGGGTGCGCCGACGCCTGCGCCCGCGCATGAGGGTGCGCCCGTGCCGACTCCGTCGCACGAGGCCGGTCCTGTACCGGCGCCGTCGCACGAGGCCGGGCCCGTGCCGGCGCCGACGCATGAGACCGGGGCTGTGCCGACGCCGTCGCACGAGAGTGCGCCGACGCCTGCGCCCACCCACGAGGGGACCAGCGGCTCGACAGGTGGTCACGGGAACGACCCGACCCACCCGGTGGCCGGTGGCGGGACTCCGGTCCGTCCGCCGGCCGACGGGGCGTCGGGTACGGTGCCGCCGCAGGGCGGTGCCGCCCACGGGCCCGCTCCTGTCCGCGCCGAGCCCGTCACGGCCGGCGGGTCGGAGCCCCCTCCGCGCGACGGGGCTTCGCAGACGACGACCGGGCCCGTTCCGCATGCGGTGACGCCCGACGCCGCCCCGCACCACGAGACCAGCGGCGCCGGGATACCCCCGACCCCCGGACTGCACATGCCGTCCGGGGGAGGGGCGGCCGGGGGTGGCCACTCCGGCGGCGGTTCCCCGCACTCCGGCGGCTCCGGGCACTCGGGTGGCTCCGGAGCCGGCCGGGAGTCATCCACCGCTCACTCCGACGCGCCGCCTGAGGGGCTGCACCTCGCGGCCGGTCCCGGCGGCACACGTCCGTCGTCGGCCGCGGACCGCGCGCCCGCGGCAGACGACGTCGTCCCGACGCCCAGGCCCGCCGACTCCTCGGCGGCCTCGGCGCCGCCCGCCATGCCGGGAATGCCCGGCATGGGCGCCTCGGCCGGACACGGCGGATCGTCCGGTCACACCGCTCCGCCGCCGCGGTCCGGTCCGTCCACCGCGTCACACGAGGGGCCCGGTGCCAACCGGCCGATCGCCCAGCCGCGTTCGCGCGGTCCGGTCGAGCCGGGCGGGTCCGGTATGCGCTTCGGACCGGTCCGGCCGTCGGAGCACGCCGGTACCCAGCCGCGCCCCGCGACCGAGCGGTCCGCTCCGCAGAGCAGCGGAGCCAAGCGCTCGCACGACGAGGCGTTCCCCCCGTCGCACGAGCAGTCCGCCCACGAGCAGGCGCCGCACGAGCAGACGCCGCACGAGCAGGCGCCGCACGGCCGCCCCGGTGGGGAGCAGACGCCCCACGAGGAGCAGCCCGGCAGCGGCCGGAAGCGGCCGCACGACGACGGCGGGCGGACCGAGGACGGCGCCCCGCCGGCCAAGCGGCAGCGCACGCCCTCGTACGAGAACACCGAGGCCGTGCTGCGTGACCGCGGCCTCGAACCGCCGACGCGAGAGCAGTTCGAAGCGCTGCAGGAGCATCTCGCCGGTACCGGTGAGGGCAAGTTCCCGAAGCCGACGCCCGAGCTGCTCGAAGCCGTGAACCCGCACAAGGGGGCGGTCGACGGCGACAACCTCCACAGCTGCCTGGAGTCGACCGAGGCGTTGCGCGACACGCACTACGGCCGCCCGCGGCCGGCCGGCCAGCCGTTCCACGGCCGGCCGGAGGAGTCACCGGCCTGGACGCTGCTCAAGCGCCACGACGCGCCGTTCCAGCACGGGGTGGACCAGCACGGGGTGGACTCCCTGCTGGAGCAGGTCCACGAGGCCGGTCCGGGCACCTTCTCGACGGTGCTGTTCGGCAAGCCGGGGGAGGAGGGCCACGCGCTGGCGCTGATCCACGGCCAGGACGGCAAGATGATGTGGGCCGACCCGAGCACCCACAAGACCTGGGAGGCCGAGCCCGGCAAGCTCCCCGGCGAGTGGGCCGAGGGCAACCACGTCTGGGCCTCGACGTCCGGACCGCACGAGGAGACGATCCACGGCGAGTTCGACCACGGCCTGTTCGAGTCGGACGCGGCGAAGTTCGGTGTCCTCTCCGTCCACGTCGCCGGGGAAACCCTGCCTCCGCACGACAAGCAGATGGTCGAGCAGATCGCGACCCAAATCGACCAGAAGGTGCAGGTGGCGGCCGGGATTGCGCTCGCGGATCCCGCCTCCGTTCCGGCGCTCGACGGCCACACCAGGAACTGGGTGAACAACTACAACGAGTGGGTCAACCCGGCGACGACACCGGAGCGCCGGGCCGAGCTCGAAGGGTGGTTCCCGGCCCAGTTCGGCTATGCGGTCGAGTCGATGACGACCAAACTGATCTCCGCCGACATCGCGCCCCACCTGCCGCCGGACGTCAGGGTCGAGACTCAGGTGACGCACGGCTCCACCCGGCCGGACCTGGTGATCACGCGGACGGATCCGGTGACCGGGGTGAAGACGGAGCTGGGCTGGATCGACATCACGGCGGAGGCCTCGGCGGGGCACATCCTCGACAAGCAGAGCTCGCTCTGGAACACCAGGCCGTATGTCGCCGAGACGCTCTACCCGTCACTCGACCGTACCCAACTGGGCTCCGGCGGCTCCCCCGAGGCCCGCCGGATGGTCGAGGCGATCAACGCCGAGCACGTCCGTCAGCAGCAGGCCCGCCAGGAACTGATGAACCAGATCCAGCAGGAGGTCCAGCCCCCGCAGGGCAGCAGCAAGAAGGACCGGAAGACCAATATCGAGCAGCAGCTCGGTACGTACTTCGGCCAGAACCGCAAGCTGACCCCGACGGAGGCCCGGAACGTTCTGAAGGCTCTGCAGGACACCTACGGCGGCGACTACGCGCCCGCCAAGTACGGCTACGGCGCGGGTGACAAGGCGTCGTACGCCGAGGGGTACCGCCTGATCGAGAAGTTCCGGACCCAGGGCGCGACGGAGCCGGAGCCGGAGCCGAGTCAGGCCACCCAGGAGGGCAGCTCGGACATGGATGTCGACATGTCGTTTTAAGAGGGCGTTAAGTCCGTCTATCTATGGTTCGTGATCGCTCGTTCGTGTGAACGCCGGTCGTACTAACGGGCCGGTCGGGGGTTGGGTGATGTTCTGCGGCGCATGGGGAGACAGGCATATCCCGAGCGACGTGACGGATGGGCGGTGGGAACTGGTCAGGCCGATGATCGAATCGTGGAAGCAGGAGCGGGTGGCGCGGTCGGCTACTGGGGCTCCGGGGTCCTGTGATCTGCGGGAGGTCGTGAACGCGATTTTCTACCAGAACCGGACGGGCTGCCAGTGGCGCTATCTCCCGCCTGACCTGCCGGCGGGGTCTGCGGTGTTCTACTACTACACGCTGTGGCGTCAGGACGGCCTTGACCAGCGGATCCAGGAACTCCTGCGTTGCCAGGTACGGGAGAGGGCCAAGCGATTAGAGGACCCGTCCCTTGTGATCGTCGACACCCAGTCCGTCCGTGCGGCGGCCGGGGTCCCGAGGACCACGACGGGGCTGGACGCGGGCAAGAAGACACAGGGCCGCAAGCGTGGGCTCGTGGTCGACGTGCTGTGCCTGATCATCGGGGTCGCCGTGCTCGCCGCCTCCGCTCACGACAACGCCGCCGGCGTCGCCCTGCTGACCCAGGCGGCCGAGCGGTGCGGAACCGCGTGGAGAAAGCCCTGGTGGACCAGGGCTTCAAGGACGAGACCATCATCCGCGGTGCGCTGCTCGGCATCACCGTCGAGACCGTGATCCGCAACCCCGCCGACAAGGGCAAAGGCTTCGTCGCGCTACCCGAGCGTTGGGTGGTGGAGCAGGTCAACGGCACCCTGATGCTCCACCGGCGACTGGCGCGCGAGTACGACCACCGGCCCGACAATGCCGCCTCCCGCGTCCACTGGGAGGCCACCGCGAACATGACCCGCCGCCTCACAGCACCCTCCCCGGCCTGGCGCGACACCCCCAGGGCGGCCGACTTCACGGTGGCCGCGTGAACGTCGCCGAACTCCTCGAAGACTTGCGGGACCAGCACGACCAGTCCACCGCCCGCGCCGACGACCTGCGCCGACAGATCGAACGCCTCGCCACCGAGCTCACCGAGGCCGAAGCCCGCCTCATCGAGCTGGACACGACCCGGAAGATCGTCCAGGAGATCACGCGGACCAGTGCCGAGCCCACGCCGCCCGAACCGTCCACCGCCTACCAGGACATCCTGAACGCCTTCAACCAGCACCCCGACCAGGCATTCCGCGTCCGCGACCTGCACGAACACCTCGGCATGCCCACCGACGACCCGGCCATGAACGTCACCCGCTCCCGACTCGGACGCCTCGTCCGCCAAGGCTTCCTCACCCAACCCGGACGCGGCCTCTGTCAGAAACAGGCTTAACGCCCTCTGAGACCGCTCCGCTGTCCGGATTCGAGGCCTCATCTGCGGCCAGAGGGGCTCGGCCGGAGACTCCTGACATGAAGGCCGGAGTGCCCGCCGCGACCTCCTCGGGATGCGTGTAGTGGCGGACCATCGTGTGGTGGTCGAACTCCGATGGCCGGTACAGGCTCCAGATCCGGTGGCGCTCGGCTTGTGAACCGTCCGCGTCGAGCAGGGCGTTGAGCGCTCGCCGTACCGACTCGTCGGCGCCACCATCGTGGCGAGGTCCACATCCGTCCGCGCATAGCCCCCGGCGAGGAAGAAGTTGGGGAGTGCGGTTGCGGTGGGGCGGTTCTACAGGGTGCCGGTGGGGTGGACGAGCAGCTGCTCACGGTTGCGTGGCGTGTGGCCGCCGAGGCCGGTGACGGCGGGGTCGATGCACCAGGAGTGCAGATCCGCGTCGACGTTCAGCACCGCCTTGCCGGTGTCGTTGAGCGCGTCCTTGCACTGGGCCCGGGCCTCGTGCACCACCTCTTCGCGGGTGCACTCCCTGGCGGCCTTCCCGTACAGGATTCCCGGCGTGTTCCACTCGGAGACGCACACCGACAGGAAGACCGCCGTGCCGTCCCCGTAGTCGGCCGGAAATTCCCGGACGTCCCAGAACTGCACCTGGCTGATGGTCGTCACCGACCACGGCGCGTCGATGTAGTGCCTAGTCCAGCGCGGTGTCCGCGAGCACCTTCCGGAGCACGTTCCAGGAGAGGTCCGAATATGTCGTGAACTCCTTCTTCTTGTGGTCGATCTCGTCGATGTAGTGGAACGTGTCGCGGCCGAGGTCGGCTGCCGTGTACGAGTCCATCGAGAGTTCGTTCTCGTTCAGGTACACGTGGAAGCTGGCCGCGAACTCCGAGGTGTCGCTCATGTACTGCGGGCCCGTGGGTCCGTTGTCGCCGTCCATCGGGCAGTAGACCTTGTGCACGGCGAACTTGTCACCGGCCAGCCAAGCGCACTGCCCAGGGGTCAGGGTGACCAGCCCCCGCTTGGGGGCGTCCCAGGCCAGATTGTCGTAGGCCATCACATCGAGCTGGCCGGCCAGGCAGTAGACGATTCCGGTGGTGTGGCCGTGCGAGTGGATCGGTGAGTAGTGCTGGGCCGGCCAGATCTCCAGGACCACCGGGGAACCCGCGTCACCCGGTTCGATTCCGAGGTCCCGCACGTAGTCGAACTCCGTGGCCCACTTGTCGTACACCCCCCGGCCGGTGCACGCCACGCGGATGTACGGAGGGTGCGTCTTGTCGTCGGCGGCCTTGGCCAGAAGGATCCGGCGCAGCAGCCCGAGCTCGTTGCCGGGCAGATCGGCAGTGACCGGGCCGACGGGTTCGAGATGCTTGCGCATGGCCTCGATCTCCCACGCGGACAGCCGGATGTTTGCCGCCTTGCGGGCCAGGTCCATGATCGCAGGGGGAACCATGAGCTGTCGGGCGTACTCGTCGAACGACGACGGCTGGGTGATGACCAGCGCCGGGGAGAGGCGATCCCCCTTGATACGCAGCTGCCGGTCCTCCTCCTTCGTGATGTGGAACGGCTGCCGCTTGCCGTTCACTTCTTTCGCCGTGCTCTTTGACCGGTCTTCTTGGACAGACATTGAGACACTCCCTCCGTCGGGGTTGTTCCTACCGGTGCGACTATTCCTGTGTCGCTTCTCCGAGTAGTTCGTATCCTCTCAGTCGACCCGATCCGTCAATGCCGTACAGCTGGGCCTAACGGCCGAGCTGAACCGTCATCGCAGAAACCTTCCAGCCATCGCCGAATCGCTCCACCGATATCCACCAGAAATCCAGGAAATCCCCCAGACGAGTGACTCCGCCCGCGAATGGCGAGACACGCGACTGAGTGGGTGACCTTCGGTCGAATCGCACATTCAGTCCGCGACATGACCTGGGGAGGCCGCCCCGGTGGCCAGTTGAGCGGTGATGCGCGAGAACGGCCTGAGCCCCTGGGGGGGGGGTTGACCGCGGCACGCTCTACTCCGCGGGCATTCCTGGCGACCGCAAATACTCCGGCCGGGCGTCCACGATCCAGGAAGCCCTCGCAGGAGACCACGCCAGGGTCGGCGCCGCGGGAGGAAGCGGCGGGCAGCCGTTGCGACTCCGGCTGGTGCGTGGCCTGAAGGGGCCTCCGCACCGCGCGGGCGCCCGTCCGACCCGGGAAGAGCTCGCCGACCGGCCCCTCCCGGCCGGCGCTGGATCACACCCCGCTGCGGTGCCCGCTCTGCGCGTCGGCGAGGCGCATGTGCTCGAGGTCTGACCGGTGGCTCCAGAAGGCGGCAGTCTGGTAGCGGGTCGCGGCCGCATGGAAGAACTGACGGTCGGCCAGGTGCTTGAGAAACGCGTGCCGCACCGCACGCGCGTAGTCGTCGGCCGGCCGTTCGTCGCCGTGCAGCAAGCCGAGCGCGGCCTCGGAGGCGGGGCCGGCCAGCTCAAGGGCGTGCCGTAGCCCGGAGGAGGAAAGCGGGTCGACGGAGAGCGCTGCGTCCCCCACTGCGACCAGGCCCGCCGTCCAGGGCGGACCGGCGCAACCCACCACGGCGACCCGCTGTGCGGCCGGCCGCGGCAGCGAACGGTGCGCCAGGCGCTCGGAGGTGCGGGGCGGCGGTAGCTGCGGCGCCCGCCCGGCGGTGTCCTGGACCTGCATGACCGTCAATCGCTCGCTGCCGGGCGTCGGCGCGCTGTACCACCAGCCGTCGGGCGCGGCCTCGACCAGTGACCAGGGCTGGGGCAGTCGATCGGCGGGACGGGTTTGCCAGATGGTGTAGCGCAGCCGGTCCACACCGTGCCAGCGGAGTCGGGCGCGTGAGACGGCCCGGGCCGTGCCGGTGGCGTCGACGACCACCGGGACGGGGTTCTCGAGACCGGGCACCAACCACCCGCCGTCCGGCCCGGCCACCGGCTTCGCGTGGGCGCGTACCAGGCGTACACCTGCTTCGCGGGCCGCCTCGCGCAGCAACTCGTCCAGTGCGGCACGGTCCACGGCCAGGGGCGGACCGTAGCGGTTGAGCAGGCTCGAACGGTGGTCCACGGTCGGTTCGGCCCAGGCGCTGCGGGCCTCGTAGACCGGGGTCGAGACGGTGGCCAACCTGTCCACGACCCGATCCGGCCGAGGACCGTCAGCGCGGAGGGCGACAACTGCTGGCCCACCGACCGCCACGGCGCGCGGCCGTCGTCCGCCAGGACGCCGGCCGCGCCGGCGGTGGCCAGGTACCAGGCGACCACCGCGCCGGAGGGGCCACCCCCGACGACGACCACATGGTCGGTGCGGCTCACCCGTTCCCGCCGGGGGTCAGGAACCGCTCCCGGATGAAGGGGTTGCCGCACCGGGAGTCCCCGATCACCCGCAGCCGCAGGGGCGACCCCTCGGCTCCCGCCGTGTCGGCCTGCCCACTGAAGCCACCCGGGCCGGTGAGCTGCAACGGCACCTCGCTGCCGTCCGCGGCCAGCACGGCCACAGCCTCCTGGATCTCGCGCTCGCCGAGGTCGGTGGCAACGGTCAGGTTGCAGGCGGAGTCTCGCCGGACTGCGGCTTCCCCGATCCGGATGTCCGACTCGGTTGCCACCGTGAGCTGGTAGGCCGTGGTCGTGGTCGCTTCGGGGGTGCTGATCCGAATCTCCCAGCGGCCCGCGTGGGTGAAGCGCTGCGGCCACACCTCGACCGGCAGTGCGATCTGCAGCTCCAGCCGGTCGTCGAAGACGGTGCCGGTGAGATGGGGGTCGTCGTCGGCGACCTCGGGCCCGTAGGGGGTGACCACGCCCACGGACAGTGCCTGCGGTTGGGCGGCCCGGACGGTCACCTCGATGGAGCGGTCCTCGTCGGTCAGCAGGATCGGCCACACATGCTCCTGCCCTGGCGGGAGTTGGCCGCGTCCGTAGCTTGCCAGGTCCACCCCGGTGAGCTGCTCGGCCGGCTGCCGGACGTCGGCCTGTCCGTCCGTGGCGGTTCCGGGGCCGGGGACCGTCGTGGTCCACTGACCGTCGGCGAGCAGCTCCGGCGTGACCGTCCAGCGGGTAGCGCGCTCCACCTCCCGGTAGCGCCCGTTCCGGTCGGCCACGACGAAGCCGAGCTTGCGCCAATCATCCACCATGGCTTTGGTGTTGGCCACGCCACGATCCCAGTCCTGGTAGTCCGGCGGCGCCGCGCCCGCGGGGATGACGTCGACCGGTCGGGGGACGGGCCACCAGTCGCCGGCGCACCACTTGAAGTCGGAGTGCCACGGGATGCACATCCGGGCGGTGAGATCGCCGGCTTGGACCCGGGAGCTGAACCGGAAGTCCCGCTTGTCCGGGTCGGCCCACATGTTCGACTTGAGAAGATGGCGCCCGGCCTCGATCCCGGGGCCGAAGGACGCGCCCACGCAGGCCTCCAGCGCGGCCCGGTCGAGGCCGTCGGGTGTGATCTTCGCCTCCGGCGGCGGCGTGCTGGGCCAGTCACGGTCGAAGTCGCCGGCTTGCCACTTCTGCAGGGCGGCCATCTGGAGGTTGGTCAGGTGACCGTCCTTGAGATCGCGAGGTTGGCTCATCACCGGCATCTTCTTGTCGCCGGTGAGCCAGCTGGCGATCTTGCGACGGTGGTAGAAGCCGTACATCGGCTCCGGCCAGCCGGCGTGGTTGCCGTTGGCGCCCGCGTGCACCGCCCCCATCCTTCGGGCGCGCTGAAGGATGGGCTGGATGTCCCGAGTGTAGGAGGGGCGCATCCAGGTCACGTCGTCCGGGCGCGCGAAGAAGTCCAGCAGCCGGTCCCAGAGCGTCACCACGGTGTCCAGCTCCGGGGAGTACTTGGGCGGGGTCACGACCACCCAGGCCCGCTGAACGGGTAGGGGCGTGGTTCTGTTTCTGATCGTCACGACGGCCTCAACCGGACCGTCCGAAGTGTCGTCCCACCAGCCGTCGCTGTCAAAGTAGTTGAAGTCAAGTTGGTACGGTGAGCCGGCCCCTCCCCGCCCGCCCAGGACCAGCAGATGGCCGTCGTTGTCGGTCTTGACCTCACCCAGGCGAATCCCCTTCTTCTTCGTCTGCTCGCCGGCCCCGGCTTGCGGAAGGTGATCTCTCCATCCTTGGGCGGGAGCGACTGGCCGCGACCGCTGATTCTCATGTCGCCGGGGTCGATGGTCAGCCTCTTCTTCGACGACGAGCGGCGTCCAGGTGACCAGTGGCTCCATGGCTCGGCTTCGCACCGGCTGGCCGGTTCATGGAGGCACATGGTGGTGGGGGCCTGATGGGGCTGCTACGTGTTCATCGGGTGACCGCCGAGGCCCTTTGGTCGGGTGAGCCGCAGGGCGGGGAGCAGAAAAGTAGCTTACTGTAATCAGTAAATTACAGAGAGGGGGGCGTGTAGTCGCACCTCTCGGCAAGGAGCTACCCCGATGACATACGTGGTGACTGACGCCTGCATCAGATGCAAGTACACGGACTGCGCGGCTGTCTGCCCGACGGACGCCTTCCGGCAGGGTCCGAACATGCTGGTGATTGACCCTGACGAGTGCACCGATGACGGGACATGCGTTGCGGAGTGCCCGGTCGAAGCGATCTTCGCGGAGGAAGACCTACCCGCGGACAAGTACGAGTTCATCCGGCTCAATAGCGAGCTGGCATCCCAGTGGCCTGCTATCACTCAGCCGCAAGACGCGCTTCCGGATGCTGACAAGTGGAATGGAGTGAGCGGCAAGCGCCGGTACCTGAAGCGCTAGCTGGCCCGGAGGTCTTGTCGGGTCCAGAGGGGGGTTCGTCGCCGGGACTCCGGCGCGCTTCTCTTGCACCCTGGCCAGTGCCAGGCCCTGAGCCGGGATCAGGCGCTGGCTCCGGGCGCGGTCGAGGAGATCCTGCGCTTCGCTGTCCCGGGCGGGAGCTGGATTCCGCGCTACGCACTCGAGGGTGTGGACTTCGAAGGCGTCCATATCCGGGCCGGCGACCTGGTGGTCTTCTCCTTCCAATCGGCAAACCGGGACGAGTCAGTCTTCGCGGACCCCGACCGATTCGACATCACCCGCACGCCCAACCCGCAAATCGGCTTCGGACACGGCAAGTTCCACTGCATCGGGGCGTCTCTGGCCCGGCTGGAACTACTGACCGTCATTGAGAATCTGCCGGCTCGACTGCCTCGGCTTCACCTGCACGAACCCCACACCACACTCCCCACCGACGACAGCAAGATCACAGGGGGACTTCGGACGCTACTCGTCGCATGGTGACACCCCCACGAGGCCGGTTCTACTGGCTCATCCCGACCGGTCACAGCAACGAGTGGACTCGGCTGCACCCAGAGGTACGGCTGCTGAGCGGGGCATCTCTCTGGCCGTCGCTGATCCGGAGCAGCCGATCGCCGGTCCGGCCCAGTGTGCGACATCCCGCGATCGCCTATCTCTGACCAACGGTGCAAAGTAGGGCTTCGGCGCTGTAATCATGCCTTCACCGCCCCATGGAGAGCATGGAGTCATTGGTGACGCCCGCGCCGCCGATGGTCTTCGGGGCGATCAGCCTGCGGTGCCACGCGAGAAGGGTCCCAGGTGTCACCGGAAACACCCGCAACCACTGGTGCCGGGGGATCAGCGAGGACAGTGCCGTGAACCACCGCCGGTCCGCCGGCTCGTACCGCACTGGCGCGGTGACCTGCCTGCGCAGCACCGCGTTCTCACGCCGCAGCACCAGCAGTTCGGCGTCCTCGGTGGCGTCCCGGCCCAGCAGTACCGCCGGGACCGCGAGCAGCTTCCGCGCCACCTGATACACCAGTGAGACGATCACCCGAACAGGCTTCCAGCAGGGAGTGGTGGTGCGCCAGACCTACTTTGATCAGCAGCGATGAGTTTCCAACGGCGCAGGTGGCGCGTCAGAGGACTTCCGGCTCGGGCGGCTCGAGAACTGGCATTACACCCGGGATGTCGAGGACCAGCTGGTCGCCGTGACCACGCCCGACGGACAGCTCTGGCGCTACACGTACGACCCGCTGGTCGCCGCACCGCCAGGTTGCGCATAGCGGAGGACGGGACCACCGTCCTGGAATGGACCGACTTCACCCGGGACGGCACGGCCCTCTGCGAGCAGACCACCTACGCTCCGCACCTCCCGGCCCGCACTCGCTCACCCGGGCAGTCTGACGTCAGAGTCACCTCGTGTGCCTGCGCTGCCGGTATGTCGTTCGGCATCAGGGTGACCCGGGATGCCGTGACGGCGCATCGGTGTCGAGCGCTGTGCCGGACCGGCCGGAGGAGGCCGCGGCCGGATCCGGTCGTGGCCTGCGCTGTGGTGCGGGAATGTTGTCCTGAGTGTTCCGGGGACTCTCGTCCGCGGCGACGTGGAAGAGAAACGCCAGATCGACCACGGATCGCCCGCGCATCCGGGTGTTGAAGTCCGAGTACTCCTTTTTGTTCGGGTCCTTGAGCCCTCCCCAGGGATCTCCCCAGCCCCGCTCGAGGAACGTGTTGTTGGTGAATTCGAAGAACGCTCGGGAGCCCCCACCGAGCGGGATGTGGATCTGAAGCCCTTGGTTCTTCAGCGCGGAGATCGGGTAGTCGCGGCTGATGACGTGCCGGTTGTGGCGCTCGGTGCCGGTCCACACCCGGAATCGGACGTCGGAGGTGAGATCGGCTCTGTCTCCGGGGGGACCGTCAGTGATCCGCCAAGTGCCGATGACCGTGTGGTCACGTTCCCAGCCTCCGAGCGCGGTCGGGCCCTGGCCCTCAAGGCCCTCGATCGGGACGAACCACTCCAGTCCGCGCTCCGGTACCACCGTGGTGGTGAGGGTGTGCCGGACCGGATCCGACTCGTCGGTGGTGTCGATGCCCTGAAGGACGAATGTCGTCGGCCCGTACAGATCCTCCGACTGCCAGACACGCGTTCCGGTCACGTCGATGCCGGCCGGGTGCGCGGCGGACAGGATCCGGTACCCGATGTGCGGCCCCTCCCACACCAGCCGGGCCGGATTGCCGTAGGACGGCTGGATCGGCTCCGGCCGGAAGTGCCGTGGCACGTCCGCGCCCGGCGGTACGGTCGCGTGTTTCTGGATGGTCAGGGTCTTGTCCGTCGTCTCCGCTCTGGCGTCGATCGTCAGGTCCTCGATGATGCTGATCACGGCCTCCCCGGTGCTCGAGGAGACCTCGACGTGGTGCAGGAGCAGAGTGAACCGGGCGTTCTTCGCCAATTCGCCCTTGTGCGCCGGGTGGTGGGGCGGTTTGCCGGGCTGCCTGTGGAACGTCGCGACGTAGATGTCGTTCGTCTCGCGCTTGAACGACCACTCGCGTGATGGATCGCAGACCGGGCGAATGGCTCCGGGGTTGGCCGTCAGTTCGGCCGAGATCTTGATGATGATCTTCGCGCGGGTGACGCCGGTGATGCCAGGGTTGGAGACCTGGATCTTCACGGTGGCGATCGTCGGCGGGCCGCTTTCGGGCGAGATCTGCAGTTTGCGTGAGTCCTTGGCGAGCTCGTACTCGAACCGCACCATCTTCTGCTCCCTACGGTCGTGGCGGCGGCGTCAGTGTGATGCCGGTGGTGGCCCATGAGGACGTGTGTTTCTTACCGTTCCTCCAGTACTCGTCCATGCCTGACCACCCGCGCGGGACCGCGAAGTCGCGGTGTCCCGGCAGGCACGGATTGTCCGGCGGAGCTCCGTAGCTGACCAGGCCGTCCCAGCGGCTCTGTGCGCGGTGGCGGAAGGGGTTGTACGGATCGCCCTCGGCCTTCTTCCTGATCAGTTCGCCCGTCTCGCGTGTGCGGTAACGCGGTTCGGCCGGGCCGCCCCGCTTCGGTACCGTGTACTCGACGGTGAAGGTCACTTGGGTGGCCTTGGTGATCGCGGAGGCCGGCACCAGGTGCGGGGCGAGCCACTCGCCGTTCTGTTCCGCCGCCCGCCTGGCCTGGTCGCCCAGGAGCGCCTGGCGGGTGGACCCCGCGTTCGTGGCGACGTGGAACATGTAGCGGCTCGGCAGGACCGAGTAGATCCAGCCGGTCACCCCGCCGTCGCCGACGGCCTGCTTCGTCAGCCTGGCCAGGTCGTCCGAGAGGCGTACCTGCTGGGCCGGGGTCAGGTTCCGTGTCGTCAGCCGTCTCCTGATCGCTGCTGTCGCCAGCTCGATCCAGCTCGCGCCGACCCGGCCCACCAGGTCGGGGGCGTACAGGTCGATGGCCGCCTTCTTGTCCGCACCGAGGCTCACGAAACCGTCCTGGGTGTACCAGGATCCGGGTCGCGGGTGAACGTGGTGCTCCAGGTCGTACCAGGTGCCCCAGGCGCGGAAACCGGCGCTGAAGACGGGCGCCAGATCCCGGGGCTCGACGGTGATGCCATGGGGGTTCTCGGTCCTCTCCTCGGGGCCGCGCAGATCGAACCGATAGAGCCGCTTGGTGATCTCGGGCGCGTCCTTGGCCTGGCTCCGCAGATACGGGAAGACCGTGACCTGATTCGAGGAGACCGGCGGGCGGGACGGCCCCGAGGCCGGCACGGGTGCGGGTCGGTCCCGCCCGCCGCGTACCTCGACTCTCAACTCACCTGCGGGCTGAGGCGGCGCGGTGTCGCTCGGGCGCCAGATCTCGGCGGGTGTCTGCCGCACCGAGAGGCCGTTGATGAGATTCCATGCCTCTGGACCCTTCATCGCCAGTTTTCTGGGCGCCGCGTATCCGACCACGTCGTCCGGCGCGGCTGGGTGCACGCAATCCACGACCCCGACCGTGGACGCCCAGGTCGTGAGCGCGGCCAGTTTGGCGCGCAGGGGGTGATCGGGAGTGCTGCCCGGCGGGATCGTGAAGAGCTCGTCAGCCACCTCGCCGCGTGCCTTCTTCAGAATGCCTGCACGGGGGGTCTCGGAGATGAAGTTGTGGTACGCCCGCCGTGTCGTCTGCTTGAGCTCCGCGGCGAGCCGTACCTCGCTGACGCCCACCACGTCGAACCGGGCGCACTGGGTGCGCGTCCAGCGCCTCCGCTCGTCGTCGTTCTTGGCCGTGCGGGCGAGTTCTGCCGCCGAGCGGAGCCCGGTGATCTGGGGCTGGGTCGCCTTGATGGCGAGCACTCCGCCCGGATGGTGGACCCCGAGGGACGCGGTGAGCTGGAGATATCCGCCGTGCGTGACGATCTCCTCGAAGGGACTCTTGGTCGTCGCGAATTTCCCGGGGCTCTCCAGCGCCGGGACGTTGAGCTCTCCCTCATCGATCGCGCCGCTGACCGCGTGGGCCGCGTGGATCATCTCGTGAGCGATGATCAGCTCTGGCGAGATCGCCAAGCCGTCCATCGTGAGCACCATGCGCGGATGGATCTGCACGTACGACACGGAGCCCGCCCCGTAGTACCTGCCCGTCTTGTAGGTGCCGAGCGTGACTGCCGTGAGCTGGGGCAGCCTGGGGTCGAGCTGGTTGATCGTCAGCCTGATCTCGGCGGGGCAGCCGTTGTCGGCGTAGACCGCCTCCTGCTCCCAGTAGGTCCGGTCAGCGGGCCTCTTGGGGACCTTCGGCGGTGGCACCGACGCGTTCGCGAAGAACTCGACCAGGGTGCGGCCCGACGGGACCTTCTCCAGCAGCCTCAACAGATCCATCACCTCGGTGACGAACACCTCCGGCTTCACCTGCGCGATGCTGGCCAGGGTCACGGTCGAGTCTCCCTGTTGTTCGTACAGCCGCTCGGTCAGCTTCATCACCGGCAGCGCGACGATGCCGGGCCGCACCTCATAGCCGTTGAACCACACCGGATTGTGATCCTGGGACAGGAAGAACCGCGGCGCCCTGAGCCGCACCTTGCGGAGCCGGTCGAACGAGAGGTCATCCACGGCGCTCCCTCAGATGTGTGTATCCGGTTCGGATCTCGACGGATTCCTCGGGCAACCTGGCGTTCACGTCCACCGCCGCGATCGGAGAGAACGCCCAGGTGGTCTCGGATTTCTCCCACCGGGTCTCGGCCCACTCCCAGGTGCCGGCGTGATGCGAGGAGGGGGCGGGCACGGCGACCGCCCCGCCGCGCGTCGTCGTCAGCAGCGGCCCGGTACGGAACGAGGGACGCAGCGCGGCGAGGGGATCGCGCACCAGCTCGTCCGGAAGCCGGAGCGTCGTTACCGGGAGGATTCCGGTCGTGGCATGGACGGACGCGTGCGGATCCATGATCATGGTCAGCTCGGTGACGGCCGAATCGGCGGCCAGGCTCACCGACTCGCCCTTTCCGACCGGGACGACGTAGCGGCTCGCGCCCTTCGCCGGGGACACCGCGTGAAAAGTGCCGTACGCCGTGCCCGTGTAGTAGCCGACCAGGCCGTCCCCCAGCCGCTCGGCCTCGCCGAGCCGGACCGGCCACCGGACCTTGGTGAACTCGGGCTTACCGGGCGCGAAGGCGTACTGCCAACTCGGGTCGGTGATCGGCGGGCCGTCCAGGTCGAGCGCGATCCTGGCCCTGACCACAGCCAGTGGCCGGCCAAGCAGGCAGGCGTGGGCGGCGGCGTGTTCCTCCTCGCCGTGTTCGATCCGCGCCAGCGACAGGCGCAGAGTCTCCCACCAGTGGGCGAACCCGTCCGGTCCTGAGGCGATCAGTCCGCCCAGCGTCGCCGCGAGCGCGGGGGCTCTGCGGGCGAACTCCGGCGGCAGCGCCCCGGTGTCGCGGGACAGCACACCCGGCAGCGGTTCGGCGACGACCCGCTGTGAGCCGGATTCGCCGCGAGCCACGCGCAGTTCCGCGAGTCCGCCGCCGTCGGGGGCGAAGCAGAGCAGTGCCCGGTCCGCGAAGTTCGGCAGCAGCCAGCCGACGATCGGAGCGGCGACGGGCTCGAACCGCAGTCGTGCCGGCTGGACGAGCCGGGGCCGCAGTTCTACGTAGTGCTGCCGTTCCTTCTCGTCGACGGCATGGCCCGGCTTGAGGGACGAGGGCAGGATCGGCCAGGTGGTCCGTTCGTCGGAGCCGATCACGATGGTCTGCGCCTGGCCGAACGCGTCCACCACCAGGAGTCGGGTGAACCGGAACTGGCCGGCCCTGATCGCCTCGAAGGGTGACGCGGGCCAGGAGCCGTCGTCGCCGGGCAGGTTGCCCGGGTTGGGGATGTGGTGCGGAGCCGGGCCGATCAGGTCCGCCAGGGCCCCGGTCGGCCTCCGGCCGAAGAACCGCTCGCGCAGCGCGACCTGGTCGGTGAGACCGCCCAGCGCCTGCGACAGCGGGTCGATTCCGGCGACCGTTTCGAGGAGTTTCGTCAGCGCGGCGATGTCGGCAGCGGGCAGTTGGGGATGATCCTCACGGTACTGGCGCACCTGGTTGCCCAGGTTGGCCAGCAGATGCGGGGTGAGCAGATTCCGTCCGCGCAGTGCGGTCACCGGGCCGTGCGGACCCTTGCCGTCCCACCGGTATTCAATTCCGTCGAAGGTCCAGTGCTTTCCGAACGGCAGCGGGATGTAGTCGATCTCCCAGATCAGGTACAGCGGCGACCAGGGTTGTCTCCACGTCGCTGCGGCGAAATCGGGTAGTCCGGGACTGGGCTTCCCGGCGTCGAGGGCGCCGAGTTCGCCCACCAGGGCCTTGATCGTCTCTGCGGGCAGGCTCTCCACATTGGGCGGCGGCGCGTAGGCGACCCCTCCGGACGGCAGATCCTCGATGAATCGGCAGTGCAGCGGCCCGCGGGTGAGCGGACGACCGGCTCGCGCGCCGGCCAGCAGCAGCACGGGGTCTCCGGCCCGCCGGTACGCGGCCAGCGGTACCCGGATCAGCTTCTGATAGCGCCCGAGCGAGTACCCCTTGGCGTCGAGGAATTTGGCGATCGCCGTCTCCCAGCCGCGGGGCTCGGGGGACCATGGCACGTTCTCCAGGGCCTTGTCGCGCGTGCGCCGTGCTCGGGCCACCTCACTCGCCAGGCTGCCCGCGCGGGTCTCGTCGAGTTGATCGGTGAAATCGGCCTTCTTGTACGCCTTCGGCAGCACGTCCAGATCCCGCAGCCACCACAGACAGAAGAGCCGCCAGCGCAATGCCTCCAGCGCGCGGTCCGCCGTCAGATAGCTGTCCTGCGCGGCGCGCAGGGTGTCCAGCCAGGCCGGCGGCGGAACGGGGCGGGTGCCCGAGGGCGCGTCCACGGTGACCACCGCGTACTGGTGGCCGCCCGGGGTCCGGGTGAATCCGGCCTGGTGGACATACTGCTCGTACTCGAACAGTCCGTCCGGTGTGCCGTCCAGCCGGTCGGACAGGCCGTGTTGAAGCGTGGTCAGCACCTCGGCCGAATAGGGCAGCTGGGAGTGCTGGTGGCGGACCAGTGCCGTCAGCGCCTCCACACCGGTTGTCCCGGCCGCGACCCTCATCCCGTTCGACGGGGGCACCACGACCAGCGACCGGTCGTCCTTCCGCCAGCGCACCGAGCGTGCCGTGCCGGCGCAGAACGTGTTCAGAGCACCGAGCCTGCCTCGTCGCCGACGGAACCAGCCGAAGTCGCGCAGGACGTCCTTGACGTTCGGTGTGGTCAGTGGATCACCCGCCCCGTTGGCGTACCATCCGGCCACCAGATAGCTCAGCGTGGCCGATTCCCCCACCCCGGTCAGGTCGTCGTGGAAGGAGAACACGTTCTTCTGGTACGGCTGGTAGGCGGCGAAGTCCACGATGCCGGGACCGAACGCGGTCAGGTGCGGCGCCCGTGGCGCGGGCTCCTGCCACGCACCGGCGGTGAGATCGTGCGCGCGGCCCAGCATGGTCTCGTCGCCGATCGGGGTGTCGTGCCGTACGAACATGACGGAGCCCCACTCGCCGACGTAGTCGCTCTCGATCAGCCAGGCCGCAGGCTTGCTGTCCGGCTTGCCGGTGAGATATCGGGCGACGAGCCAGCGGTTCGGTACGAACGGGAGCTCGAGCGCCCCTGACGTCGGGTGCTGGCGGGCGTGAGTGAGGGCCTCGGGGAGTACCCAGCGCAGGTGGACGCCGTTGTTCTCCGGATCGGTGCCGAAGCCGTTGTCGATGGCGCCCTCGTCGACCGGGTTGCTGCGGGCGTCGGTGAAATCCTGCGACCAGCGCTGGAAGGTCACCTCCTTTCGCACCGTGTCGTTGACGACCAGCGCCTCGATCTCCATCGGGACGATCCACTGCTTGCGTACGGCCATTTACGCGTCTCCCGCCACGGTCAGCACCTGGTACTCGGTGGAGGCCACAAGTTGAAGCGCCATCGCGCTCGGGCCGATGCCGGTTCCGAACTCGGTCTTCAGCAGCTCGTGCAGCCTGGCGCCGAGATCGAGCACCATCGGCTCGGCCGAGCGGAGCGCACCGGAGACCGGGACAGACTTGCGTGAGGCACCGATTCGTCCGGTGATCTCCCGTAGCGTGATCTTCTTCTCGGGGGTGATCCCGAGATGGGCGCTGCGGTGCGGCTCTTCCAGCGTGACGTTCGTCGGCGGGCGGCCGAGGAGCATCAGCTCCACGCCGGAGGCGAGGGTGGCTCGGCGCGCGACCGCGACCGGGCCCGCTTCGTCCACGCAACGGATCGCCATCCCCGGCCATGCGGTCACCAGCGCGGAACGCAACAGCAGTGCTGCCGCCGGAGTGGGGTGAGCGCGCAGGGCCCACAGCTGGTCGGCAGCCCACTCGTCCTCGGGGTCGCCGGTGGCGACGCTCGCCGCGCCGGCCTCAAGGGCATTGATCCAGTCCGGGTCCACGTGACAGAGCCGCAGGCGCTCCGACGGCAGCATTCGCGCGTCCGGGACCAGATACGCGAAGGGGACATGGTCCAGCAGGCGCAACCGGCTCAGCCAGCGTGCATGTGCGCTGCGCGCGTCCGGTTCGTGCTCGGGGGCCTTCGGCGGGGTGACCGTGGGTGCGAAACGTTTTCCGCTCGCCTTCAGGCGCCGCTGGGACCGGACCCCACGCGTGTAGCCGCTGCCGAAGTCCGTGTCGGCCACCGCGAGGGCCCGGCCGAGACTGAACGCGGCCGCGTAGCTGACGTCGAAGATCCCGAACTCCTCCAGATAGATCAGCAACTGCGACGCCGAACGGGGTCGGCCGAGCAACTCGGGAGGTGTGGGCAGCGGGCGCGGGCGCACCGGCGACAGCGGGCCCCGGTACCAGGCGAATGTGTGTTCGCCGCTGTGCGCGCGGAAGGGCAGCGGCACGAATCCCTGCCGGAGCCGTTGGGCCGTGTGCTTCGCGCTCGCGCCGGCCGACGGCGGTGCGGCAACCGGGACGCGCAGCGCGTTGTCTTTGACCGACGCCGCCGCCAGCGCCGCGGCGAGTGTCCCGAACCCCTGGCGGCTGGTGGTCAGATGGGTGTCGAACGACCACGACCAGAGTGACAGCAGGCGTACGGGCTTCGTCGGCGCGGTGTCCAGGACACTGCCGAGACCTTCGAGCGACACCAGGTGCGCGACGTATCTGCTCGGCCGGTCGGGGAATCGGGTTCCGGCGACGACCGCGTACCGCCGCCCGTCAGAGGCCGCACCTCTCGCTGTGTCGTCGGTCGATCCGCCCTGCCGGAGGTGCGCGATGTAGGGCAGGTCGGCGGTTCGCGGGGCCACTTTTGCGAAGAGGGCCGCCGGGACCAGAACGGTATGGCAGGTCGAGGACTTCTCGTCGGCCGACGGTGCGACAGCGGGCAGCGGGCGGACCTCGCCCGGCACAGGCGTCAGCAGGTCCGCCAGGCGGATCGCCTCGGTACGGCCCTCGGCGCCCGGGTCGCCGGTCAGCTCGCCGCGCGCGAACAGCAGAACCGCGAGCCACGAACCCTTCGGCGTGACCGGTACCTCCCACGGCAGGGTCTCCCGCGTGAGCGTCACGTGGGGGAGCAGGTTGGCGTAGCGACCCGTGCTGTTCGGGGCCGGGTATGCGCCGTGAACGAAGGCCGGGTCGAGCACGAAGCGGGGGGCGCGTACCTCGAAGCCGTGGTCGGCCTCGCTCACCTGCTGCGTGCCACCGTCGGAGTAGACGATCCGCTGCCCTGCCTTGAGCGTATAGTCGCCGACGGGCAGACGCGGGATCAGGCTGTCGTGGTAGCGCAGTGGGGGAGCCGGCGCGGCAGTGGGGTCCGTGATCACGAGGCGGCTCCGGCGGTGACGACGAGCGGGCGGTCGGCGAAGGCGTGGTCGGCGCCGGCGGCGAGCCGGGAAACCGATTCGTTGGCGCCGGGGCCGACGCCGAGGCGCACCAGCTCGTCGTACATTTCCTTCCGTGCGGCGGCCTTACTGTCCGCCTGCGCGATCCGTTTCAGCGAGTCCTCGCAGACGGTGGCGGGGTATCCGGTGACCTTGCCGGGTAGCGAGAGGACGCCCAGCGGCGTCAGTTCCGTCCGCTGCAGGGCCGATTCGTCGATGGCGCCGGGGCCGGCGGTGAGGGCGGCGTCCGGGATACGTACCACTACGCCGGTCAGCAGTCCCGTCACGAGCGGGTCGGTGGTGTCCCCGATGCTCTGAGCCCGTTTGATCGACCCCGACCAGAGCGCCTTGGGTACCTTGTGTTCCTCGCGGGTGACGGCCCAGTCCGAGTCCCTGGCGTCCTTCTCCTCCTTCCAGACCGGTGTGGCGACCCCGGCCGGACCCGTCACGGTGAGGGTCACCTCGGAGCGGACCGCCTCGCGCGCCATCGGGCGGATGTCGAGGCGCCCTTCCACGGCGAGCGGCAGCGGTGTACTGCCCAGACCGCCGACCGTGAGCGAGGTGACGGGTACGGTCGCGCCGAGCCGGAACCGGAATCCGTGTGCGCCGACGGCCCATGGCGTCTTCTGGTCCGGCGCGGGTCTCTTCGCGTCCGCGGCCCCGGGCAGCAGGCCCGACAACGCAGTCAGGCACAGCCGGTCGCCCGGCGGAAGGAGCTTGGCGAACGCGTCCCAGGCGATCGCCTCCGGCCCCGCCGTCCAGTCCGCGCCGAAGGTGACGCCGACGGAGAACTTCCAGACGCTGATGCGGAGATGACCGCCCGTCGCGGGCCCCCAGAGGGCCAGGTCGACGCCGACCTCGCCGTCGATGGAGCCGCCGCAGAGCATCCAGGACGAGACGGACCAGCGTACGTCGGCGCTGAACGTGGCCTCGAAGTGGAAGGGCTTCCACTCGACCAGCACATCGGTCTGCACGGTGAGCGAGGCGGACAGATGCCCGGCCGAGCCGCGGTGGGAGTAGCCGGCTTCCAGCCTCCCGCCGGCCATCGCGGCCGACGGGGTCAGCGCCATGTACGCGTCGCCCTCGATCGACAACCCCGAGGCCTCCCAGGAGAGGGAGAGCCGACGTGGCCTCGGATACCAGGCCGGCACCGGGAACGCCTTGTGGTACCCGCCGAGCGTGTACACGAAGTCGCCTTCGTGCGTACTGCCGGGGAACCACAGGTAGAAGGCGAATCCGCCGGACAGCACGGCGGCGGGGTCGATGACGTACGACCCTGCCGCCATCCGCCCGTCCATCATGAGCGTCCGGGTCGAGGACCGGAAGAGCGCGATCATCTCGACGCCGACCCGCGCGTAGGTCCGGCCCGCCTCGGTGAAATCCGCTGTCGCCTCGCCGAGCAGCCGAACCGTGAACTCACTGCCGAACTCGAGGAGTACGACGGCTTTCGCCTTGATCAACTCGAACGAGGTGACATGGATGCCGGCGGCCAGCCAGACGTGGCCCGCCAGCGGGGTGATCCACCCGCCCGGCCCGGCCAACGAGTCCAGGACCTCCAACGGAGACCGGCCCTTCACCTCGACGCCGGTCAGCAGCGGAAACGTGGCGACCTCGTCGAGGGTGGGGGCGCGGACGGTGCTGTTGTAGCCGAATCCGGCGGCCAGCCCGGTCACCACGAACGGCGGCGGCCCGCCGATCGTGCCGGTCGCCTGCGCGAACAGGAACATCGACGTCTGACCGTCGCGCTCATGCAGGTAACTGCCGACCGCGGCGAGCCCCACCCGAGGCGTGGTGATCGTGGCGAGTCCCGCCATGTTGAGGTCGTACCTGTCGTCCGGCGGTCGCATCATCAGCGCTCCGGACATCCCGATGGGCGGCTTGTCGTACGCCAGGCCGAGGCCGTCCAGCCGCGCCGCGACGGACGTGCCGTCCAGTGCAAGGCCGAGCCCGAGTCCCAGTGCGGAGATCGTCAGGCCGGCCGCGCCGAGCGAGGCGTCGAAGAGGACCCACACGCGCTGATCGGCGTAGCCGATGCCGACGCGCGCCACCTGGAGCGGGCCGAACCCGCGCCGCACCGGCAGCCAGGCAGTGGCGCTCGGTGCGTTGGCGACGGCGTCGTACCAGGTCTCCCCGGTGGTGCTCTCGATCACGGCGCCTTCAACCACTGAGCCTTCGACCACGGCGCGTTCGACCACGGGGCGCTCGACCACGGGGCGCTCGAGCGCCGGCCGAGTGCCCACGGCGATGGTCTCCGACGCCTTGCCCCAGTCGAGGCTGAGTGTCTTGGCCTCCCCGGCGACCTTCAGCTCGACGTTGAGCCGGGTTCCACCGTCGGCGGCGAACGTTGGCAGGTGGCGGTTCAACGTGGTGATCGCCGCGTTGAGCTTGTTGATCAGTGCCGGGGTGATCTTCGAAGGTAGGGACACCAGTGTCAGCTTGGTGACCGCGATGTCCTCGTCCTCCGGCAGCCTGCCGCGCAGCAGCGGTACCTGCGACAGCCTTGCCGGTGCGCCGGGCGGTGGCGTCACGCTCGCGGAAAACGCGTACTGGGCAGGCTCCTTCGCCTGCTCGCGCAGGCCAGCGAAGACCACGCTCGCGTTCGTGGTCCTGGCCCCGGCGATCAGCGTACGCCTCGTGGCGTCGTACGCCAGGTCCAGTTCGGTCACCGTCGGCACGAGCGCGGCCGGTACGTCAGGCGTTCGCATCCCGAGCGCGTCGGTGACAGCCGTGAACGGCACGCCGGTGGCGGCCTTACCACGCATGAGCACCGTCTGCTGGTCCTGGCCCACGTCGACGGTGAACGTGATCGCCTGCCGGGTGCCGTTCGTGCATACCGGCAGCGTCACCGTGAGGTCGGCCTTCTTCCTGGCGCCGAGGGCCGCGCTGACCCCGAGCGTGAGGAGCGTGTCCTCGAGCGGGATCGCCGCGGAGCCGGTGAACGCGGAGCCCGCGCCCGATGCCCAGGTGAAGCCGAGCCGAGTCAGGGTGAGCCCGCTCAGCGGCTTGGGCACGGAGAGCGAAGTGTGCCGGTCGAGCCAGCGGGTGAATCCGGCGAGGTCGACGTCGTACGCGTCGGCCGCCACTGCCCACGTCCTGCCCAGCCGGGAGGCACCGGCCGACATGCGGACCTCGCCGGCCTGGAGCGTCCCGGCGATCGAGACATTGAGTGCGCCGATCCCGGTGCTCGTGGCGCTGAACGACAGCCCGCTCAGAGTGAGGCCGAACTCCCTGGCGAGAGCCCACTCGCCATCCAGTACGCAGGAGATCGTGAACGTGGTCGCAGCCAGGTCGGCGACCGCCGTCGCGTGCGTGAAGGCATGTCCGTGCAAGGGCGTGCCAGCCAGGTGATCGGCTACCTGCTTGGGCAACTTCGCTCCGGGGCCGGTCAGTTCGGCGGACAGCTGTGTCAGTCCAGGCCCGGTGACAACCGCGTCCAGGGTGAAGCCGAGGATGTCGCAGGCTCCAGAAACCACCCACGAGACCCGGGGTTTGTCCGTGTCGAAGGTGACGCCGATCTCAAGGCCGAGGTTCTTCAGCGAGACCGCGCCGGGCACGAACGGCCATTCCTTGGTCGTCTGGACGCGCAGCGACGCGGTGATGAGTCTCCTGGTGTCGGCATCGGCGGTGACGGCGATGCGCGTCACGGACAGCCCCGCGAGGAGCTCCTTGACCGCAGCGGGAGGTGTCACATCCGCCTTGAGCAGAAAGGGCAACTCGGTGAGCCGTGAGATGTCGGGCAGGGGGAGAGCAAGGTCGGAGCTGAGTGTGTACGTGCCGGTGCGGCCCTCCCGCGCGACCAGCAGGCGCGCGCGAGCGCCGTTCGCGGCGTAGCCGTCGGTGGGAGTGTCGAATCCGGCGGACACTTCGGTCTTGACCGCCGTGGTGCCGTCCTTGGCGAGTTCGGCGGACAGCGTCAGGGTCAGGTCGCGGAACCCGAGCGCGCGTAGGAAGTCCAGTTCGAAGTTGAGGCCGCCGTACACGGACCACCCGGTGAGCGTGATCGTAACCCGGATCGCGCCGACGTTCTTCTCGGCGTGATCGGGGAAGAGGTCCACGGTCACCGTGGGCTTTCCCGGGTGGCCCGTGACCGTGGTCAGCCCGGTCAGCCGGTATTTCCCGGTGCGGACCCGGCGCGGCTTGACCACCGACAGCGTGGAGGTACTCAGATGAGCGGCGAACAGCGGGGCCAGTTCCCTCATCCCGAGTTCGCCCGGCGCGAGGGCGAACGACTCGCCAGGGCGATCCAGCCTCTTGTCCAGTTCAGCCAGCGACAACGGCACGCGGTACCTCCGGGGCACTGGTCGGGAAGTCGAGTACGAGAGGCGATGCTGATGGTCGGCCCTCGCCAGGGATGGCGACCTGGGCAACGCGGACCGGCTGATGGGTGGCGCCGACTGGGTCGGGCCCGACGGCAATGTCGGTCACTTCCCAGCCCGGGGCGTCGATCCACGGTGCGCCGACGGCTGATGCCGCGTCGGGATGTCCGACGAGCGCGATGCTCGTGAGGCCCTTCAGCGCGTTGCCCGTGCCGCCGGTCTCAAGCCGCGCCTTGGCCAGCAGCCAGGTCTCGGAGGTGGCGTCGCCGAGCAGCAGCACCCCGTTGGTCCCGTAGGTCAGCAGCAGCACCATGGCGTTGACTGCAGGGTCGGCGGCGTTGCGGTCACCGGAGGCGTTGACGGCGAGAATGTACAACTGGGCACTGCCCCTGGACAGGTACGGGCCGAACGCGTTGCCGTACGGGGCGGGCAGCTCGATCGCGCCGCGCGCGTTGAGCCATGCTTGCGCGGCGCCGTACTGTTCCACGCTCCCGGCCACGCAGACAGTGCCGAACTCGAATCCCGTTGGAATCCCGGGCAGTGCGTTGTAGTGGCTCCTGGTTGGCCCGGTGAGGAACAGGTAGTCCACGCGGCGTACGCCTTTGGATGCTTCCGGAACCAGGTCCGCCACCGGCGGCGGATCTGCGGATGTGGTCCCGCAATCCACCATGACGATCAACGGCCTCTCCTTGGTTGCCGCAGGATTGTCCCGGGGGAACCGAATGACGGTGCACGTCTGCCGACTGGACCGGGTCATGCTGACCACCGTCGGATCCGCAGCCATGCCGTACCTCCGCCACAAGGAGTTTCGTGCAAAAACCGATTGGCGACAGTATAGTCCGCATGCGTTCCATGTGGTCTCGCGGCGCGATCCCATGCAAGTGAAGGAAAGTCAGTCATTAAGAGAATGGGTCCTATTTGCGAAATCATATGCAAATTACTCGGGTTGAACTGGCCGTGTGGTAGGTGCTGACGGTCATTGATCCCTGCGGTATGCCGTCCTTGCGCGGTACGCGCAGAGGGTGGGTTGACCGCCCGGGAGTTTCAGCGACCGAGTCAAGCCGCCTGCGCGACCGGCTGGGCGGGGTGAACTCCCGTCCGTCGCGCAGAAGAGCCCAGAGCACGTTGACCCTTCGGCGAGCCAGGGCGATCAGGGCCTGGACGTGCTTGCAGCCTTCCGCGCGCTTCTTGAGGTAGAAGTCCCGGTTGGGTCCGTCCTTGATGATGCTGGTCTGGGCGGACAGGTAGAACACCCTGCGCAGGCGGCGGCTGTACCGCTTGGGGCGGTGCAGGTTGCCGGTGCGGCGGCCGGAGTCGCGCGGTACCGGGACCAGGCCGGCCGCGGAGGCGAGGCGGCCGGCGTCGGCGTAGGAGGCCAGGTCGCCTGCGGCAACGATGAACTCGGCGCCCAGGATCGGGCCGATGCCCGGCATGGACTCGATGACGTTCGCCTGCGGGTGGGCGTGGAAGGCCTCCTTGATCTGCTTGTCCAGGCCGCCGATCCGCTCGTCCAGCGCGAGCAACTGGGCCGCGAGGTCGGCGACGGTCGACGCGGCGACGCTCTCGCCGGGCAGCACAGTGTGCTGGGCGGCAGCGGCCTCCAGGGCGGTGGCCGTATCCGGGAGGCCGGCGCGTGGACTCGGGCTGCCCGAGATGGGCGGTCGTGACTACAGGGCCGTGATCGGGGCCAGGACTTGGGCGGTGAACTCGGCGAAGGCGTCGGGAAGATCGGCCATCGGAACCTTTGGTGGATACACCAGTACCACGGACGCTCCCATGGCGCGCAGCTCCCTGGCCCGCTCGACCGTGGCCGGCCTGGCACCCGCCGCCAGCGTGATGTCATCGGGATCGCGACCAGCTTCCGCGGCGGCCTGCCGGCAGTGCGCAAACAGCGGAGCCGGATCACTGCCGACTGGGAAGAATCCGTCGGCCAACCGGCCGGCTCGACGCGCGGCCGCGACGCTGTGTCCTCCCATGATCAGGGGGATCCCTCGGGGCTGAGCGGGTTTGGGGTAACAGCGGGCACGGTGGAACCGGTGGTGGCCGCCGGCAAAGGACTCCTCGTCGCTCCAGAGCGCGCGCAACACATGCACGTACTCCTCGAACCGGTCGACCCGATTGTCGAAGTCGACCCCGACCGCGTCGAACTCCTCCCGGTACCAGCCGAGACCGACGCCGAGCGACAACCTGCCGCCGGACAGGAAGTCGATGGTCGCGGTCTCCTTGGCCAGCACCACCGGGTTGCGTTGGGGCAGGATCAACATCCCGGTGACCAACCGAATCCTGGAGGTCATGCCGGCCACGTAACTGAGCCACGCCAACGGATCCGGGTAAGGCCACTCCGCCGGTACCGGCATTACGCCGTCCGCGGAGTACGGATAACGAGTGCACGACTCTGCGGGCAGTACCACGTGCTCGGGCACCCACAGCGAGTCCGCACCGTGCCGCTCGGCCAGCGTGACGAGCAGGCGGACCGCCTCCGGTGAGTCGAACGGCGGCATGCTCGGTGACAGTAGGCCCACTCTCATGCCCGGTGACCGTTTCCTTGTGTGCCGCCCAGCGAGGTCGCCAGCAGCTCACCCAGCCGATCGGCGACCGCCACCGTGGTCAGATGCGTGTTCGCTCTGGGAATGACCGGCATTACCGAGGCGTCAGCCACATAGAGGTTGTCCAGCCCGTGTACGAGGCCGCGTGCGTCGACCACCGCCATCGGATCGCGGGCAGGGCCCATCGCGCAGGTGCCGACCGGATGCCAGTAGCCACCGGCGGCCTGCTGGATCGCGGCGTCCTCCCGCTGCTCGTCCGACCACGGTGTCAGGCCGGCCAGCTCGGTCAGGCGATCGGTCTTGGCCAGCTGATGGGCCAACTCGACACCGTCCAGGACCACTTGCGCGTCATGGCCCTCCCGGTCGGTGAAGAACCCGTGCTCGATCACCGGCTGGGCCGATGGGTCCAGCGACTTCGCCCGTACCCTGCCGCGCGAGCGCGGGGTCATCACGAACACGTAGAGACTCGCCGACAGCGGCCCGGTGGAGAAGCCCTGTGCGTCCTTGGCCGGCCCTGCGGCGGGCACGATGTGCAGGTCCCAGAACTCGTCGGCTGCCTGGCCGGACCGAGCCTTGATCACGGTCTGCGCGACGTAGGACTCGGCCGCGTCCGGCATGGCCGCGGTCAAGGTCGGCAGCGGGTTCAGCGACACGCGGAGCGAGCTGTGGTCGACCAGGTTCTCACCCACGCCGGCCAGCGGATGCGATGCCGGGACACCCAAGGCCCGCAGTACCGGCTCCGGACCGACACCGCTTCGCATCAGCAACGGCGGATTGCCGTAGGTGCCGCAGCACAGCACCACCACATCGGCGGTCAACCGCCGGTATCGGCCGGTGCCCTCGGCGGCAGAGGCGGTCAGCACTCCGGTCGCCCTGGTGCCGTCGAATTCCACCTGCGCCGCCACGGAATCCGCGATGATTCGGAGGTTCGGTCGACTGCGGATCGGATCGAGGTAGGCGAACGCGGCGTGCCAGCGCGTGGAACCCACCGCATTCAGCGGCACCCAGCCAACGCCCTCCCGCTCGGTTTCGCCGTTGATGTCCTCCAGATAGGGCAGGCCGACCGTGCCGGCCGCCTCGATCACCGCCTGGTGCCACGCCGTGCGGTCGGTCTGCGGTACCGAACGGACCCGCAGTCTGGCCATCGCCTCCCGCAGGTAGGGCCGCAGAGTCCGGTAGTCCCAGGCGCCGTCGGAGAACGCCGCCCACCGGTCGTAGTCGGCGGCGGCGCCAATAGTGGCCCAACATCCGTTGTGTGCCGACGAGCCGCCGACCACGCGGGCGCGAGCGCAGCATGACGGCGCGGTCAGATCCCAGTCGTGGCCGCGTGCCGCCGACTTCGCGTTGAGCAGTTCGGCCGGCCAGCGCCGCGGGTCGAACGGCCCGTAGTCCGGTCCCGCCTCCATGAGTCCGACGGCGACCCGTTCGTCCTCGCTGAGCCGGGCGGCCAGCACACAGCCGGCCGCTCCGGCACCGACGATCAGCACATCGAAGTGTGTAGGTGGCACCACCGGCTCCTCCACCTCAGAACCCATTTACCGTTCGTGGTCGCATCTTGACTCATCGACACTGTAGTGGAATCGCTGCGTGAATCGATGGAGACCGCGCGTGGCCTGTCAAAACACGGAAGCCGCCTACGAACTAAGTGGCCCGGCTGAAGTTATTCTCAACCGGTCGACAGTTCTGCGTGGACGCTCCAGGGACGTGAATGAATGGCAGAGTACGTGAGAGTGTCCGAACGGCTCGCGCTGTCGTGCGATCTGGATGTTCCGATCACGGGTTCCGCCCAGCGGCAGGATGAGTACGCGGTCCATGTGTGCCAGGACGAGGCGAAGGCCTTGGAACGCCTCACGTCGGAGATCGGCGGCAGACGCGTCGCGCTGATCACGGATGACTCCGTGGCAGTCCTGCACGCGAGGCGGCTCGCCGCGCGGCTGGCCGACGCGGGGCTCGACATGTCGATGACCTCCTTTCCCGCCGGGGAGGCCAGCAAGAACCTCCGCACCGCGGGCGATCTGCTGGACTGGCTCGCAAGCACCGAGTTGGCCCGTCGTGATGTCATCCTGGCGGTCGGCGGCGGCGTGGTGATCGACACTGTCGGCTGGGTGGCGAGCGCCTATATGCGCGGGGTGCCGTACATCAATGTGCCGACGACACTGCTGGCCCATGTCGATGCCGCGCTGGGCGGCAAGGTCGCGGTCGACCACCCCAGCGCCAAGAACCTGATCGGCGCGTTCTACCAACCCGCGGCCGTGGTCTCGAATGTGGGTTATCTGAGCACGCTTGCCGACCGGGACCTGCGCGCAGGGCTCGCCGAGGCGATCAAGAAGGGTGTCATCGCCTCGCCGCAGCTCTTTGAGCTGATCGAGTCGAGGCACTCCGACATCCTGGCCGCCGAACCGGAAGTCACCGCCCAGCTGGTGCACGGGGCGAGCCTGATCAAGTGTCGGCTGATCGCCAAGGACCCCTACGAGGACGATCTGCGGCGGCCGCTGAACTTCGGTCACACCATCGGTCACGCGGTGGAGACGATGGCCGGATACGGACATGTGCTGCACGGCGAGGCGGTTGCCTTCGGCATGGCCTGCGCCGCACGGATCGCCGAGCGCCGCGGCCTGCTCGAACCTGCGCTGCTTCGGCGGGTCACTGGCCTGCTCGGCGAGATCGGACTGCCCATCACCCACGACGACCTCCCGGCCTGGCTGGATCCGGACGGGACACTGGCCGCGCTGGGCCAGATCCGCAAGATCAGGGGCGGCCGGCTCCGCTTCGTCCTGCCCGTGGAGATGGGTGAGACGGTCATCGCCGATGACGTGACAGACGACGAGATCCGCGCCGCGCTGACGGCAGGGCCCCCTGGGGGAAGCGATGACTGAGTTGGACGTGCTGGTCGTGGGCGGCGTGGGCGTGGACACCATCGTGCGGGTGCCCGAACTGCCGCTACCGCTGCGAGAGACCATCAGAGTCCCGCACATCCACCAGTACGTCGGCCACACCGGCAACGGCGTGGCACTGGGCTGCCACCACCTCGGCCTGCGGACCCACCTCGCGGACGTGATCGGGGCGGACCCGGAAGGCGACCTGGTGCGCGCCCGCTACGCGGAGGCCGGGCTCTCCTTCGGTTGCCTGATCCACCCCAGCGGCACCCGACGGAGCGTCAACCTGGTGGACCCGCAGGGAAGGCGGCAGTCGCTCTACGACGGCCGCCATCCGGCGGGCATGCGAGTGGACCCGGAACTGTACCGCGAGCCGCTGGCCCTCACCCGGCACGCGCACATCTCACTCATCGACTGGGCGCGCCGCGCGCTGGCGGACGCGATCGACGCAGGGCTGTCCACCTCGACCGATCTGCACAACTGGGACGGCAAGGAGGAGTACCGCCAGGACTTCGCGTACGGCGCCGAGTTGGTCTTCCTCTCCACCAACGCGCTGGGGGCCCGGATCGAGGAGACGGCCGAGGAGATCCTGGCGCGTGGCCGCGCCAAGGCGGTGGTCGCGATGGCCGGAGGCCACGGAAGCTACCTGAAGCTCCCCGGCCGGCCGCTACGGCACGTACCCTCGGTCGAGGTGCCCCCCGAGCAGGTGGTGGACACCAACGGAGCGGGCGACAGCTACGTGGCGGCCTTCCTCTACGCGTGGCTGTCAGGCAGAGCCTGGGAGGAGTGTGCCAGGGCGGGCTCGATGGCCGGAGCCCACGCCGTGCGCGCGGCGGGTACCCACACCTCCTTCATCACCGCCGAGGAGCTGGACGCTGCGCTGTCGTGAACGGCCGGGGCTACGGGAGCCCGAAGCGGTCGGTCGTCAGCTCCTCGCCGGCCAGCACGATGCCGTCCCGTACGCTCACGCCTGCAGGCACCGTCGCACCGGGCAGAACGACCGAACGCAGCACCTTCGCGCCGGGCGCGATGCGGCAGCCCGGATGCAGCACGCTCTCCTCGACCACCGCGCCGGCCGGCACGTCCACGCCCAGCAGGCTGCCCGTGTCCGGAGCGAACCGCGGCGCGGAGCCGGACAGCGTGTGCGGCAAGGACTCCGGCGGGATCGGGTGCGGCCGCGTCAACAGCCCGAGCTGCTCGCGGTGGTAGCGGTCCACGGTCCCGATGTCGGCCCAGTACCCCTCGACCGGAAAGGCCGTCACCGGGCGCCCTTGCGCGATCATCTCCGGTAGCACGTCACGGCTGATGTCGTGCTGCCAGCCGTCCGCGCCGCGCGCCGCCAGCTCGGTGAGCACGGCCCGCAGGGCGTCGATGCGGAACAGGCAGAAGGCCGTGAACACCAGGTCCGAGGTCGGGTGCTGAGGCTTCTCGACCAGGGCGCGTACGCGGAGGTCGGCATCCACCTCGACCATGCCGAACAGCCGCACGTACTCCGGCTCGATGTGCTGGACGCCGATCGTGCAGTCGGCGCCCGAAGCGCGGTGCGCGGCCACCATCGGCCCGTAGTCGAAGAGGTAGACGTGGTCGGCGTGCTGCACCAGCAGGTCGTTCGCGCCGGGCGCGAAGAGGTACTCGGCGTTGGCCAGCAGTGCGTCGGCGGTACCGCGCTCGGCCGGGCGTGGCGGCAGTACGGTACCCGGGCGGCGGCCACCGTCGGCGCGCAGCAGCTCCTCGTGCGGTCCGAAGTGCAGCCTGGTGCCCGGCCGGTCGTCCCAGTGCGTCAGCAGGTGGTGCACCAGATCCGACTCACGGTGCAGGGAGAGCAGCACCAGCTCGGGGACTCCTGAACGGACCGCGTTCGCCACACTGAAGTCGACCAGCCGACAGGAGGCCGCGTAGGGGACGAGCGGCTTGCAGACCCGCGAGGTCAGCGGCCCCATGCGTTCGCCGAGGCCGCCCGCCAGCAGCCCGGCGCGCACGCCGTCCAGGCTCACCAGGTCCTGCCCTGGGCGGTGGCCGAGGGGAGCAGCCGGCGCAGCACCGCCAGCGAGTTCGCCACCCCCTGCTCGGTCGGCAGCAGGGCGTCCTCGTGTTCCACGTAGATCACTCCCCGGTAGTCCTCGTCCAGCAGCGCAGCCACGATGTCCGGCCACGGGAGCTCGCCGGAGCCCAGCGCGCGGAACCGGATCGCGGGGCCTGGGCCGTAGCGCGACCAGCCGGCCCCGCGTGGGTCCTGCGGCTCGCGCCAGCGCTGGAGGTCCTTGGCGTGCACGGCGACGAGCTTCGCGCCCCAGCCCCGGACCGCGTCGACCGGATCGTGGCCCACGGCGGCGAGATTTCCGGGGTCCACGCAGAGCCGCACCCCGTCGGCGGCCGCCAGCAACGACCTCGCACTGGCCGGGTCGTAGACCACCTGCTTGGGGTGCGGTTCCACCACGACCTGTACGCCCAGCCCGTCGGCCAGGTCCAGCACCGGCCGGGCGGCCTGCGCCCAGGCGTCGATGTTGTCCTGCCAGTTCACCTCGCTGCCCCACCAGGAGAGCCAGCGCCCGAGGTCGGGCACGCCGAGCATCAGCCGCGCCTGCGGGGCGCCGAGGGCGGCGGCCAGCCTGACCGTCCGGAGTGCGGCACGCAGTCCGTGTGCCTGCTTCGCCTCGGCCGGGCCCGCCAGCACCGGATCGGTATGCGGCCCGTGCGGCCCGAGCAGCAGCTGGGTGTCACGGCTGTTGCTGACGCAGCCCACCTCCAGCTGCGCCGCGTCGAACAGTTCACGCAGCTCGCGGTCGTGGCCCGGGTGCTCCGACCGGTCGGCAGCGACCAGCCCGAAGCTGCTGTCGGTCGGCAGATCGATCACGTCGACCCCGGCCCGCGCGGCGGCCCGCAGCGCACCGTCGAGCCCGACGGGTGCGAAGGCCGCCAGGCACAGGCCCAGCCGGATCGGTCCGTGCGTCATCCGGCTCCTCCCTCGGCGTCGGCCAGGTCGGCGTGGTTACGGTCGACGTGGTTCAGGTCGGCGTCGTCCAATGAGTGCGTCCATGCCCACCGCCCCGCCATGGCCGCAGGCAGGCCGCTCGCATGCTCACGCAGGGCGGCCAGGACCGCCCCTGGCGGATCGTCGACGACCGTCGGCGGGGTGTCGGCTCCCAGTTCCCCGGCGATCCTCGTTCGCAGCGTCTCGGCGAACTCCGGGCAGCCCCGGAACACGCCGCCGGTGAGCGTCGCCGACCAGTCCTCGGTCAGCCGTACCGAGTCCCGCGCTGTGCGCACGCCGTGCAGGAGCTCGTCCAGAGCGGCGCCCACGACCTGGCCCGCCACCGTGTCGCCGTCCAGCCAGCAACGGCAGACGACGGCGGACAACGCGGCCACCGAGGCCTTGGGGTATGGCTGCGCGGCGAGCCGGCGGGCGAGCTCCTCCGCCGGTGCGTCCGCGTACTCGGCGATGGCCACGCCGAGCGCCGTCGGCGCGCCCCGCCCGTCGGTACCCCGTACGGCGGCCCGCAGGCCGCCCAGCCCGAGGGCGAACGCGCTGCCCTCGTCGCTGCCGAGGTACTCGCAGCCGCCGATCGAGTGGGGTGCGCGGACCCCGTCGCCCGCCAGGAACCCCGAGCCGGTTCCGCACACCACGGCCACGCCTCGGCCGCGCAGCGGGGGAGCGAGCAGCAGCGGCAGGATGTCCCGGGAGACCACCAGCGTCCCGGTGAGCCCGGCCGCGCCCGCCAGCCGGGTGAACCGGTCCCGTTCGCGCTGCGGCGCGGCGGTGTCGAGCGCGGCGGTAGCCAGCCACCCGGACGCCGGTTGCCCGCCCAGCCGGCCCGCAAGGGCGCGCAGCAGATCCAGCAGGCCTCGGTCGGCGGCACGTGAGCCGACCGACGCAGGGTTCACCGAACCTCGGTGCCACCGCGTCCCGTCGTCGAGCAGGGCCGTCGTGCTGCTGCCACCTGCGTCGATAGCCCAGTATCTCACTGTGAGATGCCTCCGCGGTTACTCTGCGTCGACCATTGCGCGCTACGCTACCGGAGCAGGGTGGTCGATCCCGCCCATCACGGCGCGGTGGCTTGGGCCAGATCTGACGGACGGGGTGTCTGACGGAGTGTCTGCGCGGCGGGGAGACGACCGAAGGCGGGAAGACGACCTGAGGGGCGGAGTCGCCGGCCTGCTGGCCGTCGCGGTGAGCTGGGGGCTGTTCTGGGGCGGCTGGTCCGCCCTGATCCCCGCGGTCAAGGCGGACCTCGCCCTGACCGACGAGCAGCTCGGGCTGGCACTGTTCGCCGTGCCGGTCGCCGCGGTGCCGGCCATGCTGCTCACCGGGAGGCTGGCCCAGCGGCTGGCCCAGCACACCCTGCCCGCTGTGACCGCGGCATTCGCCGTCGGCTGCCTGCTGGTCGGGCTCGCCTCCTCCCGCTGGACGTTCACCGCCGCACTGCTGCTGGTCGGCGTGGCCAGCGGTGGGATCGAGGTGGCGCTGAACGCCACCCTCGCCGCGCGGGAGGCCAGGGACGGCGTCCGCCTGTTCAACAAGGTCCACGCGGCGACTCCGCTGGCGATGGTGGCTGCGGCACCCGCGACCGGCCTGGCACGTGCCATGGGCGCGTCGCCGCGCGCGGTGCTCACGGTGATCGCGGTACTGGTGGCGCTGAGCGCCGTACTCGCGATCGACCCGCGCCCGTGGCAGGACGCGGCCACGGCGCCGGAGGGTGCGCCGCCCGGCCGGCTCTCCGGGGCGCTGCTGCTGGTCGGCGCGGTCGGTGCGCTCGTCCTGCTGATGGAGAACAGCGTGGAGCAGTGGGGCGCGATCCACCTCGGACAGCAGCTCGCAGCGGGGCCGTTCCTCGCCTCCTGCGGCCCTGCGGTGTACATGGCCGGCCTGTCGGTCGGCCGGATCCTTGCACAGTGGCAGGGCCCGCGGTTCGACGACGGCACGCTGGTGCGGCTCGGCGGAGCACTCGGCGGGGTCGGCCTCGCGGTCGCGGCGGCAGGCTGGAACGTGCCATGGACCTTGACCGGTTATGCGCTCGCGGGAATCGGGCTCGCGCCGGTGGTGCCGACCCTGCTGGGCGCGGTCGGTCGTGCGGTCGGCCCGGACCGGCGATCGAAGGTGATCTCGGTCGTGACGACGGTGGCCTACGCCGGCTTCCTGGTCAGCCCGCCCCTGGTCGGTGTGCTGGCCGGCCGGCTGGGGCTGCCGACGGCGCTCGGCATCGTGGCAACCTGCGGGGTGCTGGTGGTGACGGGCGCTCAGGCAGTGCGTCTGCTCCCGGCCCTGACCCCGACCGGAGAGGAGAGCTGATCGTGACGGTGCGTCACATGGGCGGCACTCGCGTGCGCGTGCTGGTGGTCGGGGCGGGCTACCTCGCCGGCCACATCGGCCGGCGGCTGGCCGGGCTCGGTCCCGCCGTCACCCTGAGCTCGCGGCATCGACCGGCCGGGTCCGAAGCCCGGCGCCTCGACTGGCTCCCGGTCGACGTCGCCCGGCGCAGCTCCGTACAGGCCCTGCTCGACACGGCCCGCCCGGACGCGCTGGTCATCGCGCACGGCCCGTCCGACATCACCTGGTGCGAGGCCAACCCCGAGCTGGCGGCCGCCGTGCACCACGGCGGCGCCCGGCACCTGGCCGAACTCCTCGGCGGCCGCCGGGCGGTGCTGATCTCCACCGACAACGTCTTCCCCGGCCGCGCGGCGAGCTGCGGCGAGTCGGAGCCCACCGAGCCTGCCAACGCGTACGGCCGCGCCAAACTCGCCGCCGAGGACACGCTGCTCGCGAGCGGCAACGTCCTCGTCTTGCGGGTGAGCCTGGTCTACGGTTGGGACCGCGAAGGTTTGCGGCCGAACTTCTTCACCACCTGCGCGCTGAAGCTGAGCGCGGCCGAGCCCGTAGCGGTACCCGACGACCACTGGAACAGCCCCGTGCTGGTGGACGACGTCGCCGCCTGGACCAGCGCGCTGCTGGCATCCGAGCACACCGGCGTCGTACACCTCGGCGGCCCACGACGGCTGACCAGGCTCACCTGGGCGCGGCACATCGCGCAGAGCTACGGAGTGGACCCCGCCCTGGTGAGCCCCGCACCCAAGCAGAGCACCGGCTACGCCTGCCGCCCCCGAAACGCCTGTCTGCACAGCGAGCGCGCCGGGAGCCTCCCCGAGCTCGCGGGCCTGGCCCCGACGGACGTCTTCGAAGCCACCGCCAAGCTCATCGCCACATAAATCGCCCGAGGAATCGCCCAACGAGAGGACCGGCCGTGACGGATCGCCAGCTGTTCCTGGCCAGCAAGCGGGCCGCCGTCAGCTTCGCGCCCGACCCGGACACCGGCGAGCTCCGACCCTGGCTGGCGCCCGGCGGCACCGGCAACGTGGTGGCGGAGCAGGCCGGTGTGCTGGACGTGACCTGGATCGCCAGCGCGGACACCGACGACGACCACCGCGCCGCCCGGGAGAACCCCGACGGTCTCACCCTCGGCCTGCGGTCAGGCCACAACATCCGGATCCGGCTGCTGCGCCACGACCGCGGCACCTTCGAGGTGGTGCAGAACTTTCTGACCGCACAGCTCCTCTGGGCGGCCAACAACTACGGCTGGGACACGTGGACCTCGCCCACCTTCGGTGCCGAGACCTACGGGGCGATGGAACACTTCGCGGAGTTCACCGGCGATTTCGCCGACGCGCTGCTGAAGAGCTCGGCCGAGGCGGCGGACCCGGTCTACCTGGTGCACGACTACCAGCTCGTCGCCGTCCCCGCCAAGCTGCGCGAACAGCGACCCGACGCGCCGATCCTGCTCTTCGTGCACATCCCGTGGCCGTCGCCCGACTACTGGCGGGTGCTGCCGAAACCCGTCCGCGTCGGCCTGCTGGAGGGCATGCTGCCCGCCACCACGATCGGCTTCTTCGCCGACCGCTGGCGGCGGAACTTCCTCGACTGCGTGGCCGACCTGATCCCCGACGCCGAGGTCGACCGCGACGCCGGCATCATCCACCGGCGCGGCCACCGCACCCGGGTACGCACCATGCCGCTCGGTTACAGCCCGCTGGCCATCGGCAGCGGCGAGCCCAGGATGCCGGACGGCTTCGCCGAGTGGGCGGGCGATCGCCCGCTGGTCGTCCACAGCGGGCGGACCGACCCCATGAAGAACGCCGAACGCGCGGTGCGGGCCTTCGTGCTCGCGGTGCGCGGCAACGAGCGCCTGCGCGATGCCAGGATGCTGGTGCGGATGAACCCCAACCGGCTCTACGTCGAGGCCAACGCCGATTACCTGCGCCGGGTCCAGGGCGCGATCGCCGAGGCCAACGCGGAGCTGGGCGCGGACACGGTGCGCCGGCACTGCGACAACGAGGTCGATCACACCCTCGGCTGCTTCCGCCGCGCGGACCTGCTGATGTTCAACTCCACGGTGGACGGGCAGAACCTGAGCACCTTCGAGGCGCCGCTGGTCAACGGGCGCGATGCCGAGGTGATCCTCTCCGAGCTGTGCGGCGCGGCCGAGGTCCTCGGCCCGGTCTGCCGGACCGTCAACCCGTTCGACCTGATCGAGCAGGCCCGGGCGATCGAGGCCGGTCTCACCATGCCGGCGGCCGAGCGCGCCGAAGCGGCCGAGCGCCGCCGCCGGGCAGCCGAGCCGTGGACACTGGAGGCCTGGGTGCGCGCCCAGCTCGACGGGCTGGCCGTCGACCACCGGGCCCGCCATGAGTGATCTCGCCGTCGACCCGCAGCAGGTGGCGCAGTATCAGCTCGGTGACGCCGTCCTGGTCAGGGGCGAGGGCGTCCGCGCGTGGGACAGCAGCGGGCGCGAGTACCTGGACTGCATCTCGGGAACCTTCAACCTGCTGCTCGGATACCAGCATCCCGAGGTGATGGCGGCGGTACGGGCACAGACCGAGGAGCTGGCGTTCGCAAGCTCCTCGTTCCAGACCGAGCCGACCAACCGGGTGATGCAGGAGCTGGTCAGGATCAGCCCGGACAACCTGACCCGGGTGAACCTTCGCAGCTCCGGCGGATCCACCGCCAACGAGGGCGCGATCAAGATCGCCCAGCACCACACCGGGCGGCGCGACGTGATCGTGCCGTTCCGAGGGCACGTCGGGCAGACCCTGGCCGCCGCGAGCCTCAACGGCAGCAGCCGGCTGCGCGCACCCTTCCCGCACCGGTTCCCCGGCGCGCTGCACGTGCCCGGGCCGTACTGCTTCCGCTGCTTCTACCGGCAGACGCCGGACGTCTGCGGAATGCTGTGCGTCGAGCGGATCGAGGACTTCATCGACTACGCGAGCTCAGGCAGCGTGGCTTGCGTGATCATGGAGCCGATCAGCGGCGTGGGCGGCAACGTCGTCCCGCCGCCCGGCTACCTGCAGGAGCTCAAGGCGTTCTGCGACGCCCGCGACATCGTGCTGATCTTCGACGAGATCCAGACCGCGTTCGGCCGCACCGGCCGGATGTTCGCGGCCGACCACTTCGGCGTGCAGCCCCACATGATGACCGTCTCCAAGGGACTGACCGGCAGCGGTCTGCCGTTGGCAGCCATCCTCACCGAGGAGCGAATGGCACCGTGGGACCGCTCACTGCACGGCTTCACCTACGGCGCACACACCCTGTCCGCCGCGGCTGCCGTGAAGACCCTGGAGATCGTCCAGCGACCCGGCTTCCTGGAGAACGTCAGGGCCGCTGGAGACGTCCTGCTCGACCGCCTACGTGCCCTGCAACAGGACAACCCGGTCATCGGCGAGGTCCGGGGGCTCGGGCTGATGCTGGGCGTGGAACTCGTCAGGCCCGACGGCGGCAAGGCGGTCGAGGAGGCCGAGGCCTACCAGCGTGCGCTCCAGCGACGGGGCGTACTCACCCGCGTGTCCGAGCACGGCCTGGGCAACGTCATCGAGCTGCGTCCTCCGCTGATCCTCACCCCGCAGGACGCCCACCTGGTCGCCGACCGCTTCGGCGAGGCCCTGGAGGCCCCGGAGGCTCTCGGGTGAGGGTGGTGCTGGGAGCTGACGGTCCGTCTCTGGACCGCACACCGTCCGTGCGCCCACCGGGGGAGCACGCTGTGCGCGTCCGCATCGAGGTGGCCGGGCTGTGCCGCTCGGACCTCAAGGAGATCGTCGGTGACCGGCACGGGGTGAGCCAGTTCGGCCATGAACTCGTCGGTGTGGTCGAGGAGTCCACGGTGCCAGACCTGCCACCGGGGCAGCGCGTCAGCCTGGACCCTAACGTGGCCGTAGAACGCGGAACGGGCTTCGCGACCCGAATGTGGGCGGCCGGCCCGGCCGACCGCCTCACGGCGGCGCTGCCGGTGGTGCCGCAAGGAGTCGACGCGCGCAGGCTGGTGTTCACCGAGCCGCTGGCCTGCGCCCAGCACTGCCTCGCCGCGATCTCCCGCCACCTGGGCAGGGACCTGCCGGGCCTGCGCCTCGGCGTGCTCGGTGCGGGGACCGCCGGAGTCCTCATCGCAGGGCTAGCCGACGCCCTGGGAGCCGAGGTCGTCCTCTGCAACCGCAGCGCGGACCGCACGTCGTTCCTGCGTGGACGCGGCGTGCTCGACGTCCCGATCGGGCCGATGGAGTCGTTGCCCGCCAACGGCCTGGACGTGGCAGTGGTGGCGACCATCCTCGTACGGCCCGTGGTCCTGGAACAGGCGCTGCGCGCGATCGTTCCGGGCGGCCTGGTGATGCTCTACGGCGGCACGGCCCCGGGTGACGCGCTGGCGGGGCTGAACTGCGACCTGGACACGACACGCCGCGACGAGATTGCGGTCGCCGCGTCATGGCAGGGCAAAGCGGTGCGCGTGGGTGGCAGCTACGGGACGGTGCCCGCCGACTTCGGTGCGGCGGTGGGAGCGCTGACGGAGCAGGCGTCCGCGGCTCTGCCCGTGGAGCGGATGATCACGCAGGAGATCCAGCTCGCCGACCTCCCGAGGGTTCTCCGGGACCAGATCACCGGCCGGCCCCTCGGCAAGACGTTGATCCGGCCGTAGGGCGATGCGGGCGCTACTGACGGAGTCGGCCGCCACCGGGCCCGTGAAGGCCGACGTGAACCGACCAGTGGATCCTGGACCCGCTCAGGCGTAACTGCAGCTTCGCATCCCGCTCGGCGCCTATGAGGTGGGGCGCGTGTCAAGTCGGGAGCCTTGGCGCGAGGCCTTGCGGTGGATCAGCGGTCGGCGGCTCGGCATCGTAGGGCGCGCGGGAGACCTGCCGACCGTTAGAAGTCATCGGCGTGCCGCGGTGTCACCCGCTTTCGCCGGGCGAGGAGAAGCGCGGAGATGAGGGCGCAGAGCTCGATGGCTCTGTAGCCGAGGAGAACTTCCTCGCCCCAGTTGTCGCGCATCCAGCCATGTATCGAACTGTCGATCACGGCGATGGCAATCGCAATCCATCGGGGCGGGCTTTTCCATCCTGTCGTCCGGAGGAATACGCAGACCAGGAGGGCCAGGCAGGCGATCCCGATGAACAGAGTTCCGAGATCGAGAATATGAAGGCCGGACATGCAACTCTCCATGGGTCGGTGACCGGTGGGGCGAGGTGGCGATCCCTCCTCGCCCCACCGGTGTCAGTCGCGTACGACTGCTAGGTTCCTGAGGATTCTAGCCGTGGGCTAGTACACCTCGTCGTCGTTGATCCATCTGGTGGTGAATGTGTAATCACCGATGAAGCGAACCGAGTACTCGAATCTGGCGTGCTCCTGCCACCACCCGGTGTACTCGTTCTTCCAGTAGACGTTGTTGTTGTAGTACTTCTTGTACTGGCGATACCTCTTTCGCGTCTGCCACGAGGAGCCTTCGATCGTGATGAAACCGGCGAAGGCCATGCTCGTGAATTCCTTGAGGATCGACCGGAATACCTTCGGCATCGAACTGTAGAAGGACGGTACCCAGTTCCCGTACGACCAGTAGCTCTGGACGTAGATCCACCCGGTGTTGGCGTGCCTCTCGCAATACCGTCCGTACCAGCCGTTGTCACACATGAGCTGGCGGCCGTCCAGGTCGTAGCCCATCACCGGATCAGCCGGGTACACGTACGCATTGGCGTTGCCGCCGTAGACGGGGTCCACTGACAGGAAGCGGCCGACGGCGGGGTTGTAGAGCCGGACTCCCATGAGGATGTCGCCGCTCGGGGTTTCGCTGGAGCGTTCCTGACCGCCGAGCCAGCCGTAGCGGGCAGTGGCAGTGCCGGACAGCGGGTTGCCGAACTCGTCGGCGGCCATCACGGTGACGGAGGCGTTGGGGTTGTTGGTGGGCAGGGTCATGGTGACGTCACCGTGCAGGTTGGTGAGTTGCAGGGCGATGTCACCGGTGGCGGAGGTGTAGGTCGCGCCGACACCGCCGCCGAGGTCCGCGACGTAGCGGGTGTAGGCGCCAGTGGTGGTGTTCTCCACGGTCCAGGACGGCGAGTCTCCGGAGCCGTCGTAGTGGTTGATCCGGGACGCGGTCTGGGCCCAGGTGCCCCCGGAGTTGGCCTCCGTGGTGTGGGCGCGGAACCGGCCGATGGGGTCGAGCTGCCAGGTGGTGCGGTTGTTGCCGGAGACCTGCTGGTAGACCAGGTTGTTGGTGTAGTAGGAGGTGGTGGTGCCACCCGGCTCGGCCGTGGTGCGGCCGAGTGCATCGTAGGCGTAGCCGGTGTCAACCAGCCGGTCGGCAGTGTCGTAGGTGTGGGTGACCGTGGTGCCACCGCTCGTGGGACAGGCCGGGGTCGAACCGTCGACCGCGGTCGCGCTGGTGGCGGTGGTCTGGCTGGTGCGGTTGGTGTTCCGGTCGAACCCGTAGGTCCGCACGGTGCAGGCCTTGGCCTGGCCCTGAATGACGGTCTCGCTGGTCGTGGTCAGGCGACCCCGCGCGTCGTATCCGTAGGCGTCGTTGATTCCCAGTCCACCGGAGGTCGACAGGGCGCGGGACACCTTCTGTCCGGTAGCCGAGTAGCCGGCCTGGTCGGAGACCAGGACACCGCCGGTGGAGTCGGTGTAGACGTGTGCAGTGCTCCGGCCGGTCTCGTCCACGCGCTCGGTCAGGGTGACCGAGCCGGGGAGGCTTTCGGTGGCCAGGCTCCCGTCGCCGTCGTACGTCGCGCTGAAGGTACCGGCGTTGGAGTCGGTCTTCGAGGTGGGCAGGCCGCGAGGGTCCTGGGCGGTGTCGTAGGTGTAGGTGGTGGTGGACGGCGCCGAGTCGGCCACTCGGGTGGGCCGGTTGAGGGCGTCGTACTGGACGCTCGCGGTGTTGCTGTCGGCGTCGGTGTAGGTCAGCAGACGGCCGAGTTGGTCGTAGGACTGGGTGACCGTCCTGCCGTCCGGGGTGGAGGCAGAGGCGAGCTGACCGGTGTTCTGGTCAAACGCCAGGGTCGTCGTCTGAACCGCCTGGCCGACGCCGTCGGAGATCGCCACCCGGGTCTTGCGTCCCGCGGTGTCGTAGCTGTTGGTGGTGGTACGGGCGACCCCGTTGGCGGCCTCGGCCGCCGTCGCCGGAGCGCCGTAGATGTTGTAGGTGGTTGTGGTGGTGGCCAGTTGGCCCGGGTTGGAGCCACCGCCGGTGATCGCCCCGGCCGGGGCGGTCTGGCAGACCAGGTCGGCCCACTCCGGGTGTCCGCCGCACGGGCCGGTGCCGGTGGCGGTGTAGTACGCAGTGGTGATCGTTCCTGCGTCGGTACCGGTCGAGGCGGGCTGCGAGGTGGAAACGACCTGACCGGCCGCGTTGTATGCGGTCACGGTCGTGATCGCCAGGCCGCCGGGGTCGACGACCGCCCGTACCGGGCTGCCCAGCGTCCAGTCGTAGGACGTCTGGGTCGTCCGCGTGTCGGCGTCGGAGGAGTAGCCGCTGACGGCTGCTCCGGTGACCGAGGTGGTCACCAGGTCGGAGGCCCTCGCCGAGCCGTCGGTCGGGCGGCCTTCGTCGTAGGTGTTGCGGGTGTGGGTGCGCGCCGAAACCACGGCGCCCGCGCTGAGTGCCGCGGAAGTACCCGATGCGGCGAGGGCACGCTCCAGGGTGGTCCTGTGCAGCGGCCCGAAGGTGTCCGTCCTGCGCAGACCGGCGGGGTCGAACACCTGCTGGGTCGACAGCAGCGTGGCACGCTGTGCGGTGCCCATCGAGGCGATGCCGAGCGTGTTGAGTTCGACGTTCGTGGCGTCTGCCAGGGCGAGTTCGCGGTTGGCCGCGGTCAGCTCCCGGACGGTGTTGCCGAAGGAGTCGTACTCGCTGGTGGTGATGTGCCCGCCGGGTTGGGCGGTGTTGACCTGACGCCCGGTCACGTCCAGGTAGGAAACGGTGGCGCGGGTGTACGAGGTCGAGGTGAGGTTGCCCGCTCCGGTGTTGGAGCCCGGTACCTGGTCGGCCGGGAAGACGGCGGTTGCGTCGGTGGGAGCATCCGTCTGCGCCCAGGCGGCGACATTCGAGGTGCCCATGCCGTAGGGGCCACCGGCCGCCGTGGTGAGCGGAACGCCGTAGACCACGGTGGTCGTGGCGGTGCCGTTGGTGGTCGAGGGCGAGCCCGGGGCGAGGGTCGGGTGGGAGACGTTCAGCAGGCGGCCCGCGTTGGTGTCACCGTCGGTACCCGCGGTGCCGTAGGCGAAGGTCCACGCCAGTTGGCCCGCTGATGTGAGGGTGCTGACCCGGCCGGCCGCGTCGTAGCCGTACGAGGTGACCACGTTCGGGGTGATCCGCGGGTCCCAGGCCGTGCGGAGCCGGCCTGTGGTGTCGTAGGTGTACTGCTCGACCACGGTCGCGGTTTCCGTGCCGGTGGCCGGGTCGGTCGCCCACAGGGTGACTTTGGTGGCCTGGCCTGCGTAGTCGCCGAACATCTCCGGGGTGGCGGTGGTGCTGTTGGCGTAGCCGAGCTCCAGGACACGGCAGCCGACGGCCGGGGTGGCCGGGGTGAGGCAGGAGGCGGTCAGGTCGGTGATCGCCGAGGTCGGCGCAGCCATCCTCACGAGCCGCACCGAGGCGGTGGCACCGACGGTCACGGTGTCGAACCGGTAGCGGGTGGTGTTCCCGGAACCAGCAGGGGTGGTGGAGGCCACCGTCCACACGCCCGCAGTGGCAGCGGACTTGGCGAACACGGTGACGGTGCCGTCGGTGTCGGTCAGGGTGTACTGGTCCGCCGTGCCGTCGTAGGACAGCGTGTACCCCTTCGCCCCCGGCTCCGGCGACCACGTGCCGTTCGCGTTCTTGGTGAACGCGGCTTCCGCACCGCTGGCGAGCACCAGCTGCACAGCGCTCGAGGTCACGGGCCGGATCTGGATGTAGTCCGCAGCGGCACGCTCGGATACACCGCCCAGGGACCACTGCGGACCGAACGGCGCGATCTCCCCGGCCGCAGCACCACCGGAGGGGTTCCGCGAGGAAGCGGTCCGCTCCACGGACAGTCCGAACCCGGAGGCGTCGACGGCCGACAGCCGGTAGTCGCCGGTGGACAGGTTGACCGTGCCGGGGCCGACCTGAGCGGTGGCCGCGCCGGAGGACTTGCGGTCCAGCGTGGCAGTGACCGCCGAGGAGTCGTACGGAGTGGTGGCGGTGGTGAACTCGCCACGGATCTGGACCGATCCGTCATCGGTCAGGGTCGAGGCTGCGTCCCACACCAGCGAGGGCGAGGCACCGTTGGTCATGGCCACCGGCCAGGCGCTCAGCGGGCTGCCGCCATTGGTCACGTGTCCGACCGGGATGTCGCTCCAGGCGTCCGAATCGGCGCGGCGGTACTGGAACTTCACCGCGCTCGACGTCGAGGGACCAGCCGCACCGAGGGTGACGCGGCGCGACGTACGGTCGCCGAGTCGGGGCGAGGTGACCGCACCGCCACCGGCGTTGAACGAGTAGGTGACCGGGTCGGACAGGCTGCCGGCCACGTTCCGCGTGAACACGGTCAGCGCGTGCGGGCCGTCCGTAGCCGGGGCAACCGGTACCGTCACCGCCGCACCCGTGGTGGCGACCGTGGCCTGCACACCCGAGTCGAGCTGCCACACCACGCCGGCCGTGTCCGTCGCACCGGACGGGGGCGTGATGGTGATATTGCCGCTCTGGCCCGCGCCAAGCGCCCAACCACCGGACGGGTAGTCGGTGGAGGTGACGGACGGCGTGCCGGGCTTGGCGGTGTTCACGGTGAAGACAAGCCCACCCTGAACGGTCTGGCGCGACCATATCGAGCCGTCGTAGCCCCACGGCCAGGCCGTGTACGTGTGCCCGTCGAGGAGCTTGCCCGCCGGGATCTGAGCGTTGGAGATACCTCCGGAGGCGGTCCAGGAGCCGTTGAGGTTGGCGATGACCTGGGTGTTGCCGCCGCCGGTGGTGTCGTAGACGTTCCACTGGGCCATCACATTGCCGCCGTCGGCGTCGGTGACGGTCGCCTGCAGCTGCGGGGTGGCGGTGTTGCTGTACAGCGTGGTCGTCGAGCCCGAGACCGAGCTGACGCCCGGTGCGACGGTCGGCGCGCTGGACATCGGGTAGGAGTTGTACGTGACCGACAGGTACGGGACGTTGCTGCCGTTGTTGGCGGAGTAGAAGCGCTTCCAGCTGTTGGAGTCGGTCTCGCTGGTCGCCCGCAGGCCGATGTTGGCGTAGTTGTAGCCGTGGTCACCGGCGTACTGGAGGAAGGTGCTGGGGTCGATGGAGACCCAGCCGGGGGCGATGGCGCCGCCGCAGGAAGCCGGGTAGCCCTTGGTCTGCGTCGTGGTCGCGTACTTCGTCGTCCAGGAGGGCTGGTTGGTCCACACCGTGGAGGTGGTGGCGGCGTTGGTCTGCCACAGCTCCCAGGAGTTCTGGACGCAGTTGGCGGACCAGTACTCGTACAGGTTGAGCGAGGAGGAGAGGACCTTGGTGTTGATCAGCTGCTGCACCGGGAACTGAAGGAACGAGCGCGCGACGTCGCCACCGGCGTTGTAGGTGCCGAGTTTGAGGTCGGTCGAGCTGTACTGCGGGGTGGTGTAGCTGATCTGCGCGAAGGTGTCGAGCACCGTGGACAGCGTCACCGAGGGGTCAACGGTGACCGGGTACTGGGTCTTCGCATCGGCGAGGAACTTCGCGTCCGGGGTGAGCGTGAGGTTCACCGTGTCGCCGGACTGGGTGACGTCCATCTTCACGGCGGCGCGGTGCGGGTGCTCCAGCGACTTTGCGTCGACGGTGGCGTCCCACATCACCGGCGCGGGGATGAACCCGGCGGCCTTGCCGTTCACGTCGGTGAACTCGACCGAGCCGTCCTTGGTCTGCTTGGCCATCAGGCCCTTGGCTGACACCGGGATGGTCACCTGGTAGCCCGCCACAGGACGCGACTTGAGGACGACGTTCTCCTCGAAGCCGGTCCGGGTGGCCTGTACCGTGACATCCGCACCCGGGGTGACGTCCCGGTAGGTGGCAAGGTCGCCGTGCAGGGACGGCTTCGGCAGGTTGCCCTGCCAGCCGATGGCGATTTGGTGCGCGCCCGCGCCCTCGGCGGCGAGGGTCGGGTTCTTGCCGCCACCGGCGAGCTTCAGGCCCTTGGTGTGCCCCTTCGGAGCCACCGAACCGTCCGGCGCTGCCTGCAGGGTGGTGTCCACGTCCACCCACTGCCCGTCCCGCTTGAACCGGAACGGGAGCGCGTATGAATCAGTGGTCAGCGTGCCGTCCGGGTTCGCCCAGGTCTTGGTCTGCTCGGTGCCCGCACCGAGCACCTCGACCTTGGCCTTGCGCAGCCGCGCCGTCGCGATCGCCGACGCCAGATCCGGCGCTGTGAGCGGCCCCGAGGGCGCCTTGGCGGCGGCCTTCTTCGAGGCGCCGGCCGAGCCGGCCGCCACGGCCTGCCCTGTGGAAGCAAGCGTGGCAGCGGCCTCTGCGGTCAGGATCAGGGCAACTGTTGCCGCGATCGGTACCAGCAGGCTGCGCTTGCCGCCTCTTTCGGGACTTGATGACACCCTGGGTGATGTGCGCCAGGGTGATGGCATTCTTCGATTCACCTGTGGTTCCTCCAGAACAGCCCGTCCGTGATTCGGAGGGCGTCGGGAGCCTATACAGGAGCCGCGTGACACGGTTTCGGGTGCTGACCTGCGAAAAGGTCTTCCGGTGCGATGGCAGGGCCGCCTCACAAACGCCAATTTCCGGGTAAGGCGCAGGTATTGGCTGTTTATTGATCTTACCAAGTTCTGACGATCCAACAGCTTTTCTGTTGGTCGGCCGAAACCTTGATCCGAACGTAATCGGATCGGTTTCCCGAAGTAGCAAAAGGACTGGGATGAGTGATCCCATGTCATGTGCTCAACCGATACATCGTGATTTGTCGGATTTAACGCTCTGGCGCCATCGACGGACCCTCGAATGGGTTCTTCCCGTGTGCTTCGGGTTGAGAATAATTCACTGCTCGAACACGGTGGGTTTACAAATTTCGCAACCCCGCTCGGTCGGTTCCGCAGGGTGTCCCCCTTGTCGGCTGGCCGGGGCACGGTGCACCAGCCCAGGTCGGGGCTGTGTTTTGCCAGGTCAGTGAGATTTTCTCGGCGAAATGATCTTCGCGAAGCCGGGTGAACCACTCGCTTCGGTGTGGACCGGACATCGTGGCCCTGGTGCCGGACAGACGTGAAGCCCCTGGGGAGACGCCGGCGTCGCGGGCCAGGCAGTGCATCCGCAGCCCGGTCCGACGCCCAAAGGGCAAGTCCGACCAGACACTTCACGTCGACAGCCGCATGTTCAACACCCTGCTGCGGCACGTACAGGCCCTCGGCGAGCGCACCGCAGCCGAGCTCAAGCAGCGATGGCGCACCCTGCCGCACGTCACGCTCAGCCCCACCGGATCGGCGACATCGCCCTCGCCGCCCTCGTCCTCAACGGAATCTGGGGTGATCACCGTTGAGAAAGCCTCAGTGGTCAGCGTTGTTGCAGGTAGTCGAGGTAGGTATCCAGGGTGGAAGGGCGGCGGGGAGCTCGGCGCATGACGTCGTGCCAGGTGCGGGCCCGGGCGTACTTGCGCACCGTGCGGCATCCGGCCGCCGGTGGCGCCGACGGCGGGTCGCTGGGTGTGCTCGACGATGTCGATCAGGTCTTCGAGGTCCCGGGGCCGGCGGACGAGGCGGTCCAGGTCGTAGAAGATGACGGCGTCGATGACTCCGCCGACGAGGTCGGCGAGGTCGGCGAGGAGGCGGCGGAACTGGGGGCGGACCACGACCCAGTCAATGGTGCCGTCGTCGCGGGTGATCTTCCGCTTCTTGAAGGCAGAGGTGTCGTTCTCCTTGTAGATCTTGGCGAACGGTCCCCAGCGCAGGTGGCGTCGGGTGTCCTCCGTGTCCTCCTGCTGCCGGTCGACTCCGGCTTCCAGTCCGAACCGGTCGGAGGACGTCCGCAGGTATGCGCCGGGCCGCTTCGGGCGGTAGGCGGACAGCTCGTCGTACAGGTTGAGGGTGACTCGGCCCCCGCGTGCATGGGCGGGGACCTCGAAGTCGTCCCAGATGGAAATGGTCATGGCGGGGGTCAGCTCCGGTCGTCGTGCCTTCCGACACCGGGCACGTTCCGTCCAACCCAGGGGTTTGGTCTGCCGCGAGTGGCTAGGATCCGCCGTCCCTGCATGGATACTTGCTGCATGCGCGTCGACTTCGATCCTCAGACCATGGGCCGCGATGCCTTCTACCGGCTGCTGACCGCTGTGGTCGTGCCCCGGCCGATCGCGTGGGTGTCCACGGTGTCGGCGGACGGCGTCGACAACCTGGCCCCGCACTCCTTCTTCACGATCTCGTGCGTCGAGCCGCCGATCGTGCAGTTCACCTCGGTGGGCCGGAAGGACTCGCTGCGCAATGTCGAGGCGACCGGCGAGTTCGTGGTGAACCTGGCGCCGGAGGCGTTGTTCGAGCAGATCAACGCCACGGCGACGGACTTCCCGGCGGAGCAGGGGGAGTTCGAGGCGGTCGGGATCGAGCCGGAGCCTTCGCTGGTCGTGAAGCCGCCCCGGGTGGCGGCCTCGCCGGTCGCGCTGGAGTGCCGGCTGCACAGCACCGTCTGCCTGGGCGACTCGACGATCGTGCTCGGCCGGGTCGTGCACGCGGTGGTGGACGAGGAGGCGCTGGTCGACGGGCACCCGGAGATCACCAGGCTGCGGCCGCTGTCCCGGCTCGGCAAGAACGAGTGGGGCACCACGGGCGAGCTCAGGGAGATCGCCCGGGTGCCGTACGCGAACTGGCGCGAGCGCTGACGAGGAAGGGCCTCTGGGGGAAGGGCGTCTGACGGACTAGCCGCAGTCGCAGCCGCAGCATTCGCACCCGTCACCGCAGCAGTCACAACCGTCGCAGCAGCAGTCGCAGCCGTCACAACAGTCGCCGCAGCTCTCGCAGTTGCGCTTGCACCAGCCCTCGCGCCGCTGCCTGTTCCACGGGTCGTCGTGGTCGCAGCAGAGCAGTTGGCACGTGCAGGCCATCAGCGACCAGACGGCGCAGCCCGCCAGCAGGTTGCGGCGCCGGGGCGGTGCCTCGCCGGGCGGCGCGCTGAACGCCCCGCCCTGCGGCACCCATGCTGCCGTCGGAGCCTGCTCGTCGGCGTGCGTTCCGGAGGCCGAGGTGCCGCAGCTCGGAGCGTGGCGGCCCGCGCGGCCGAAGACGCGGTCCACGGCCTGCTCGGTCTCGTGGGCGAGGAGCAGATGGACGAGCGCGCGGTCGGTGAGCTCGACCTCGCGGAGTGCGAGCCGGATGCCGTGGACGGCGTCGCGGCAGAGGCGTTCGGCCTCCGCGCGGTCCGTACCGGTGGCGGTGAGCGGGTTCCACGCGCCGGCGGCCGCATCCTCGGCCTGGTCCTCGGCGGCGTCCAGCAGGTGGGCGAGCCGTCCGAACAGCCGGCCGGCCTCGCTCAGCGCGTCGGCGTTGCCGGGGCGCCCGGCCAGGACGGCCGTGTGCGCGAAGGCGGCCGCCGTGGCGCTCTCGGTGGGCTCGGTCACCAGCAGCACCGAGCTGCCCGGTATCGCGCTGCGCTCGAGCTCGCCCTGCCGGGCGGCAGCGCTGAGCAGGACACCGGTGTCGAAGCCCACGACCGAGCCGCCGCCCGCGCTCTGCCGGTCCCACCGCCGGGCCACCGCCCGGGCGCTCGCCGCGACCGGGCGGCGCGCGAACACGCCGTCCCCGTCCAGGACGTGGTCCCGTACCTTCACCGAGGCGAGGGCCAGCGACACGGCCGCCGCCAGCCGGGCCCCCTCGCCGCGAGCCACCTCCGCGCTGCGCATGCCGCGCAGCGGGCACGGTCCGGCCTTGCGCCGACCTGATCCGCCAGACCCGCGCTGGTCCGCGCTCTGGGCCTCGACCAGCACCGAGATGATCAGGCCGTCGTAGTTGGTGGCCGTCCGGGCCAGCTGGCCATGGTCGTCGCGCAGCGCGAGGCAGAGCCCGCACAGGTGAGCCATCCACGCGGCCTTGAGCCGCTCGGACATGCGGTGCCCACAGGGCCTGATGATGCCGAACACGATCCCCCCTCGCGCCCCGGGCCGGTGCCGTCGGCCCGGGATGATCACGCGTCATCCTACGGCTGTGGCCGCCCCGTCAGGTATCCCCCGGGGAGGGCGGTGAAGAGCGGACCGTCCGGCCCGGCCACCGTCCACGGCTGGTAGGTGCTGTCCGGCGGCACGGAGAGGGTGCGGCCGCAGTCGAAGGCGAGCTCCAGCCCGCCGGCCAGGGTCGTCCCGGCCTCGGTCACGCGGGCGCCGATCAGCTCCAGCAGGCCGCCGGAGGGCTCCATGGTCAGCCCCGGGTAGAAGTGCTCGACCCCGGAGGCGGCGGTCAGGCGGAAGTCGCTCTCGACCGTCACCACGAGCCCCTCGGAGAGTTCGAGCGCGAGCTGGAGCCCGCCCTTGAGGGCCTCGACACGGCGGCCACCGAGCACGGAGGCGATCGAGCGGGCCATGGTTCCTCCCGGGTTCTTCGCGGGCCGAGCTGGTCCATTGTCGCTCGCTGACCTGCCCGTGTCAGTCAGAACGGTCCATCGGCGCGCCCGCCGGTGCCCGCGCGCACCCACCGCAGTCAGACCGGCACACCGCGCACCAGCTCCGCCGGTCCACCGCCGGCCGACCTCGTGGTACGGGCCGCCAGGCAGGAGCTCAGCCGGGCCCAGGAGAGGCCGGAGAGCAGCGAGCGCGCCTCCTCGGGCGCGCACATCCGCCACTCCACCAGCTCGGCCGGCGGCAGCCGGATCCCGTCCAGCTGAGCGGGCGTCACCTCGCCGCCGTCGAAGACGTAGACGAGCAGGGCCGGCCCCTCGGCAGCGGGCAGCCAGTCCAGCGCCAGCAGCCGTCCCGGCTCGCGCTCCCAGCCGAGCTCCTCGCGGACCTCCCGCCGCGCCGCCTGTCGGGGAAGCTCCCGGTCGGCCTCCACACTGCCGCCGGGCAGTATCCAGTGCGCGTCCTTCCCTCCGGGTCGTGGCCGTACGAGCAGGACCCGCCCGGCCGCGTCCGTGAACACCATCCGGGCCTTGGCCCGGATGCGCGGACGCCCCGCGATGTACGCGGCCCGGTCCTGCGGCGGGGGCTGGGCCGGTCGGCCGGAGCCGGTGAGCTCGAGGCCCTGGGCCCCGGTGTACGGCGGCGGGGGAGTGGGGGAGAGGTACGTCCGGGACCGGCCGACGGGGAAGCTGTCCTCCAGCTCCAGGGGCGCGGCGGCGCGAGGGGCCTTCAGACACGCCGTCACCCGCCGCGAGAGCTTGGGCGGTAGGGCGGAGGCAGCCTGGCGCGGTGTCAGGAAGCCCCAGCCGCCGATCTCGTCCGCCTGCGGCCGCAGCGCGGCGAGCTGCTCCGGGTGCAGCGGCGCGGCCCAGTACAGGTGTGCGGCGATCGGCGGGCGGAAGTGGTCGACGGACCAGTCGATACAGGCGAGTGGGCCGAGTTCCGGTGTGATGCCGAGTTCCTCGGTGATCTCACGGACGGCGGTCTGCCTGAGGGTCTCGTCCGTCGGCTCCCAGCCGCCGCCGGGGATCGCGATCGGGTGCTTGGCGTCGTACGGCAGCCGTACCACCAGCAGGCGTCCCTGCTCGTCCTGGAACAGCACACCGGCCGCCGCCAGCAGGCCCCGCCCCTCGCCACCGACGTCACTCAACCGCTGGTCCCCTTCCTCGGCCCTCCGGGGCCGTACGTCCTCGGAGTCGTGCCCCCTCCGGACAGGATGCAGGACACCGCACGGCGCATGCGCGGTTCCCGGCCACGGGACGGCGACTATGGCCCGGACGGGTCAAGGGCGCGTGGAACCTACAGGTTCACCCGGTCGGCGCTCCTGAGTGCCCGTCGGCCACAGAGGCAGCCACGGGTGCAACAGGCACCGTCAGGAGGTGCACCAGAACAGGAAACGCGTGCACGTCGGCGAGGGCGACGGCGCGGGCTTGCTCGGGTGGGCGGTGGACGGCTGGGGCTTGGGTGTGGCGGACGGGGCCTGGGAGGAGGCCGTCGGAGCTGCGGAGGACGGGCTGCCGCTCGGGCGCGCACCGGCGCTGGATCTGGCCGGTTTGGGCGAGCCGGAGGCGCTCCGGCCGGCCGCGGAGGCCGAGGGCACCGCCGTGGCGAGCTCGGTCCCGGGCTGCTGGTCCTCGGTCGGGGTGGGTACGGGAGTGCGCGCCTCGCCCGACTGCGGTGAGGCCAGCGACAGCACGCCGGCTCCGCCCACGGCCAGCATGGCGGCCGTGAGGGCGAGCGTGCGCCGCCGCTTCCTGGGCTTGCGTCTGCTCCGCCGGGTCTGGGCAGCTCGCGGCAGGGGTTCGGCGTCCGGCAGACGTACCGCGGCGGAGGCCGGGGCACCACAGCCAGGACATGACAGCGCACCGTTGAGGTGGCGCTGGCAAGGTGCGCAGTAGTCCATGGAATCTTCCCGTGCTTCCGTCTCGCGCGCAGGGCACGACCTGCAACACGACAGTAGGCACGGCACCCTTACTACCGACAGGTGTCAAGTGTGAGGCTTTGGGAGAGATCCCATGGTCCTGCCAACAACCTTGCCTGGCAGCCGAGTTGGCAGGACCGACCTTATTGACGTGCTCATGTGCCACCTCTGACACTTGCTCCCAGCTGACACCGGGTGCGCCGACCGGACGCGCCCGTGACCGCATCTCAGGCCCCCCAGGGAGACCCCCATGAGGAACCGCCGAACCAGCCGCCGCGCCGCCCTGCTGGCCGCCGCCGCGACGCTGCTCACCGGCACCGCCCTCGCCCTGCCCCAGACCGCCACCGCCCGCCCGGCCCCCACCGGCGAGCAGGCCGCCGCCATCGCGGCCGGCCTTCAGCAGCAGCTTGGCGCCGATCGCAGCGCCGGCTCCTATCTGGACGGCTCCGGCCGATTGGTGGTCACCGTCACCGATTCGGCCGCCGCCGATCAGGTACGAGCCACCGGCGCGGTGGCCCAGCTGGTCGCCCGCAGCAGCACCCAGCTCGCCGCAGCCACCGCGGAGCTCGACCGCACGGCCTCCGTGCCCGGTACCGCCTGGTCGGTCGACCCGGTCACCAACCAGGTCGTGGTCTCCGCCGACTCCACCGTCAACGGCGCCAGGCTGAACCAGGTGCGCAGCGCCGCCCAGGCGCTCGGTGCGGCCGTCCGGGTGGAGCAGGTCGCCGGCACCTTCAGCACCAAGCTGGCCGGCGGCGACGCCATCTACGGCGGGGGCTACCGCTGCTCGCTCGGCTTCAACGTGCGCAGCGGCAGCACCTACTACTTCCTGACGGCCGGCCACTGCGGCAACGTCGCCTCGACCTGGTACTCCAACAGCAGCCAGAGCACCAAGCTCGGCACCACCTCCAACTCCAGGTTCCCGAGCGACGACTTCGCCATCGTCAAGTACACCAACGGCAGCGTCCCGCCGTCCTCCGTCGACCTCTACAACGGCACCACCCGCCGGATCACCAGCGCCGGCACCCCCTCCGTCGGACAGAGCGTCAGCCGCAGCGGCAGCACCACCCACGTGCACAGCGGCACGGTGACCGCCCTCAACGCCACCGTCAACTACGCCGAGGGCACCGTCCGTGGCCTGATCAAGACCACCGTCTGCGCCGAGGGCGGTGACAGCGGCGGCTCGCTGTTCTCCGGCAGCACCGCGCTCGGCCTCACCTCGGGCGGAAGCGGCAACTGCTCCAGCGGAGGAACCACGTACTTCCAGCCCGTGGTCGAGGCGCTCAGCGCGTACGGGGTCAGCGTGTACTGACCCGTCTGACCCGTCGGACCGATCCGACCCGTCCGACCCGTTGTCCTGACGTCCCGCCGGGCGGCCGCGCGTGATCCGACACGCGCGGCCGCCCGGCGGACCGCCTCCCGGCCGTGGCCGAGCCGGATCATGCCCGGGTGAGCGAGACGAGAGCCGGCGAGGCGAGCGCACTGCCGTACGTGCTGATGGCGCTCACCGTCGGCAGCGGGTTCCTCGACGCGGTGAGCTTCCTGGGCCTCACCGGGTGTGAGGCGGTTCGGGCAGCCAGTCGTGGGCCGGGTTGTACTCCAGCCATCGGCTCTGCGCTGCTTCCGCGGCGCAGGCGGCGGTGAGGCTGGTCAGTCCCGGGTGCCGGTTGCCGGTGCGCCACAACAGCGACCAGGCGTACAGCGGTGTGGGACTGACCAGCGGGACGGAGCGCAGCCCGGGGATCTCCGGCCGGGGCACGTCCGCGGGCAGTAGCGAGAAGCGTTGCGGGTCGCCGGCCACCTCGGCGAGGAAGTGGGCGAGCCCCAGGTTGACGCTCGAGGCCCTGTTCCGGATGTCGAATCGGTCGGCGAACTGGTGGAGGAAGTCGAGCCGGTCCAGCGCACCTGGTGCCCACAGCACGCCGCCACGCAGCTGGTCCGGTCGCAGCGCCGGTTCGGCTGCGAGCGGATGGTCCGCGCTCAGTACGGCGTCCACCGGTTCGAGGCGGACGAGCCGGTGTGCCAGCCCTGCGTGCAGCGGAGGGTGGACCCGGCCGAAGGCCGCGTCGATGTCGCCGTGAAGCAGCGCCGCCGCCACCGACGGCAGGTCGCGCCCGTGCCCCAGCACCAACTCCCCGGCCCGTCCGGCGACCTGGGCCAGCGTCCGCATCGGCGCGTAGAGGTGCCCCCAGACGTCCACGCGCAGCGGACGGTCCTTCCCGACCGCCGCTGCGACGGCGGCGTCGGCGGCGGCCAGGGTCTGCCGGGCCGGTTGGAGAAAGCGCTGTCCGGCCGCGGTGAGGCCCACCCCGTTGCCGCCGCGCTGGAACAGGTCGGTGCCGAGCAGGGATTCCAGCCGCGCGATCCTCTTGGACAGCGCCTGCTGGGAGATACCGAGCGTCCCGGCCGCCCGGCCGAAGTGCATTTCCTCGGCGGCGCGCACGAAGGCACGTACCTGCGCCATGTCGAGATCCATGGCTCCCACCATAGGTGACAACCGAAAGTTGTCTGCTGTGCTTGTTCGTTGTTGGATCGCGGGGCGGGTGCGGGGGTTGCATCGTGCTCATGCAGAGACTGATTCCCACGGGGGAAGCGGCGCGCCCGGTCGCGTTCGCCGAGGTTGCCCAGCCAGTGCCGGAGCCCGGTGAGGCCTTGATCAAGGTCGAGGCGTTCGCGCCGAACCGGGGCGATACGTTCCTCCTCGACCATCCCCGGCCAGGGCTGCTGCCCGGCAAGGACATCGCAGGCCTGGTCGTGCAGGCCGCAGCCGACGGCTCGGGCCCCGGCATCGGCACCCGAGTGGTCGGCCATCCGGCGCAGGGCGGGTGGGCCGAGTACGCCGCCGTGCCCACGCACTCTCTCGCGGTGCTCCCGGACAGCCTCGACAGCGTACGGGCGGCGGCCCTGCCCCTGGCCGGGATCACCGCCTTGCGGCTGCTGCGCACGGCCGGTTCCCTGGCCGGCCGACGGGTGCTGCTGACCGGCGCCTCGGGCGGCGTCGGCCACTTCGTCACCGAGCTGGCCGTGGGGGCCGGGGCCGAGCTGACCGCGGTGACGGCCACGCCGCTGCGTGGCGAGCGCCTCGAAGAGCTGGGCGCGCAGGTGGTGCACGACGTGGCGGCGGCTCAGGGACCGTTCGACATCGTGCTGGAGTCCACGGGCGGGCCGGATCTGCCGATCGCCCTCTCCAAGGTGCGCCCGGGCGGCCTGCTCGTCTGGTTCGGGCAGGCGAGCCGCAGGCCGGTGACCCTCGACTTCTTCGAGCTCCTCAACGGGCCCGAGCGTGTCACGATCCAGCACTTCCACTACGCCGGCGGCCCCTACGGCTCCGATCTCGCGGCCTTGGTGCACCTGGTCGAACGGGGCCGGCTGCACCCGGAGATCGGCCGGATCGCCGACTGGACGGAGACCGCCGACACCCTGGTCGACCTGCGCGAGCGCCGGATACGCGGCAAGGCCGTCCTGCTGACGGGAGGAGCACGATGAGCGCCACCGAGTTCGCCGCCGCCCAGTGGACACGTGCCACCGGCGCGGGCGTCGACCCCCACGAGTACCGGCGCGTCACCGACGGCCTCACCTCCGTCGCCGACTGGGGACCGTCCTTCCTGCGCACCGGATTCGCCCACCTCCAGCGCGCGGAGAAGGCGGGATCGTCCGTCTCCGCGGGTGAACAGCTGCTGATGGCGGCCCGGTGGTTTCACCTGGCCACGCTGGCGCCGTATGCGGAGGCCGGTCGTGCCGCCGCCGAGGCGGACCACGCCTTGAGCAGGGCGCTCATGGTGCTGGAGCCCGGCGCCCGGCGCGTGAGCGGCGAGGGATTCACGGGCTGGCTGCGCGGCCCCTCCGACGCGCCCGGCACCGTGGTCGTCCTCCCCGGCCTGGACTCGGCCAAGGAAGAGTTTCTCGATCTGGTGTCCGCGCTGCTGGCCAGAGGGCTGGCCGTGTTCGCGATGGACGGCCCGGGGCAGGGCGTGCTCGCGGCCACGACGACCCTCAGGCCGGACTACGAGCAGGTCGTGGGCCGGGTCATCGACGCCCTCGGCGTCGCACGCATCGGACTCGTCGGCCTGAGTCCGGGCGGCTACTTCGCGGCCCGGACCGCGGCGCTGGAGCCGCGCGTGGCGGCGGTCGGGACCGTCAGCGGCCCCTTCCGCCTCGACTGGGAGGACCTGCCCCCACCGGTGAGGGACATCATGGCCCGACGCACCGGCGGACCCGACGCGGCCCGCGCGTTCGCCCGCCAGGTGGACCTTGCCTCCCTGGCACCCCGCATCGCGGCCCCGCTGCTGGTCGTGGACGGAGGCCGGGACGTCATCGCCGGAGTGACGAACGGCAAGCCCCTGGCCCGTCTGGCACCGCACGGCACTCACCTGTCCGTCCCGCACGGCGACCACCTCCTCGGCAACGCGCGGTCCGACTGGCTGCCCCACCTCAGCGACCACATCAGGAACGCCTTGACGGGAGCACAGGCATGAACCGCTTCGGCTGAGTGACACAGGCTCAGTGGCACAGGCTGAGTGGCACAAGCCGCTCCGAAGTGACCGCCGGCGTCGGGCATGCGCGCGGGCCGGCCCCCGCGAAGGGGAGCCGGCCGCGCGCATCAGGGCTACGCCGGGGCGCTTGCGTCCTCATGGAGCTGTGCGTACGGCGCGAGCTTCCTGATCGACTCGATGCTCTTCAGGCACTGTTCCTTCGACTCATGGGCGTCGCCGGTGACGACGACCGAGCCGTTGCTCGCCTTGAGCCGGAACCGGTGCATGCCCGATTCGTCGGTGTAGAGCTCGAATTTTCCTGGCATGGGAGTGTTCACCTCTCGTAGGTCGGCTCCCCCCAGGCGCAACCTAGGCCGAGCGCTGCTCGCGCGCATCCCGGGGCGTTCCGACCGGGTGTAGCGGATGCAGCGAGTGGCGCCGGCAGGTGACTGACGTCCGGTCAGCCGCCGACCACGGGGTAGTGGTCCGACAGGTCGTTGTAGGTGTAGCTGGTGCCCCAGCTGCTGACCGTCCACGGGGCGCTGTGGAAGCGCACGACCTGGTTGGTGTACGTGGCGGGCCGGGCGTGGTCGGCGCGGTAGAGGACGTAGTCGAGGTCCTCCTTCGGCTCGCCGGGGTAGCGGTACGCGGCGATCGAGTTGTCGACGGTGTCGAAGGAGTTCGCCCAGCCGGTGCGCGCGGTGGCCGGGACCACGTTCGCGTTGGACAGCAGGGACGGGTACTCGGAGTCGTGCGAGTTGATGTTGAGGTCGCCCGCGAGCAGCACCGGCTCGCTCGCCGGGATCTGCTTGGCGTCGATGAACGAGCGCATCGCGGCGAGCTGCGCCGCCCGTACCGTGGCCGGCTGGCCGCTGCTGCAGCCGCTGTCGGTGGACTGCAGGTGGGTGCCGACCACGTGGGTGCGCACGCCGTTCACGTTCAGCACCGCGTAGACGAAGCCCTTGTTGGACCACCAGTCCGCGCCGCAGGCGTCCTTGAAGATGTACTGCTCCTTCCGGAGGATCGGCCACTTGCTGAGCAGCGTCACCCCGCCGTCCTCGGGCGTGGTGGAGCTGTAGCTGCCGCTGGTGGCGTCCCACCCGCTGGTCGACCGGCCGACCACGGGGGTGTGGTACGGGTACGCGGCCGAGGCCTGGGAGATCAGGCTGTCCGAGGCCGCGTTGTCGAAGGCCTCCTGGAGCACCACCACGTCGTGGCCCTGGAAGACGTCCGCGGCGGCGATCGCCTTGGCCCGGTAGGCCTGGCCCCAGTTGGGGTACAGGTTGGTGCTCATCAGGAACGTGTTGTAGGTGAGCACGTTCAGCGGCTGGACCGTGACGGGGGCGCTCTCGGCGTGGGCGGCCGGCGCGGTGGCCAGCGGGCCGAGGAGGGCCGCGGCCGTACAGGCGACGGCGGCCAGGCGCGGGGTGCGACGGAGGACGGTCTTGGGCATCGAGGCTCCGCGAGAGGGTGTCGAGGACTCGTCAAGCGACGAGCTGTTGTGTAGTCAACTCGGGCTTCTTCACGCCTTTCAAGACGTTGGGCGATCATCAGATGAACTCGTCCGAAACTAGACCTACCGTCCAGTAGCGGAGCCGAAGCCCTCGACGACGAGCCGGTCGGCCCATCGGCGCAGCAGTTCGTCCACGGGCGGATGCCTCAGTCCGGCGGCCGCGGCCAACCGGTCCGCGGAAGAGGTGTCGTACCGGTCCTCGGAGAGGAAGGAGAGCGTCTCCGGTTCGACGCCGGTCAGCGCACGTGGCAGCCGCCGGACCAGGCCCACGGGCAGGATCAGCCGGGGCGCCCGCACCTTGAGGTGTTGCGCGAGGAGGGCGATCAGCATGGGCAGCTCCGGCGTGGCCGGGTCGAGCACCACGTGGTGCCGGACGGCGCCCTCGTCGTGGACGGGCGCGGCGGCGAGCAGCCGGGCGAGGTGGTCGATCGCCACCACCGGGACGAAGGTGCGGCGGCTGCCCGCCAGCGCGGGGAGCCGGCCGCTCCACAGCTGCTCGACCATGGGCGCCAGGCCGATGTACTGCCCGGCCTCGCCGGTGACGGAGTGTCCGATGACCGTGCTCGGGCTGACCACCGTCAGTGGGACGCCGAGCTCGGGTGCGAGCACTCGGACGACCGTGTCGCCCTCGACCTTCGAGGCCTCGTAGGCGCCGAGCGTGCGGTAGAGCCGGTCGGCCCGCTCGGGCGGCAGGGGAGCCTCGTGTCCTCCGACGCGGTAGCCCGAGAGGTGGACCAGCCTGCGCAGCCCCGGCCGGGTGGCGGCCCAGCGGACGGCGTTCGCGGCGCCGTCCACGTTGGCCGCCCGGGCCTCCTCGCGGCTCAGTCCGAAGCGGTACAGCGCGGCGAGGTTGAAGACGTCGCGGACCGCGCCCAGGCGTTCCTCGTCCTCCGGTGCCAGCCCGAGCCCCGGGCGGGCGATGTCGACGGCGACCGTGGTCAGGGCGCCGTCCTCGGCGCCGTGGTCGCGCAGCCAGCCGCGCAGTTCGCCGTCGCGCTCGGCGCCGCCGCGTACGCCTGCCGCCACCGGGTGGCCCTGGGTGAGGAGTTCGAGCACGAGCCAGCGGCCGATGAAGCCGGTGGCGCCGAGGACGAGGCTGGTCGGCTTGGGCATGATGAGCTCCTTTGTAACTGGATCGGTCTACATATTTTTGACACCTGAAACGATGTCGCCTGAAGGCTCGTCAGGCGAGCAGCAGCTCCGCCGCCCTGGCCGCCCGGTCGAGCGGGGTACGGCTGCGCTGCACCCGCGCCAGCAGCAGCGCCCCTTCGAGCAGGGCGAGGACGGTACCGGCCGAGGCGTCGGCCCCGGCCGGATCGCGGCCTTCCCGGACGAGCAGCTCGGCCAGCGCCCGCTGCCAGTCGGCGTAGGCGTCGGCGCAGAGGCGGCGCAGCGGCTCGTTGCTCGCGGAGACCTCCAGGGCCACCGTCGCCAGCGGGCAGCCCTTGGTGTAGCCGGACTGCTCCATGCGGTCCCCGAGGGTGTCCAGCAGGTCGCGGACCATGCCGGCCGGGCTGCCGCTCAGCGAGCCGATCAGCTCGCCCACCTCCCGGCCGGCCTCGGCCAGGGCCTGGCCCACCAGTTGGTCCTTGCCGGCCGGGAAGTGGAAGTACAGCGAGCCGCGCGGTGCCCCGCTCTCGGCCAGCACCTGGTTCAGGCCGGTACCGGAGTACCCCTGAGCCTCCATCAGGGCCCGGGTCGCCCGGACCAGCCGGGCCCGCGTCTCCTCGCCCTTGGCTCCCATGGGAGAGACAGTAGACCGATCGACATATTCCTGTCCAGGCGGTAACGAGGCCCGCTTCAGGCCGTTACGAGACCGGTTTTCAGGCCGTTACGAGACCCCGCGCGACGCCCAGAAGTCGGCTCGCGCCAGCACGGTGGTGTCGGAGTTGTCGGTGAAGAACCCGTCCACGCCCTGCTCGTACAGGAACCGCGCCCAGCCGATCGCGTCCCCGTACGCCGCCGGGTCGGTGCCGTGCCGGAAGTCGGCGGGCAGGAAGCCGTTCTCGTTGCGGACGGTGTACGGGTGCAGCACCAGGCCGCTCGCGTGGGCGTCGGGCACCAGGCTGGTCACCGGCTGCAGCTTGCCGGTGGCCGGGTCGGTCGGGGCGATCAGCTGGGTGGTCGGCCCGATGCCGTGGGCGTACCCCGCGATCCACCGCAGCCCGGCGGGCGTGACCAGGTCGGCGACCGTGCGGGTGTCCCCGGCGAGGACGAAGTCGTACGGGCGGGTCGTCCGGTCACCGAGCAGCTGGATGCGCGGATTCTCGACCAGGGCGGCGAGGCGCTGCAGGCTGCTCGGCTCGAAGGACTGCAGGATCGCCCGCCCCCGTCGGCCGGCCAGCCCGGCCCGGCGCAGCTCGGCGGCCAGCCGCTCCTCCAGCGGCAGTCCGATCGAGCGGAAGTAACTCGGGTGCTTGGTCTCGACGTACAGCCACACCTCGCGCCCGAGCGTGCGCGAGCGGCGCTCGGCGAACTCCGTGACCTCGCGGAAGGTCGGGATCGGCCAGCGGCCGTCGTAGAGGGTGTTGCGCTGGCGCTGCTGCGGCAGCCGCTCCTTCGCGCGCAGGGTGCGCAGCTCGGCGAGCGTGAAGTCCTCGGTGAACCAGCCGGTGAGCTGCTGGCCGTCCACGGTCTTCGTGGTCCTGCGGTCGGCGAACTCCGGGTGGTTCGCCACATCCGTGGTCTCGGCGATGTTGTTCTCGTGCCGGACGACCAGCTGTCCGTCCTTGGTGGGCACCAGGTCCTGCTCGATCACGTCGGCGCCCAGCTCCAGCGCCAGCTCGTACGAGCCCAGGGTGTGCTCGGGGCGGTAGCCGCTGGCACCGCGGTGGCCGATCACCAGCGGGTGCGGCAGCCGGTCGAGACCCGTCCCCGTCCGTACCGGCGGACGCGTTCCCGTGCTCTCGGCGGGCGCGTCGGCGAACGCCTCCGGCACCGCCGCGGTGCTCAGGGCGGCGGCGCCGAGGCCGACCGCTCCACTCGTACGCAGGAACCAGCGGCGCGAGTTCTCCGTCATGGGCTCTCCCGGCTCGTGGGTGTGTGTGCATGCCATCCGCACCCTAGGAGCGTAGGAAGCCGTGACGGTGTCCTGCTGCCGAACCCTGCGGAAAGCTCCGGGTAACCGGCGGCCCCCTCAGGAGCTTTGAGCCGCCGTCGGACGCCGGGCCCCGGCCCGCCTGACCACCACGACGACCAAGGTGACCAGCCCGAGGAGGACGGCGCACCGGGCCTGACCCCTCCGCCTCTACGGCCCGTGAGACCGGCGAGTTTCAATGAGCCTTTTCAGAGTTGAAGCCCGAGGGCGAGGACGGCCTTGGCGGCCCCCTCCACGAGCGCGTGCGGCAGGGTCTGTGACCAACGAGGCTCCCTGGCTGGTTGGTTGAGACGTGAGACATCTCGCTCAACCGCCCGGGAGCCTCGTTCGTTCTTCCCTCACACCGATCGCCCGGCCGTCGCCCGATCGGTGTCCTCCCTGAAGAGCTCGTACTGATCGCGTTACGGACGAATGATCCGGGAGAGAGGCCTTTTCGCGGACGTGACGGCCTTGTGGCGCGGGCGGCCGGCGCCGTGTTCCGCGCATGCCTCTTGCTGGAGGATGACGGCGATCTCGTCGACGTCGTCGTTGACGTCGAAGAACCCCTGGATGTCCGGTGCCGCCGCGCCGTTGACGCCGACGAAGAAGGTGTAGAGGTGGCCGTCGTCCGCCTCCAGGTAGCCCGCATACGTCTGCGCGTTGATCGCGAGCTGCTGGTTGAGCTGGTCGAAGCCGATGATGGTGCCGGGCTTGGCGAAGACCTTGCCCTTGGCCGGGCAGTCGGTGGTGCAGAAGAGAGCGCCCGTGCCGGACACGCCGAGGATCGGCAGTGAGGTGCGGAAGGCGTCCGCGTCGGGGGTGCGCAGCCAGTATGCGAGCAGCTGGTTGAGCCCGGCGGGCGTGACGCGGTCGACGGGAACATCGCCGCGTCCGTCCGCCATCTGGAACTGAGTCGGGTCGACGTTCGCGGTCTTGGTGAGGAAGTCGTGGATGACCGGGAAGCCGTCGAAGCAGTTGTTGCTGCCGCGGCTCACGGCCATGTTGCACAGGGCCAGGTTGGCGCCGAGGTTGTGGCTGACATTCAGGATCAGCTTGGCGTACTCGTGGTACGGCGGCGAGACGAAGGCGGCCACCTGGGGATCACCGGTGTACGAGGCGGGCAGCGTACTGTCCGGGTTGGGCCCGGTCGGCGGGGCGGTGACGGTCACCCCGGCGCGGCCCAGTGCCTCGATCAGGGCCGTGCGCCCGAATGCGTTGGGGTCCTGGATCTGGGAGATCTTCAGGGCGGGCTTGGCGTCGGCGGCGATCGTTCCGGAGAGCGTGATCCTCGTGCCGTCGGAGGACGCGGTGACCTGGATGTCGGTGGTGCCACCGGCGGCCACCGTCTGGACGTTGGAGGTGACCTGGTACGGCGCGACCTGCGGGCGCCAGCTCAGCTGGGCGGCCTGCCCGGGGGAGGTCGGCGTGGTCAGCAGGTCGATGAGGTTGTCGTTGATGATGAGCGGTGTCGGCTGGGGGCTGATCGACGGGGGCGTGAACAGCCGCGGGTCGATGACGACATCGCCGTCGACCGTGGTGATGCCCGAGTCGCGGACCTGGTGGGCGATCTGGTCCAGGCCGGCGAGCGGGTCCTCCGGCGTGAGGGTGGCGCCCGGGATGTCGTCGGCATAGGTGTGGTCGATGGGGGTGAAGTCGACCGACCCGTCCGGCTTGGTCCGGCCGCCCATGGTGAGGTCGCCCTGGGCGACGAGCGCCAGGTTCCCGGTGAGGGTCGACCCGTTGAGGTGGCCGATCGCGTTCACCGGCGTGGTGAAGCGGTGGTCCGGGCCGAGGGCGTGCCAGGCACCGGAGATGGTGATGAGCTTGATGGTCGAACCCGGCATGAAGAACTGGTTGGGGTACATGGAGTGGACGACCCGCCCGTTCTCCGGGTCGATCTCCAGCAGACCCCACTGCGCGTTCTCGTACGCGGGCTTGTTCATGATCGCCGTGATGTCGGGCCCGAGGTCGCTGTGAGGGCTCTCCGCAGGTGCGGCGGCGGCTGTACCTGCCACGACCGCGAGGGTGACGCCGACGGTGGCCCAGGCCCGAAGCCGACCACGGATCCTTGATCTCATTCGTCCAGCCGTTTCTGGAGTCGGAAGCCCCGTTTTGCAGGGCGCTCACGGCGCATGGTAGGTGTACGGACTCCGGGGGCGGGGCTGCTGCGCGGTGTGCTGACGGCGTGGGGTGTGAAAATCATTCGGTCGGTCGAAGGTGGGCACCCATATGAGTCGGGGTTCGAACACTTGACGAGTCGTCAGCCTGCGAGCATCTGCCGCTGAACCGGGTCCACGCCCGACTCCGCTTTCCCGTCGAACGAGGCGTGGCCACGGTCAAGTGCCGGCAGATCTTCCGCCACGCCCGCTGCAGCCCGAACTGGCTGACGTCAGCCGCCAAGGCCGTCCTCACCCTCGAGCGGCAACGCCGAAAAGGCTCAATGGCCGAGTCAAGCTGCCTGCGGAACCGGCTCGGATGGCGTGAACTGCCGCCCGTCGCGCAGGAGAGCCCGGAGCACGTTGACCCTCCGGCATGCCAAAGCGATGAGCGCTTGGACGTGGCGGCAGCCCTCGGCGCGCCTCTTGAGGTAGAAGTCGCGGTTGGGTCCGTCCTTGATGATGCAGGTCTGCGCGGACATGTAGAACACCGCCGCCGGCGATCTGTCCGCCCATGCAGATGCAGGCCGCACCGTGCACCTGGACGCCGGCTACGACTCGGACAGGACCCGCGCCCTGCTCGACGAACGCGGCCTGCACGGCCACATCGCGCGCAAGGGCGAGAAGGCGCCGATCCAGGCAAGTCAGAGGTGGTACGTCGAACGCACCCACGGCTGGCAGAACGCCTCCACCGCCTCGCCCGCTGCTACGAGCGCCGCGCCACCGTCATCGATGCGTTCTTCGATCTCACCGACACCATCATCACGGTGCTTAGCCTGATCCGCCGGGCATGGCCGACCCACCGATGGGACGAACACCCGAACCGCCGCCCGTGACACGTGAGGTGTCGAGGAGGTGGAGCAGCACCACGCCCACCGGGTGCGGCCCGGTGGGCACGGGCAGCGTGAGTTGCGACGAGCCGGGGGCGGTCGGAGCCGCCCACGCGTGGCGCGCTGCATCGATCGGTACGGCGGCCCCAACCCCTGCGGCCAGTGCGGCTGCGAGCATGCGACGGCGCGTCAGGTCCGTCTTGGCGACCGGTGTGATGGTCACGTGTCCTCCCCTGGCTTCTTGGACGGTGTTCGGCGTGCTGTCCGGGTTCGCCGGACGTCAGCGGGAGCCGCTCACGGCTCACCACGGTGTGCAGGAGTCCGGATCAGGACTCCGGGGCTGAGCTGCCTTGTTCGATCTGGTGGATGAGTCGCTTGAGGTGGGTGACCTCGTCCTGCAGGGCGCGGTCGCCGGCCGGGGTGAGGGAGAGCCAGGTGCGGGCGCGTTTGCCCTCGTAGCCCTTCTCGATGTCGACCAGTCCGGCCTTCTCCAGGACGGCCAGGTGCTGGCTGAGATTTCCGGCGGTGAGTCCGAGCGCCGTGCGCAGGAAGCCGAACTCGACCCGGCGCGCCTGGTGGGCGACGGTGAGGATGCCGAGGCGGACGCGCTGGTGGACCACGTCGTCCAGGCCGGTGACGGGGTGCGGGTCGGGCTGATCGGTCATGAGACGTCGCGCCGACGGGACAGTTCGGCCAGACCGAAACCGAGGGCGCCTAGCAGGAGCAGCACACCGGGTACGCCGAAGCGGGGCACGGCGGACCAGGGCGAGGTGAACGGGATCCCCGACCAGCCGGTGGTGAGCGGCACCAGCTCGATGGCCAGGTACACCGCGGTGAGCAGCAGCAGGGCGCGGCTGCGTTCCACCCAGGACAGCACGAGCAGGGGCAGCCCGACGGCTGCGGCGTTCCCGGCGAGTCGATGGAGGAACATCGCCACCCCGGACGTGGGGTCCAGGCGCAGGCCCCAGAAGTCGAGCTGTTCGCCGGGCTGCGGCATCCCGTGGCGGAGGCTCCAGATCGCGGTGGCGGTCACCAGGCCGACCAGGACGATCCCGGTGAGGATGTACGGCCGGACCGGGGTGCCGACGCCGCGGTTGCGGGAGCGGCGGATGTAGAAGAACGCCGTCGCGGCGTAGGCGAGGGCGAGCCCGATGGGCCAATAGACCGGCGAGCCCTGCGTAACCAGGGTGCAGCCGGTGCCTGCCGCAGGGTCGGTCGCCGTGCAGGGCACGGTCTCGACCTTGAAGGTGAAGCGGCTGACCAGGATCCCGCCCAGCGTGAGCGCACCGAGCAGCAGGAGGGGAAACCAGGCGCCGCGCTGGGCGGAACGGACTCGGCGGGTCAAGTCACCAAGGCCGGCGAGGACTTGTTGGGGGGTGTCCGGCGAGGGCACCGATGCGTCTGTCATGCAGTCAGCTTTGCATTGCAAACCAGTTATGACAAGAGACGACCCCCTGGGCCGCAAAGTCATCACGTTCCGACACCCGCAGACGCGCGCCGAGTGAACACTGCTCCGGGCGTGAGCACGCCACTTGAGCCGGACCAGTTCGAACCCTGGTCGCAGAGCCCGCCGAGCGCACCGAGCTGACGGCATGTCACGCCTTCCTCGCCAGGGCGACACCCTGGTGGTCCCCTCGCTCGACCGCTACGGCCGCTCGCTGAAGCACCTGGTCAACATGGTCGGCGAGCTACGCGGGCGCAAGATCGGGTTCTCCTCGCTGCCGCAGCACGTCGACGAGTGGTCGGCGGATCTGCGCTCGGTCCACGGCTGCGTCCGCTCCACCCTTCGCAACTACCAGGGCTCTGTACGGCAGTTCTGCGACGTCCTGACCAATCCGGCCTACGGGTGGGCGGAGGAGTGCCTGCGCCTGTTCGGCACGCACCCGGTCCAGGTGGTCCACGACTGGAACGCGGCGGTGCACGCAGACGAGGCCGAAGGCGAGCCGGAACGCCGAGCGTCTTTCTGCGCTCGGATGTGGAGCGCTTCTGTCAGCAGCTGGACGGGCTGGCCCCGGCACCGCGGATGCGGTTTGCTGGAGGAGCAGCAGAGCGCGCTGGTGGGCGTTTTGGACGAGGCCCGGGTGGAGGCGATGGCTCGGATGAGGGGTCGGGGCTGCGGCGGATCGGTACGTTCTGCGGGTCCCGCCCGAGCAGTACGGCGGCTGCTGGCCGAGCGGCAGGCCGGGGGCGGCCCGCGGGTCTGCCGCAATGCACCAAGCGGGCGCCCGACTGCTACTGGATGACCTCGTAGATCTCCTTGTGGCCGGATGTCGCGTTGCTGTTCAGCGTGTTGATCAGCGACTGCGTGTTCTCGTCCGGATTCACGAAGAACCCTCGTTCCATGGTGAGGTACTGGTCGAGGCTGTCGAATTCCCATTGGCACACGACCGTGTCCATGGGGCCGGCGTAGTCGACGTAGATGCGCCGATTCGTATACCCGGCTTCTTCAAAGACCTTGGTGAGGGTCTTGAACGCCGCCACGATCTCCGGCGCTTTCCCTCGTTCGGCTCTGTACACCTCGCGCATCATGTACACGACGCGATCGCCTTTCCGTTGCGGGACGAATGAATTCAGACGAATCAATGGGCGGTGGCTGCTACCGCACCAGAGGGGCCGATACGGCTGCCGTTGCCATGATGGCAGTCACACTCGTTGAGTGGCGTGTACGCCACGGAGCAACCTGGGCGCAGAGGCGTGAACGTATCGCGCAAGCATCCGACGACCGCATGCGCCCCACTCCGATGTGTATCGCGAGGGGGGGGAACGCCGATGACTCGTCAGCGGCAGCGGAAGGCCCGCAGCGTCCAATCAACCAGGGCCCGAACCCAAGATCAATCCTTAGCAATCCTGGAGGAATACCGGCCGAACCCCTGATCGCGCTGTGGCCGACGAGGGCGAAGTCGGCCGAGTGGTCCGACGGGCCGATCTGCTGCACCTGCTACGAGCGCGCCAATGCGCGTCCGGGGCCGCTGTCAGGGCTGCGGCACCGACCGGCTGCTGCCCGGCCGCGATCCGAACGGCGTCCCGGTCTGGCGCGACTGCGCGGGGATCAGCCGCGACTTCTTCTGTGACCGCTGCGGCTTCGAGGGGATGCTGCTCGGCCGTCGGCTCTGCGAACGCTGCACCCTGGCTGACCGGCTCGCCGACCTCCTTGACGACGGGACCGGCCAGGTCCACCCCCGCTGGAGCCCCTCGTGGACCTCCTTCAGGAGCTCGACCGCCCGAACAGCAGGCTGATCTGGCTCCGCCCCAACGTCTTCCACCTCCTGCAAGGCCTGGCAATCGCCGGCGCACCGCCTTTCAGTACCGGTCCCGACCCCCATCGACTGTTGACGCAGAGCAACAAGGTCCCATGGGCGTCCAGGAATACGCGACACCTCAACATGCGAGCCCACCAGTCCCAAGGGCCTCTACCGGGAACGCCCGCCGTCGTGCTGCGCCAGCAGCGCCTGCTCCTCCTCGGACGAGAAGCCGCGCCCCAGTGGCGGCTCGCCACGTTCGCGGTCCCAGGCCAGGACATCGGCCGCCGTCACCTCCAGCGGGGTCGCGGGCATGCCCGCCGCGCGGGCCCGCGCCGAACTGCGCTGCTGGGTCGGCCAGTCGGCCCGTACGAGGGGAAACAGCGGGGGGAGCGTCTCGGGAGTCACCCGGACGATCTCGACCTCGGTGCCCGCCACCTTCGCGCAGGTCTCGATGAGCCCGCCGAGCGTGGTCGGCTCGGCCGGTCCCACCGCGTGGAACGCGCCGGGGCGATCGTCCACGAGCAGCTGCACCACCAGACGGGCGAGGTCGCGCGAGTCGATGATCTGCACCGGCTGCCCGGGGTCGGCCGGAAGCGCCACCCGCCCGCCCTGCGCGGCCCGGCGCACCCAGTACGTGAACATCTCCGAAGGGTCGTGCGGCCCGGCGACCTTCCCCGGCCGCACGATCGTCGCCCGCGAGCCGTACCGGGCCAGCACATCGTCCTCGCAGGCCACCTTGGCCGGGCCGTAGGTGGAGTCGTCGAGCTCCTCGTGAGTCCGGACGTTCCGTACGGGCTCGCGGCGCGGCGTGTCCTCGTCCGAGCCCGGCTCCACACCCGTCTGCGCGTACACCGCATGGCTGGAGATGAACAGGTACCGGCCGACCCGGTCGCCCAACGCGTCCATCGCCTGCCCGACATGGTGCGGGACGTAGCCGCTGAGGTCCACGACGGCGTCCCAGCTGCCCTCGCGCAGCGCCGCGTAGTCGCCGGTGTCCCGGTCACCGATCAGGCGGGTCAGCTCGGGGAACAGATCCGTCCCGGTCTTCCCCCGGCCGAACAGGGTCACCTCGGCCCCGGTGCGGACGGCGTCCTCCACGATCGCGCGGCCCACGAATGACGTACCGCCAAGCACAAGGATTCGCATGGCCGTCGACCCTACCGACGGGGAACGTCCGAGGCTCCCGCATTTTCGGCGGATACCGAACGCGCAGGCGGATCAAACCATGTGCAGAGGCGGACGGCCTTCGGGCACACTGCGCGGGTGAGTGCCGACCTGTCCCGATCGCCGCAGGAGCGAGCGCTGCGCCACGTCGAGTCCCAGTCCTCAGGTGGGCCGCTCGACCCCGGGCTGCGGCTGACAATGAACCTCCACCCCGACCGCCTGGCGGGCGACCGGCTGATCCTGCTCAAGCTGGCCGAGGACGGCGTCTACCACTCGCAGTTCGTGACTGGGACCAGCAACGGGGGCCTGACCGCCTACCCCGGCGGTGACCGATGGCGCTGGGAGAGCCGGATCTTCGGCGGCGCGTATGACGACGCGCCCGTTCAGGAGCGTCCCGTCTACGGCGCGCTGAACTACCGGCGAGCGCCCGCCGGCGGGGCACCGCGGTTCGGTTCCGCACACTTCAGGCTGACCGCCGAGACCCTCCCACGAGCGACCTTCTGCTACCCGGACAGCTCGGCCGAACCATCGGACTTCGGCGTCGCGCACCGCTTCTCGCTGATCGAGGCGGCGGAGGTGGACGGCCACGACGCCCTGGACGGCCACATCGAGGCGCAGATACACGGACCGGTCAGGCTCGACCGCCACGTCGAGGCCTTGGTCCTAGACCCCAGCTATCGCGGCACGCCAGTCGAGGCTGCGGCCCGCCTGCTTCCGTGCCCCGTCGAGTGGCACGCCGGATTCCGGCTCACTGTTGCGGAGCTGCGACGCCACCCGGAGTACCGCGGGCAGGAGTACGTCGACCTGGGCGCCGAGATCGCGGCGGACGGCCGGCTCGACCCTCGGATCATCGGGGACGCCGCCCGTACGGGCCGCCACGACCAGCAGGACCTCAAGAAAGTCTGGCACTGCCTGGCACGTTTCGGCTCACCGCCCCACTCGGACGATCCCCTGAGCCGATGACGCTCGCTGGGATCGGCCACCACGCTTCCTGGAACACACCGGCAACCAGCGGTGGCGCCTGACGACCCGTCCGAACTTCCCCACCTCGGACCTGGCCGACTACGCCGAGGCCGCGCACCCGATGGTCCGACGACTCGCCCTCCTCGACCTGCAGACCCCTCCGGACACCGTGGACCGGCTGTCCACCGACCCCGCCCCGGAGGTACGGGCCGACGCCGCCCGGCACCCGCGCCTGCCGCTGCGGCGGCTCATCGAACTCCTCGACGACGAGGAACTCGCCCACGAGGCCGCCGCCAACCCGGCCCTGCCGCCGGCCGTCATGCACCGCCTGGTGGCGGTACTCGAGCTCCCTGAGGACAGGAACGTGGATCGCGTGGCGGGTAACCCGAGCCGGTCCTGAAAGCTGATGACTCCTGGCGGCCGCCGGGACACAATGCTCTGACGGCCATTCAGAGGAGTTGACGATGTCGTATCCGGAGCCCCGCTACCTTGGAGAAAAGGGCGAGATCAAGGCGGTGTTCAGGCCCGCTGACACCGAACCCGAGCTGAGCTCCCCTTCGGGCAACCGAACCCACTACCTGGCCACCCACGCGACCACGGGCGGTGAGTTCGGGCTGTACAAGGTGGACCTGGGCCCCAAATCGCCCGGCCCGGCGACTCACTTCCACCGGTCGATCTCGGAGTCCTTCTTCGTACTGTCCGGCGAGGTGCGGCTGTTCGACGGTGACCACTGGACCACCGGACGTCAGGGGGACTTCCTGTACGTACCGGTGGGCGGGCTGCACGCGTTCAGGAACGAGTCGGAGGAGCCCGCATCGATGCTCCTGCTCTTCTCCCCGGGCGCGCCGCGGGAGGAGTACTTCGAGCAGGTCGCCGAGATGGCCCGGCGTGGCGGCGAGGAGTTCACCGAATTCCTCGTCCGCCACGACAGCTTCTTCGTCGACTAGCGGTTGGTGTGCGGGCCGGCGGTGTCCGTGACGGTGCTGTCACTCGCCGACAGCGGAGCCTGGACGTCGGTCTGGGTCAGCGTCTTGACGTTGTTGAGGCTGCTGTCGACGACGCCCGCGTGGGCACTGGGGGCGGTCAGGGACGCGACCACACCGGCGGCGAGGGACGCGACGGCGAGCATGCTGCGCTTCTTCATACCGGGGCCAACGACTGGAACGGCCGCGCGTCACGGGTCCACAGCGGCTGATTCCGACGGAAGGATGGGCGACGGCGATGGCTTCGAGGCGTGCCGGCCACCAGCGGGCCCCGTGGGAGCGGCGTACGAGCCGCCCGGTTCACGTGACGCGGTGGATCGAGGTCCGGCAGGACGAGGTGGTGCGGCCGGACGGCTCCGTCGGGTACTACGACCACGTCGTGCTGCCGGGCTCGGTCACGGTGCTCGCGGTGGACGGCGGCGGGCTGGTCGCCGTGACGTCGCAGTGGATCTACACCCACGGCGGGTTCCAGTGGCGGCTGCCCGGCGGCGCGATCGATGCCGGGGACCAGGGGCCCGAGGACGCCGCGCGACGGGAGCTGGCCGAGGAGACGGGGGCCACCGCCCGCACCTGGGAGCTGCTGGGTGTGGTCCACGGGGCGGACAGCGCCACCAACCACCGCGATCACGTCTTCCGGGCGAGCGGGCTGATCCACGGACCCGCGCACCTGGAGCCGACCGAGGCCGACCTCGAGGTGTCGTGGCTTCCCTTCGAGGAGGCGGTCGCGATGGTGCTGCGAGGCGAGATCCACCACGCGGGAAGCACCTTCGCGCTCCTCGCGGCCGCCGCCGGAGCCTGAGGCGGCCTCAGTTCAGGGGCCTGGCAGCGCACTCCAGCCCCGCCAGGCCCGGACGGTGATCAGGACGACGCTCCCTTCCGGCGGCCGCGGGCCGTACTGCGGGTACTTCCGCCGCAGGAGTTCGATCGCTTCGTGATGGTCGGGAGAGGCCGCCGGGCCACCCGCGACGGGCGGCGGCACGACTCGGGCGTCACCGTCGGCGCGTACCCACCACAGCCGTTCCCACTGCTCGTCGTACTCGTCCACCAGGAGGCAGACGGCCGGGTGGGCCGCGATGTTGCGGAGCCGCTTCAGTTGAGGTGACCGTTTGGGTTTGTGGTCGACGGCGGTCACCACCGTGTCGCCGGCCTCGGTGAAGCTCCCGGCGAAGGTCACCGGGACCAGGTGGGGCCGCCCGTCGCTGCCGACGGTGGCGAGGCGGGCCACCCGGGCGAGTGCGAAGCGCCGCCGGGCCTCCTCGACGGCCATGTCCGGCACGGCGTCAGCGGTACGCCGAGGCGACATCGGCCATCCTGTCGAGGGCGCGCAGGGTCTCGCTCTTCGGCTGGGTGGGCAGGTAGAAGAGCACGCGGTCGACGCCGATCCGCGCGTAGGTCTCCACCGCCTCCGGCTTGTGGCCGGCCCCGTACACCACCACGGGCGTGTCGGGCCCGGCGACCTCCCGTAGCTTCTCGACCTTCGGCCCCAGTTGCTCCGGCGGAATACCTGTGGGCAGCCAGGCCGCGCCGTACTCGGCCACCCGCTCGAAGGTGCGCGGGGCGTCGCCGCCGACGTAGATCGGCGGATGGGGCTTCTGCACCGGCTTGGGCCAGCAGTAGGAGCGTTCGATGTTCACGAGATCGCCGTGGAACTCGGCCTCGTCCTTCGTCCACAGCTCGATGACGGCTCGGATGCGCTCGTCCATCAGTCTGCCTCGGGTGTGCGGATCCGTGCCGTGGTTGCGGACCTCCTCCAGATTCCAGCCGGCGCCTACACCGAGGACGGCCCGGCCCCCGGAGATCAGGTCGATGCTGGCCACCTCCTTCGCGGTGATGATCGGGTCCCGCTGGATGACCTGGGTGATGCCGGTGCCCAGCAGCAGGGTGGTGGTGACCGGGGCGATGGCGGCCAGGGTCACGAAGGGATCGAGCGTGCGGTAGTACATGCGCGGGAGCTCGCCACCCGCCCAGTACGGCGTCTCCCTGCTGACCGGGATGTGGGTGTGCTCCGCGAGGAACAGCGAGTCGAAGCCGCGCTCCTCCAGCGCGGGCCCGAGCACGGTCGGCTTGATGCCTTCGTCGGTGACGAACGTCGAGATCCCGAACTTCATCCACCATCACCTCATCCTGGGTCCCCGGAGCATAGCCACCGACGACGTATTTCGTGACAGACCATCACGAAAGGGACCCCCGATCGGCCGTCAATCCTCACCCCGGCTAAGGTCGCACGGATTCCTTCGGGTCGACCTGTAACGCGGGGGGTGGTTCCCCGCGTGCATAGGGAAGAAATCGGATCACGGAAGGACACATCTCGGTGGGGGAAGCACCCGCGGACTACCTGGAGTTCGCCACAGCGCGCAGCGGGCATCTCTTCCGCACCGCCTGCCTGCTGACCGGTGACTGGCACTTGGCGGAGGACCTGGTCCAGGAGACGCTCGCCAAGATGTACCGCTCCTGGCGGCGCATCGACCGCACCGCGTCACCGGTGGCGTACGCGCACAAGGTCCTGGTCCGCACGTACCTCTCGCAGCGCCGCCGTCGCAGCTCCGGCGAACGGCCCAGCGACCAGCTCCCCGAGCAGGCCGGCCGCGCCGACGACGCCGAGCTGCGCCTGACGCTGCTGGACGGGCTGGCACAGCTGAGAGCCAAGGACCGCGCCGTCCTGGTGCTGCGCTACTGGGAGGACCGATCGGTCGAGGAGACCGCGGCGATCCTGAAGCTCACGCCGGGCACCGTCCGGACCCAGAGCCTGCGTGCCCTGCAGCGGCTGCGCACCGTGCTCGGCGACGAGTTGGCCGAGCTCACCGCCTCGTAGCCGCACCGGCTTCCCACACCCACTCGCCCCACCGCGACGCTCCGAACGAACGGAGAACACCCATGTCCTCGGACGAGAACTTCGAACAGCGGATGCCCGACGCCATGAGCCACGCCGTCGCGCAGTTCGCCCCACCCCCCTCCGACCTGGTCCTGCGGGCCACGGCCCGAGGCAGGCGCCTGCGCCGGGCGCGCAACGCGCAGCTCGGTGCTGCCGCGGTGCTGGTCGCCGGCGGGCTGTTCGTCGGCCTGGGGGTGCTCGGCCCGTACACCGCCACAACGTCGAAGGCGAACCCGGCCGCCCCGCCGAGCCCGTCCCTCACACCCTTCGCCGACCCGTCGAAGATCGGGTCCACCGCCTACCGGAAGGACCTGCTGGTGTCGATGATGCCCAAGCGCGGAACGGTCTCGGAGGCCTCCGACAACCTGAGCAACGTCCGGCTGTCCTACGTCGACGGTCATGGCCAGAGCATGGTGGAGCTGAGAATCGAGGACGGTATGACCAGCTCCTTGGCCGGCCACATGGCCTGTCAGGACGTCCATCAGGCCAACACCGGCTGCCGGGCCGAGACCCGTCCCGACGGAACCCTTGTGCAGATCACGGAGAAGGGGACGCTCCCGGAGGGTCACATCGATGAGTGGAGGGTGGACACCCTTCGCCCGAACGGCCGCCGCGTGGTGGTGACCGCGAGCAACACGGCGCCCGCCGTGGGCCCGCAGAGCTGGCCGACGCCCGTGCCGAGCCGGGAGGAGCTGAAGGCGGTCGCGCTCGACCCGCGGTGGGACCGCTGACGGCCGGTCCGCCCCGTACGACCCGACACGCGGGGCGGACCCCCTGACGGCAGGGACGGTTCGTCGGCTACGGTGTCGGGCACGAGATCGAATCCTCCCGCGTGCGGGCCGGAGGGCGGTCGCGACGGGCGGCGCTGCCCGCGCATCCCCACCCGTCCCCCAGGCAAGCCGCGCACCGGAGGCCACCCGCGGCACAGTGCTGTGTCCGCGCCCTCTGAACTCCCCCCGAGGTGCGCGCAGATGAGGCTCACCCCCCATGAGCAGGAGCGCCTGCTCATCCACGTCGCGGCCGACGTGGCCCGCTCCCGGCGGGCCCGCGGGCTGCGGCTCAACCACCCCGAGGCGATCGCGCTGATCACCTCGCACGTCCTGGAGGGCGCCCGTGACGGGCGCACCGTCGCCGAGCTGATGGAGTCGGGACGGCACGTGCTCACCCGCGAGGACGTCATGGACGGCATCCCCGAGATGATCCCGGACGTCCAGGTGGAGGCCACCTTCCCGGACGGTACCAAGCTGGTCACCGTCCACGGGCCCATCCTGTGACGGGCGGGCTGCCGGTGACACCCGGCGAGATCCTGTACGGCGACGGCGACATCGGCCTCAACACCGGACGCCCCGTCACCCGCCTGACCGCCGTCAACGCCGCCGATCGGCCGATCCAGGTCGGCTCCCACTACCACTTCGCCGAGACCAACCCCGGTCTGGAGTTCGACCGCCGGGCGGCGTACGGGCTGCGCCTGAACATCCCGGCGGGCACCGCCGTGCGCTTCGAGCCGGGCATCCCGGTCGAGGTCGAGCTCATCCCCATCGGCGGCCGCCGCGAGGTGGCCGGACTGCGCGGCGAGACCGGAGGCCCCCTTGACCGCTGACCGTCACGCCCTCACCGTCACCCGCGAGCGTTACGCCGCGCTCTATGGACCGACCGCCGGGGACAGGATCAGGCTCGCCGACACCAATCTGCTGATCGAGATCGAGGAGGACCGCAGCGCCGGCGGCGACGAGGCGGTCTTCGGCGGCGGCAAGGTGATCCGCGAGTCGATGGGCCAGTCCCGCGCCGGCCGGGCCGAGGGCACCCCCGACACCGTGATCACCGGCGCCGTGGTGCTCGACCACTGGGGCATCGTCAAGGCCGACATCGGCATCCGCGACGGCCGGATCACCGCGCTCGGCAAGGCCGGGAACCCCGAGACCATGGACGGCATCCACCCGGACCTGGTGATCGGCCCGGAGACCGAGGTCATCTCCGGCAACGGGAAGATCCTCACGGCCGGGGCGATCGACGCCCACGTCCACTTCATCTGCCCGCAGCTCGCGGACGAGGCGCTGTCGTCGGGCGTCACCACCCTCGTCGGCGGCGGCACCGGGCCGGCCGAGGGCAGCAAGGCCACCACCATCACCCCCGGCAGCTGGCACCTGGCCCGGATGTTCGCCGCGATGGACGACCTGCCGCTCAACATCGGCCTGCTCGGCAAGGGCAACACCGTCAACACCGCCGCCATGCACGACCAGCTGCGCGGCGGCGCCCTCGGCTTCAAGATCCACGAGGACTGGGGGGCCACCCCCGCCGCGATCGACGCCTGTTTGCGGGTCTGCGAGGAGACCGGCGCCCAGCTGGCCATCCACACCGACACGCTCAACGAGGCCGGCTTCGTCGCCGACACCCTGGCCGCGATCGCCGGGCGCGGGATCCACGCGTACCACACCGAGGGCGCGGGCGGCGGTCACGCGCCGGACATCATCACCGTGGTCTCCGAGCTCAACGTGCTGCCCAGCTCGACCAACCCGACCCGCCCGCACACCGTCAACACCGTCGACGAGCACCTCGACATGCTGATGGTCTGTCACCACCTGAGCCCGTACGTGCCCGAGGACCTGGCCTTCGCCGAGTCCAGGATCCGCCCGTCCACCATCGCGGCCGAGGACATCCTGCACGACCTGGGCGCGATCTCGATCATAAGTTCCGACTCCCAGGCCATGGGCCGGGTCGGCGAGGTGGTCATGCGGACCTGGCAGACCGCGCACGTCATGAAGGCCCGCCGGGGCTCGCTGCCCGGAGACGGCCGCGCCGACAACCACCGCGCCCGGCGCTACGTCGCCAAATACACCATCAACCCGGCCGTCGCCCAGGGCCTGGACGGCGAGATCGGCTCGGTCGAGACCGGCAAGCTGGCCGACCTCGTCCTCTGGACGCCGGCCTTCTTCGGCGTGAAGCCCGACCTGGTGATCAAGGGCGGCCAGATCGCCTGGGCCCAGATGGGCGACGCCAACGCCTCCATCCCGACCCCGCAGCCCGTGCTGCCCCGGCCGATGTTCGGTGCCAAGGGACGGGCACCGGCGCGCAACTCGCTCAACTTCACGGCCCATGCGGCCATCGAGGACGGGCTGCCCGAGCGGCTCGGCCTCGCCAAGCCCTTCACGGCCATCCGCAACACCCGGGGCGTCACCAAGGACCACATGGTGAACAACACCACCCGACCCGAGGTCCACGTCGACCCCGACACCTTCACCGTCACCATCGACGGCGAGCCCGTCACCCCCGCCCCTGCCGCCGAACTGCCGCTCACCCAGCGGTACTTCCTGTTCTAGTGTCAGCGTTCCTGCTGCTCGCCGACGGGCGCTTCCCGGCCGGCGGCCACGCCCACTCCGGTGGTGCCGAGGCCGCCGTCAAGGCCGGCCGGGTGCACGACACCGCCAGCATGGCGGCCTTCCTCACCGGCCGCCTGCACACCGCGGGCCTGACCGCCGCCGCCCTCGCGGCAGCGGCGGCGGCCGGCCGCGACCTCGCCGAGCTCGACGAGGCGGCCGATGCCCGCACCCCGTCACCCGCCCAACGCGCGACCAGCCGACGCCTCGGCCGCCAGCTCCTGCGAGCCGCCCTCGCCGCCTGGCCGCACCCCGCCCTCGACACCCTGAAGGCGCAGTACCCGCGCGGCGCCCACCAGAGCGTCGCCCTCGGCGTCACCGCGTACGCCGCCGGGCTCACCCCCGCCCAGGCGGCGGCCATCGCCGCGTACGAGAGCGTCAACGGCCCCGCCACCGCCTGCGTCCGGCTGCTCGGCCTCGACCCGTACGAGGTCGCCGCCCAGCTCGCCCGGCTCGCCCCCCAGCTCGACGCCGTCAGCGCCGACGCCGTACGGGCCGCCGAAGCCGGCGAGCTCCCCGCCGCCTCGGCACCCCTGCTCGACATCTACGCCGAGCAGCACAGCTCCTGGAAGGTGCGTCTCTTTGCATCGTGACCACGTCGACCCCCACGACGCCCCCGTCATCCACCACGCCCACACCGAGCACCCCCGCCACCACCGTGCGCTGCGCATCGGCCTCGGCGGCCCGGTCGGCTCCGGCAAGACCGCGACCGTCGCCGCGCTCTGCCGGGTGCTGCGCGAGGAGCTCTCGCTCGCGGTGGTCACCAACGACATCTACACCACCGAGGACGCCGAGTTCCTGCTCCGCAACGCCGTCCTGCCGCCCGAGCGGATCACCGCCGTCGAGACCGGCTGCTGCCCGCACACCGCCATCCGGGACGACATCTCCGCCAACCTCGAAGCCGTCGAGGAACTGGAGGACGCGCTCGGCCCGCTCGACCTCATCCTGGTCGAGTCCGGCGGCGACAACCTCACCGCCACCTTCAGCCGGGGCCTGGTGGACCATCAGATATTCGTCATCGACGTCTCCGGCGGGGACAAGATCCCCCGCAAGGGCGGGCCGGGCGTCTCGACCTCGGACCTCCTCGTCATCAACAAGACCGACCTCGCCCCGCTGGTCGGCGCCGACCTCGACGTGATGGCCCGGGACGCCAAGGCCCAGCGCGGCGAGCTGCCCACCGTCTTCTGCTCGCTCGCCGCCGCCGACGGAGTCGCGCCCGTCGCCGCCTGGGTGCGCGAGCGGCTCGCGGCGTGGCGTACGCGATGACGGACGTGCTGGCGGAGGCGGTGACCGGCGCGCTCGTCGCCATGGCGCGGATCACCGCCGCACCCGACGGGCGGGGCGGCACCGCCCTGCCCGTCCTGGCCGGGGCCGGCCCGCTCGCGCTGCGCCGCACCCGGGGCCCGGGGACGGCGGCCCGGGTGGTGGTCATCGGCTCGATGGCGGCCCCGCTCGGCGGTGACCACCTGGCCATCCGGGCGGACGTACAGCCCGGCGCCGAACTGTCCGTCACCAGCGCGGCCGCCACCATCAGCCTGCCCGGCCGGGAGAGCGCCCCCGCGCGCTACGACCTCGACCTGACGGTGGGGGAGGGGGCCCTGCTCGACTGGCTTCCCGAACCCGTGGTCGCCGCCGCCGGCAGTCACCTGATCATGACCACCAGGATCGACCTGGCCCCCGGGGCCCGGCTGCGCTACCGCGAGGAGCAGGTGCTCGGCCGCCACCACGACTGGGCCCGGCAGGCCCCGCCGGGCAGGCTCACCTCCCGCCTGACCGTCCGTCAGGGCGGGCGGCTGATCCTCGACCAGCAGACCGACCTCGGGCCCGGCGCACCCGGCTGGGACGGCCCGGCCGGTCTCGGCGGCCACCGCACCGCTGGGCAGCTGCTCACCGTCGGCCCCGCACCGGCCCCACCCGACCCCTCGGCCGAAGCGGCCCTGCTCACCCTCCCGGGAGCCGGGGCCACGCTGCTCGTCGCCCTCGCCCCGGACGCGCTGACGCTGCGCCGGCTGCTCGCGCCATAGGCCCTGCCCAGCCGGCGCGTCCGGACCAACAGCCCGTGCGGTCCCTCGCCCGGCAGGCCTAGCCTGGATCATGAGCCCCAGCCAGGCCCAGCCGCGCCACCGCCCTCACTCGCCTCGCCGCCCTCGCTACCGCCCGCTGTCCCCGCTGCGCGAGCACCTGCGGGAGTCGTTCTGGCCGGCGCCGCTGGTCGCCTGCCTCGCTGCGGTCGTCCTCGCGGGCACGACGGGCTGGCTCGACGAGAAGGTCGTCGCCCTCACCATCAAGGAGACGGGGACGGCGGCGGACCTGCTGGCCTTCGGCGGCGCCGCGAAGAGCGTGGTGTCCACCGTCAGCTCCGCCATGCTGACCTTCATCGCCGTGGTCTTCAGCATCTCCCTGGTGGCCCTTCAGATGGCCGCCAGTCAGTTCAGCCCGCGTGTTCTGCGCCTGTACGTCCGCAGTCGGCTCACCAAGGCCACCTTCTCGGTCTGCCTGGCGACCTTCCTCTTCGCACTGCTCGTGCAGCTGAGCTACGACGACACCACCGACCCGACCAAGGTCGTCTCCGTCCCCGTCGTGTCCAGCGTGGTCGCGACGCTGCTGGTCGTCGTCAGCCTGGCGCTGTTCGTGCTGTACGTCCAGGCCACCATGCGTCTGCTGCGGGTGCCGCACGTGATCGACCGGGTGGCCACCGAGTCGCTCGCGACCATCGCCCAGTACCGGCTGATGCCACCCGACCTCGAACCCCCGGACTCGCCGACGGCCCCGACGACCCTGCTGTACGCGGGGCGTTCCGGGGTGCTGCGGGACATCGACATCCGGCGGCTGGTCCGGCTGGCGCGCAGGCACGACGCCGTCCTCCACCTGGTCCCGCGGATCGGTGACTTCATCGCGCCGGGAACCCCCGTCGTGCTCGTCTCCGGTGACCGCATCCCGCGAGCCGCCCGGATCGCCTCCGCGCTCAACGTGGGCGTCGACCGGACCATGCACCAGGACCTGAGTTTCGGCTTCCGCCAGCTGGTCGACATCGCCATCCGGGCGCTCTCGCCGGCGGTCAACGATCCGACCACCGCAGTCCAGGCGATCGACCGGATCCATCAGCTGCTCGCCCTGCTGGTGGATCTGCCGTTCGGTGATCTGCAGTTCCGGGACCGCGACGGCACGGTCCGGCTGGTCGAGCCGGTGCCGGACTGGCCGTCCGCGATCGACCTCGCCTTCACCGAGATCAGGATCTGCGGTGCCGCCCAGCCCCAGGTCACCCGTCGGCTCGCGGCGGCCCTGGACGACCTGCTGCGGATCACCAAGGACGACCGCCGCCCGCCCCTGCTGGTCCAACGGGACCTGCTGGAGCGGGCGGTCGCGGCGAGCGTGGCCGACCCGCAGAACCGCAGCTTCGCGCTGACACCCGACCGCCAGGGCATCGGCTGAGAATCGGGTATCCCAGGGGCGCGAGGAACTGCGCGAAGCGGTAGGGCACAGGTCGTTGCCTTCCGTCTCGCGCAGTTCCCGCCCGCCCCTGTGGTTGCCCCGCTGCCTCAGCTACCGGCGGCCGCCTCCTCGTGTGGCCGGGCGCGCTCGGGCAGGAGGAAGGCCACGGCGAAGGCCAGGGCCAGGCCGGCCGCCGCGAGCCCGAGCGTCCAGCCCGCCGCGTGCTGGAAGCCGTCGGAGGCGGCCCAGCCGAAGAAGGTGGTGCCGAGCACCGCGACACCGACGGACCCGCCGAGCTGCTGGACGGCGTTCAGTACGCCGGAGGCCGAGCCGACCTCGTGCTCCTCGACCCCGGCGAGGGCGATGTCGAAGAAGGGGGCCATGATCAGGCCCAGGCCGAAGCCGGTCACCAGCACCGCGGGCGCCAGCTCCCAGCTGGTCAGCGAGCCGGCCCAGTGCGCGGTGGTCGCCCACACGCCCAGGGCGCCGAGCGCGGCCACCACGAGCCCGCCGTGCAGCACCCGCCGCCCGTACTTGGGACCGAGCACCGCGCCGGACAGGACGGCGCCGCCGGCCATGCCCAGCGAGAGCGGAATCATCGTCAGGCCCGAGTGCAGCGGCGTCCAGCCGAGCCCGAGCTGCAGGTAGAGCGTGAAGACCAGCATCAGCCCCGAGAGCGCGCCGAAGAACACCACGCCGGTGGCCAGTGCGGCGGTGAAGGCACGGCGGCCGAACAGGGAGGGTTCGACCAGCGGCGAGCCGCCGCGCCGCTGGGCCAAGCGCTGGTAGCGGGCGAAGAGCAGCAGGACCGGCACGGAGGCGGCCATGCTCAGGTACGTCCACAGGGGCCAGCCGAGGTCGCGGCCCTGGACCAGCGGGAAGACCAGGAGCACGGCCGCCGTGCTGATCAGCGGCACGCCGATCAGGTCGAGCCGGACGGCCTCGGCGGCGCGGGTGAGCGCGTTGGCGGGGAAGAGCTTCGCGCCGGCCAGGACCGCGACGGCGCCGAGCGGCAGGTTGACCAGGAAGATCATGCGCCAGCCCGTACCGAACCAGTCGGCGTCGACCAGATAGCCGCCGAGCGTCGGCCCGAGCACCGAGGAGAGGCCGAGCACAGGGCCGAAGAGGCCGAAGGCGGCGCCCATCTCCTTGGGCGGGAACATCGTCCGGATCAGACCGAGACCCTGCGGGATCATCAGCGCGGCGAAGGCGCCCTGGACGGTGCGGGCCGTGATCAGCAGGCCGGGTCCGTCCGCGGCAGCGCACAGCGCCGAGGCGAGGGTGAAGCCGGCCGCGCCGAGGACGAACAGGCGCTTGCGCCCGTAGATGTCGCCGAGGCGGGCCCCGGTCACCAGCAGCACCGCGAAGGAGAGCGTGTACGCGGCCGAGAGCCACTGGATCTGCGACTCGCTGCCGCCGAACTCGCGGTGGATGGCCGGCGCGGCGACGCCGGTGATGGTGGTGTCGAGCAGGTCCATCGCCTCGACGACGAGGATCACGGCCAGTGCGAGCCAGCGCCGGCGGTAGAGCTGCGGTTCGGGTGGTGCTTCGAGCAGGTGAGTCGCCATGCGGGCGCCCTTCTGGAACGGCGTTCGACCGAACGAACGGTGTTTCTTGCGACGAACAGTGTTCTACAAAGGAACGGCGTTCGTGTCAAGTAATCTGTGGAGGTCGACGACCCCGGAGGTTCCCACCGTGACGAGTGCCGCACCGCGTCCGAGCTGGCCCCATTCCTGGCAGGCGAGCGAGAAGCCGAGTTCCAAGCGGCAGCCGCTCACCCGCGAGCGGATCGTCCGGGCGGCGCTCGCCATCGTGGAGTCCGAGGGGCTCGACGCCCTCTCCATGCGCCGCGTCGCCCAGGAGCTCGGTACGGGTGCGGCCAGCCTCTATGCGCACATCAGCAGCAAGGAGGAGCTGCTGGAGCAGGTGCTGGACCTGGTGTACGGCGAGATCGCCGTCGAGCCGCCCGACCCGTCCCGCTGGGAGGATCAGCTCAAGGAGCACCTGCGCCGGGCGCGTGCCGTACTCACCAGCCACGGCGACCTGGCCCGCGCCGCGATGGCCGCCAACGTCCCGGTCACCCCGAACGCCCTCGACAGCGCCGAGGCGATGCTGGCGATCCTCCGGGCCGGTGGGCTGGACGAGCAGACGATCGCGTACGGGGTGGACCTGCTCTCGCTCTTCGTCACCGCGACGGCCTTCGAGGAGAGCAGCCGGCAGCACCTCGGCGAGGATGACTCGCACGACTACGCCGAGCGGATCCGGGCCTTCTTCGAGACCGTCCCGGCCGACCGCTACCCGCTGGTGACCGCGATGGCCGGCCCCCTGACCAGGGACGTCGGCGACGAGCGCTTCGAGTTCGGCCTCGACATCCTGGTGGCCGGCCTGGCCCGCCGGGGACGCGGCTGACCGCCCGCCGCGCGCGCCTGACCCGGACAACGGCGAAGCCCCGCCTCGGGTGAGGCGGGGCTTCGAGAGCTTCGAGAGAGGGGCTTCAGCTCGCGTCGGCGATCTTGCGGCCGCGCCTGTCCAGCGAGGCGAGGTACTCGTTGTACGCCGCCAGCTCGGCGTCGCCGTCCCGGTCGGCGGCCCGGTCCTGGCGGCGGGCCTGCCGCTCCTCGGACTTCGCCCACTGCAGGGTCAGCGCGATCAGCACGATCGCCGTCGGGATCTCGCCGAAGGCCCAGGTGATGCCACCCGCGATCTTCTGGTCGTTGAGCAGGTTGGTGCCGGGCGGCGCCACCGCGGCGTTGAAGGTGGTGACCAGCTGGCCGGTCGCCATCATCACCGCCACGCCGAAGAAGGCGTGGAACGGCATCCCCATGAACAGCTCGATGATCCGCATCACGAAGCCCGGCCGGTGCGGCCCCGGGTCGACGCCCATGATCGGCCAGAAGAACAGCAGGCCGACGGCCAGGAAGTGCGCCATCATCCCGATGTGTCCGACCTTGTACTGCATCAGGAAGTCGAAGAGCGGGGTGAAGTACAGCGCGTACAGGCTCGCGATGAAGAGCGGGATGGTGAAGCCCGGGTGCGAGATCACCCGGACGTACCGGCTGTGCAGCAGCGCCACCACCAGCTCGCGCGGCCCCCGGCCGCTGCCCTTGCCGGCCGGGCGCAGCGCGCGCAGCGCGAGCGTGATCGGCGCGCCGAGCAGCAGCAGGATGGGGGAGAGCATGGACAGCACCATGTGCTGCATCATGTGCGCGCTGAACAGCACCATGCCGTAGTCGTTCAGCCCCGTGCAGGTCACCAGCGTGATCGAGCCGAGGCCGAGCACCCAGGCGATCACCCGGCCGACCGCCCACTTGTCGCCGCGCCGCCACAGCCGCACCGCGCCCGCGCCGTAGAGGACGAGCGCGACCAGGCAGCCGATCAGGAACGGCCAGTCGGGGGACCAGGTGAGGGCGGAGGAGGGGGTGAACGGTCCGAGCGTGCCCATGCCCCCGTGGTGGTGCATCCCTGCCATGCCGTCGCCCATCGGCGCGTCCTGCTTTCCCTCGTCCGTCCGCACGATCGGGCACCCGCGGGGTCCGGTTCGTCCGTTTTGCTTCGGCCCATAGCCTAGGCCGGGCTTACGCCGGGCCCGCAGCCGACCCCACCGCGAGTCCGTTCTCGGGGCCCGCCCCCGAGAACCGGCGTACATTCGAAATATCGGCGGGCAGGCGGTGTCGCATGGTCGAACTGCGGATCCAGCTTCTCGGCGGCTTCCGGGTGCAGGTGGGCCCGCGGGAGATCGCCGACGGGGAGTGGCGGCTCCGGAAGGCACGGAGCCTGGTCAAGCTTCTGGCGCTTGCGCCGGGCCACCGGCTGCTCCGGGAGCAGGTGCTGGACGCGCTGTGGCCGGATCTCGACCCGGAGGCCGGGGCCAACCAGCTGCGCAAGGTGCTCCATGAGACCCGGCGCACGCTGGATCCGGACCCGGCCGCGACCTACCGCTACCTGGAGTCCGGCGAGCAGCTGCGCCTTCGCCGCGCGGTGACCTGGGTGGACGTCGAGGCCTTCGAGGCGGCGGCGCTGCTCGCCCGGCGGACGGCCGACCCGGCGGCGTACGACCTGGCGATCGAGCTGTACGGCGGCGACCTGCTGCCGGAGGACCGGTACGCCGAGTGGGCCGTCGAGCGCGAGGAGACGCTGCGGGCCGAGTACCTCGGCCTGCTGGTCGAGCTCGGCCGGCTGCTGGAGGCGCGGGCCGAGGTCGACCGTGCGGCCGCCGCGCTGCGCAGGGCCCTGGCGGCCGACCCCTTGCACGAGGAGGCCGCCGTGGCGCTGATGCGGGTGTACGCGCTGGCCGGGCGACGGCACGAGGCCCTGCACGAGTACGACCGGCTGCGGGCCGCCCTGGAGCGTGAGTTCACTGCCGCACCGGGCCCGGCCGCCGAGCGGCTGCGCGAGCAGATCCTGACCGGCCAGGTCTTCCAGCCGGAGCTCACCGGCGACCTCTGGGAGCAGGTGGGCGATCTGCGGATGCTCTCGGGCGACACGGCCGGGGCCGCCGCCGCGTACACCTCCGCGCTGGCGGCCGCCGAGCCGGGGCCACTCGCGGTCCGGCTCCACCGCAAGGCGGCGACGGCGCACCTGGCGCACCACGACACCGAGGCCGCCGAGCGGCAGTTGCAGGAGCTCGCGACGCCGGATGACCGGGCCGTTTCGACCGACCGGGCCGAGGCCGGGCGGGTGCAGTACGTACGGGCCAACTGGCTGTGGGAGAAGGGCCGTTACGCCGAGGCGCAGCAGGCCGCCGAGGCGAGCAGGGAGGCCGCCGAGCAGTACGGCACACCGGACGACGTGGCGGCGGCGAACGAGGCGCTGGCCATCGTCCACCACATGCGCGGGGCATGGCGGGAGGGCCTGCGCAGCGAGATCGAGCGGATCGGCGCGGGCGCCGACGGGGACGAGCGGCTGGCGCGGATCTTCGACATCCACTGTTGCATCGGGGAGTACCACCTCTACGGCGACGGCCTCAACGACAGCGTCGAGGACTACGCCCGGCGCACCCTGGACCTGGCGATCACGCACGGCGCGCGCCGTGCGGAGGCGTTCGGCTGGTGCCTGCTCGGCGAGTCGCTGCTGCTCCAGGGCCGCTGGGACGAGGCACCGGGTTGCCTGGAGCGCAGCGCCCGGATCTACGAGGAACTCGGCGGCCGCTCCACGGGCCTGCCGCTGCAACGGCTCGCCGAACTCGCCGCCGGCCGAGGCGACAGCGAGGCGGCGGCGGAGCATCTGCGCCAGGGCATGGCGGCCGCGGCGATCTCCCCGCTCGCCCGGCACGCCTTCGGGCGGCTCTACGCGACCGCGGCCTTCGACGCGGTCGAGCGCGGCGAACCGGCGGAGGCGGTGCGGGCGGCACGGGCGGCCTCGGCCGCTGCCGCACGCTACGGCGAGTGCCCCAGCTGCGCGGCGCTGCTCTACCCGGTGGCCGCCGAGGCCTTCGCGGCGCTCGGCGACCGGCCGGGCGCGGCGGAGCACGCGCGGGCGGCCGAGCGGGTGGCCGGCCTGTTCCAGAGCTCGGCGTGGAGCGCGATGGCCGAGTCCGCCGCCGGGGCGCTGGCCGGGGCGCAGGGCGACCTGGCGGGGGCGCGCCGTCGCCACCTCGCTGCGGCCCAGCTGTACGGACGGGCCCGGCAGCCGTTCTGGGCGGCTCGGTCGAAGGTGCAGGCGGCGACGGCCGGTGCACTGCAGGAGACGGAACGCGAGCTGCTCGCCGAGGCCGCCGCGACCTTCGAGGCTCTGGGGGCGAAGCGGCCGCTGCGTGCGGTCGAGCTCCAACTGATCTGACGTTCTGATGTTCTGACGGAGAGGTGAGTGGCATGGCCGGGACGGTTCTTCCCCTGTCGCCCGAGACGATGACGACCGACCCGTACAACGCCCAGACGCCACCGGTCGCGCTGACCCAGCCGCTCACGCCGGTCGGCGCGTTCTTCGTACGTGACCACTTCGGCATGCCGCGTCTGGACCCGCACCGGTGGCGGCTGAGCCTGGGCGGCGCGGTGGAGGCGCCGTACGAGCTCGGGTACGACGAGCTGCTGGCCATGGGGCGGCGGGAGATCGACGTGGTGCTGGAGTGCGCGGGGAACGGCCGCAGCCGGATGACCCCGCGGCCGCCCGGACTGCCCTGGGGCGAGCGGGCGGTGGGCTGCGCCCGCTTCGGTGGCGTGCCGTTCCGCGAGTTCGCCGATCGGGCCGGGGTGGACCCTGACGTGGTGGAGTTCGTGTTCACCGGCGCGGACTCCGGCGAGGCCCACGGCCGCCAGGTCGCCTTCGAACGCAGCCTTGCGCTCGACGTCGCCCTGCACCCGGACACGCTGCTCGCCACACACATGAACGGCGAGCCGCTGGCGCCCGAACACGGCGCGCCGGTGCGACTGGTGGCCCCCGGCCAGTACGGGGTGGCCGATGTGAAGTGGCTGGTCGGGGCGCGCGCCGTCACCCGGCCGTTCACCGGCGTCTTCCAGACGGACGAGTACGTCTACGTCGACTCGAAGGGCACCCCTGACGGGCCGGTGACGACCGTCCGGGTCAAGTCGATGATCACCACGCCGGGGCCGGGCACGACCGTGCCCCGCGGCTCGGTGGTGGACGTCCACGGCTGGGCCTGGTCCGGCGGCACGCCCGTACGACGCGTCGAGGTGCAGCTGGACGACGGCGACTGGCACATCGCCACGCTCTCGCCGCCGACCGGCCCGTACGCGTGGACGGGCTGGTCCCTGCGCTGGGCCGCGAAGCACCCCGGAGACCACCGGCTGCTGGCCCGCGCCACCGACGCGGACGGCGACACCCAGCCCCTGCAGACGCCGTGGAACGCCCAGGGGTACGGGTGCAATCCGGCCGCGTCCGTGGACGTGGTGGTCCGCTGAGCCGACCCAGGGAACGGACAGGGAACGCTGACGGAGCAGGTTGGCCGACATGGACGAGTACGAGATCGGTGTCATCACCACCACCCCGCTGGGCGACACCAGCTACCTCCTGGTCAGCGGCGACGAGGCCGCGCTGGTCGATCCCCAGCGGGACTGCTGGGGGCTGCTCGAGTCCTGCGAGTCGCGGGGCGTGCGCATCCGGTACGTCCTGGAGACCCATGTGCACAACGACTACGTCTCCGGCGCCCTCGAAGTGCGGGCCTCGACGGGCGCCACGGTGGCCGGGCCGGCCCGCGCGGCGTACGCCTTCGACCACCTGCCGCTCGCCGAGGACGACGAGATCGCCGTCGGCGACGTGCTGGTCCGGGCCATGGAGACGCCCGGGCACACCGCCGAGCACACCTCGTACCTGGTCTTCGGCGACTCGCAGCTGGCGCCGAAGGCCGTGTTCACGGGCGGCAGCCTGCTGGTCGGCAGCTCGGGCCGCACCGACCTCTCGGGCGCCGACCGGACCGAGGGTCTCGCCCGGGCGCAGTACCGCTCGCTGCGGCGCCTCGCGCTGCTTCCGGACGGCACGCGGGTGCTGCCCACGCACGGCGCCGGGAGTTCCTGCGCGGCCGGCCCGGCCTCCGCCGACCGGACGACGACCGTGGGCGCCCAGCGGCACACCAACCCCGCGCTGGCGGCGGCGGACGAGGAGCAGTTCATCAGCGAGCGGCTCGTCGGGCTGCCGCCGTACCCGGCGTACTACCGGCACATGGCGCCGCTCAACCGCGCCGGGCCCCGCGTGCTGGGCGGTCCGCCGGGCATCCGGCCGCTGACTCCGGACGCGGTCGCCCGGCTGGTCGAGTACGGGGCGCTGGTCGTCGACGCGCGCGACCGCAGGTCCTTCGCCGAGGCGCACCTGCCGGGCTCGCTCTGCAACGAGCTGGACGACGGCTTCGCCACCCTGCTCGGGCAGGTCGTTCCCTTCGGAACGGCGCTGGTCCTGGTGCTGCCGGAGCCGGTCGCCGAGGCGGCGGCCGAGGCGGTGACCCAACTGCTCCGCATCGGCTACGAGGACATCGGGGGATACCTGGACGGCGGGATCGCACGATGGCTGGACAGCGGCCGCGCGCTCGGCTCGTTCCGGGCCGCCGGCGTGTCCGACCTGGTCCTGTCCGACCCACGGCCTCGCGTTCTGGACGTCCGCTTCCGGACGGAGCCCGGGACCGTCCCGGGCGCGCTGGCCATCCCGATCGACGAACTGCCCGGCCGGCTGGCCGAGATCCCCCGGGACCGCGAAGTGTGGACGGTCTGCGGACGCGGGCGGCGGGCATCCCTTGCGGCCAGTCTGCTCGATCGCGCGGGCATCCCCGTGACAGCCGTCGTCAGCGGCGGCGCACGGGATCTGATGACAGAAGTGACAGAACGGGATCTGATGACAGAAATGACAGAAGGGAGAGAGTTGTGAGTACCAACGGCTACGCACACCCGGAGACACTGGTCAGCACGGAGTGGCTGGCCGACCACCTGGGCGACGGCAGACTGCGGATCGTCGACGTGGACGAGGACACCGAGGCGTACGACAAGAGCCACATCCCCAGTTCGGTCGGCTGGAACTGGACCACCGACCTGCACACCGAGGTCGGCCGGGACTACCTCGACCGGGCGGCCCTTGAAAGGTTGCTCGGCGCGGCGGGCCTGGAGGACGACACCACCGTCGTGCTCTACGGCGGCAACAACAACTGGTTCGCGGCGTACGCGTACTGGATCCTTCGGCTGCGCGGCTTCGACAGGGTGAAGCTGCTCGACGGCGGGCGCAAGAAGTGGGAGCTCGAGAGCCGTCCGATGACCCAGGAAGTGATGGACTACCAGCACACCCACGTCACGATCGCGGGGCCGGAACGCCCGGAGATCCGCGCCCTTCGCGGCGAGGTGCTGGCGAAGGCCGGAACGGATGTGGGCATGGTCGACGTGCGGTCCCCCGAGGAGTTCCGGGGCGAGAAGCTGGCACCCCCGCACCTGCCGCAGGAGCAGGCCCAGGTGCCCGGCCACATCCCCGGCGCGGCGAACATCCCCTGGGCCCAAGCGGCCAACGACGACGGGACGTTCAAGTCGGCGGCCGAACTGCGGACCCTCTACGAGGGCAAGGGCATCACATCCGACCGCGAGGTGATCGCGTACTGCCGGATCGGTGAGCGCTCCTCGCACACCTGGTTCGCGCTGACCGAGCTGCTCGGCTACCCGGAGGTCAAGAACTACGACGGCTCCTGGACCGAGTACGGCTCACTCGTGGGCGCCCCGGTCGAGGTGGGCTGACACAGGAAGTCGGCCTGGCGGCGCTGCCGCCAGGCCGTCGCCCGTGCGCCGACCGGAGGTCAGATCGCGCGGACCAGCTCGTAGCCGCCGCCCTGCATGTCCGAGCAGAGCGCCCGGCAGCCGCCGAAGTGCTCGGCGAACTCGGGCTTGTCCTTCCATGCCTTCATGCTCGCCGGGTCCTGCCAGGACGCGAACGACACGAAGTGGTCGGGATCCTGCAGGTCGCGGATGAGCCTGGCCGACACGAAACCGTCGTTGGCCTGCTTGGTCCAGGTCAGAAACCTCGTCCAGCGGTCCACGAACTCCTCCGCCTTCCCATCGGACACCCGCCAGTTACCCGAGGCGAAGTACTTGCTCTGCTCGGTCATCGTGAACACCTCACTCATCCTCGACGCTCCGTACCTCCACCGTACGAACCCGGTGTTCCCCACGCGTTCCCGGGGATCAGTAGGTCGGGAACTCTGCCGTCTCGATGTCGTACACCCCGAGCTGGACGGTCTCGCCGAACTGGAAATCGCGGCGGGTGCTGTATCGGCGTCCTTCGGGAGTGGTGTGCGGAGCGGAGAGGACGAGCCCGGTGCCGTTACGGGGGTCGATGATCAGGTAGTGCGGGATCCCCATCGTGGGGTAGTCGCGCATCTTGCCCTCGTAGTCGTTCTCCGGGTTTGACTTGGAGACGACCTCCACCACCGCCGTCACGTCCCGCGGGTGGACGGCCTCGCCCGACTCCAGGGCGCTCTCGGGGAAGACCATGACGTCAGGGCGCCGCTTGATTCCCGACTCCGGGTCTTCGATGTCGGCTCCGCCGTGGGCGATCAACCCGGGTGTCGACTGCTCAAGTTGGCGGTCGAGGTGCTTGGCGAGCCGGTAGACGATGAGTTCGTGCAGGTTGGCCGGGCTCATCATCATGATGATCTCGTCCCCGCTGATCTCGGTCGCCCAGACGTCCTCCGGTGCGTGAGCGGCGAGCTCGTCCGCGACCGCGCGCATCCTGGCGTAGTCCATGTGCTGCCTCCTCGACGGATTCAGGTCCTGGTGAGCTGGGCCAAGCCTAGTGCGGTGAGCAGCGCCATCGGCACGGCGACGTCATTCTGTGGCGTGGAGGAATACCGGGTTGGTGAGGGCGGCCATCGGGCCCCAGGGGAGGTCGGCGCCCATGCTGTTGCCCTTGCCGGGGGTGCCGTCGGGCTTCGGGTGGCGGACCTCCGCGCGGACGTAGGTGGCGAGTGAGGCGGTGGTGCGCCAGACGACGGTGCCGGAGCCGGCCGCGGGGAGGGACTCCTGGTGCAGCTGGCCCTGGTCCGTGAGCAGGCGGACGGTGCCGCCGGGCACGCCGGCCACGGTCAGGCGGACGTCCACGGGTGCGTCCGCGGGCACGGCGAGCCGCTCGCCGATGCCCGCCCGGCGGCCGTGGCCGGTGGCGGTGAGGTCGAGCTGCACGGCGGAGGACTCGGCGATCCAGCTGCGGCCGGCACGGATCCCGTCGAGGACGCCGTCGCGGGTCAGGTCCTCGGCCAGGACCACGTTGTGCGGGGCGCCGATCACCTGCGGGACGCTGTGCGCGTCGCTGTTGCCGATGGCCGGCAGCCACCGGCGGCCGTGCCGGACGGCTGCGGCCAGCTGGGCGTCCCAGGTGTCCACCGCCGACTCGTCGTCGTACGTCCAGGGGCCGTTCCAGACCTCGACCGCGTCCGCGTCCTCGTAGCCGAACTTCCACTGGCAGCCGATGTACGGGCAGTACGGGTGCGCGGGCACCACCAGGCCGCCGCCGCGCCGCACCTGGCGGGAGAAGCGCGGGTACGCGTCGTCCCGGGACCGGTAGCGCCAGTCGATCCAGTCGCCCGGCGGCAGGCCGAGAGCGAGCCAGTGGCCGTTGCGGGTGGTGACCTCCTCGCCCGGGAGGATCAGGAGGTCGGGCCCGGCCAGGGGGCCCCAGACACCGTGCGAGGCCGAGGTGTTGTGGTCCGTCGAGACGATGAAGTCCAGCCCGGCCGTCCGGGCCCCCGCGGCGACCTCCACGGGGAGTCGGCGGCCGTCGGAGTACACCGTGTGCAGGTGGCAGTCGCCGCGGTACCAGGCGCGGCCGCGCCCGCGGGCGCGCTCCGGGGGATAGGACGGCACGAAGTCCGGGCCCGGCTCGCCGAAGCGCAGGGTCACCTCGACCCGGTAGTCCAATCCCTGGGGCGCCACCTGGTAAGGGCCGAGCACCACGTGCCAGGTGCCCGGACGCACCGGGCCGGGCAGGTAGCCGGGGGTCGCTTGCGAGCGGCTGATGGCGAACTCGCTGCGGAAGCCGCCCGACCAGCCCCGGAAGCCGGGGCCGCCGAGCCGGATACCGTGCTGGTCGAAGATCCCGATGTCGCAGGAGTTGCCCGGCGTCCCGGCCGGGACGGGCGGCCGGTCGTAGCTGTACGAGACGGCGATCTCCCGTACACCATCCGGCACTTCGACCGGCAGGTAGACGAAGTCGGCGGCGCCCGGCTGCAGACGGCCCGTCACCACGGAGGTCGCGTCCAAGTCGGCGGCAGCGGTGGGTGACACCGCCGCCAGCGTGAGCGCGGTCGCCGCGCCCGTCGCCACCCCCGCCCGGAGCAGGCTCCGGCGGTCGACCAGGTTCCGCTCCTCGGACTCACCTTGCCCGTGCTCACACATACGGCAGCCTCCCACCACCCGACAGCCGGTGCCGTACGGGACACCGGGCCGTTCCCAGGTGCCCTACCCGGCCGGGTGAACCACCGGTGAGGCGTACCCGGCCGGCACCGGTCCGCCGGCCGTCGATCGGGTGCGCCCGGGCCGCCGGATGTCAGCGGGGGCGGACCCGCGCGGCCAGGAGGGCGATGTCGTCCTCCGCGGCATGCGGGGTGAGCCCGTGGAGGACGGCGTCCAGGAGCCCGTCCAGATCTCCTGCCGTGGGCGGCCGGAGGGCGGCCAGTCTGGCGAGGGAGACGTCGATGTCCTCGTCGCGCCGCTCCACCAGGCCGTCGGTGTAGAGCAGCAGGACCTGCCCGGGAAGCAGCTCGCGGGTGCCCTGTTCGTAGCCGCCGAGGCCGGTGCCGAGGGGCGGGCCGGTGGGGACGTCGATGAGCTCGGTGGGACGGTCCGGGGCGATGAGTGCGGGCGGCAGGTGGCCGGCGCTGGAGAGGGTCCAGCGGCTGCGCGCCGGGTCGGCGAGCGCGAGCAGGCAGGTGGCGGGGCGGGCGGACTCGTCCTCGGAGATCAGGGCGTCGAGCTGGCGCAGGATCCGGTGCGGTGGGAGGTCCATGGCGGCCACGTAGCGGAGCATCGAGCGGTAGTTGCTCATGTCGACGGCCGCCTCGACGCCGTGGCCCATGACGTCCCCCATCACCAGCAGGGTGCGCCCGAACGGCAGCCTGACGGTCTCGTACCAGTCGCCGCCGACCACCGAGCTGGTGCCGGACGGGAGGTAGCGCGAGGCGAGTTCCAGGTTGGGGTGCGGGTTGCCCGGCTCCGCCAGCAGCGCGCGCTGCAGCTCCAGCGCGATGCCCTGCGACCGGGCGTAGCGGCGGGCGTTGTCGATGCTGATCGCGGCCCGCCCCGCCAGGTCCTCGATCAGGACGACCTCGTCGTCGGTGAAACCCGGGGACGATCCACGGGCCCGCGCCAGCACCATCGCGCCGATGACGTGGCCCCGCGCGGCGAGCGGCACCACGAGGACCGAGTCAATGCCCGCGGCCCGGTACGCCTCGAGGGTCCTGTGGTCCATGGCCGTCCGGCTCAGCTCGTCCTCGGACAGCAGGTTCGCGACCACCGGCCGGCCCGTTTCCAGGCTGCGCGCCACGGCGGAGCCTTCCCGGTACCGCACCGACTCGCCCGGCAGAGCGAGCCCGTCGGTGCGGAGCCGGACCTCCGGGGTGCGGGCCAGCCCGGTCCTGCGCAAGCGCGGCAGGCCGGAGTGCGTGCCGCCGCCGCTCGTACTGCCGCGGGCCGGCGCGTCGGGTGGCAGAAGGTCCACGGTCACCAGCTCGGCCAGTCTGCGGACGGCGAAGTCCGCCAGCTCGGCGCAGGTGGTGTCGATGTCGAGGGTGGTGCCGATCTGTTCGGCCGCCGCGTCGAGTATGGCCAGGCGGGCGTTGGCCTGCTCCAGGTCGTGCTGCTGTTGCTTCTGCGGCTCGGCGATGTCCAGGACGGCGGCGATGACGCCGGCCACCCGCCCGCCGATCTCCAGCCGCTGGTAGCGGGTGCGCAAGCCCGGCGATGCCGGCGTGGCGCCCGGGTGGGCCGGGCCTTCGGTGACCAGCTCGCGCGGTCGCCCGTCGTCGAGGACCCGGTGGAGGGTGCGGAGGGCGGCGGCGAACGGGGTTGCGGCGACGGGCTTGCCGATCAGGTCGGCGGGCTGCAGGCCGGTCGTCCGGGTGAAGGCGGCGTTGGCGTACTGCCAGCGCAGCTCCGTGTCGAGCAGCGCGAGGCCGACCGGGGCGAATCCGACCACCTGGCGCAGCAGGTCGGAGCTACCGGTTGCCAGGGCGGCGGCTGCCGCGTCGATCAGGGCGTCGGCGGCGGCCGGGCCCGGAACCTCCGCGTGCACCGTGTCCTCCTCACTCGCCGTACGGGACCTGCCCCATGCCCATGATCACGCCGCACCCGGCGGGCCGCACCCGGGTCGGACCACAGTGTGCCGCAGCGGACGCTGCGGCTCTCGAGCAGGGGGCGCGCCACACCCCGTCAGTCGGCCGCGAGGGCGCCGGCGGCGGGCCAGATCACGCTCTCGTCCATGTCCAGCCGCTCGGCCAGCGGGTGTCTCCACGCGGGCGGTGTGAAGGGCTCGCCCCAGTAGTCGGTGACGCGGACGGCCTCGCCGTCGATCAGCTCGGCGATCGACACGTTCCGGTACACCCGTCCGTCGCCGTAGTCCCCGCTCCACTCGACGACGAGCGTGTCACCGAGGGTGCGCCGCCTCCCGACGCCGAGACTCAGCCCGACGAAGTGCGACTCCACCTCCGCGATCCGCCCCCTCCCACGGATCAGCTCGCCGCTCTGCGGCCACTGACGCACCGCACCCTCCGCGAGCGGAACTCCGAGGATGCGCTCAAGACGGGTCTGGTACGCGGCGTCTCCCATGCCCGCACTCTAGGACCGCCCGCCGCGACGGCCACGGAGGCGGCGCCGACGGCGTCCTGATCCATCGTCAGGCTCCGGTCAGGGGCAGCTGAGGCGCGTGAGTCCGCGCTGCTACGAGCGGCGGCGCGCGAAGGTGAGGCAGTGGGATAACCACAGGGGCGCGTGGGGGCACCTCCCGGCCGAAGGCTGGGGGAGAACAGCGCGAAGCGGTAGGGCACGGGTCGTTGCTTCCGATCTCGCGCAGTTCCCCGCACCTCCCCCGTCGGCTTCCTGAGCTACGCGCCTCGGTCGGCCTCCCGGGCTGCGCGCTCCAGCCGGTTCCGATGGGCCTCCCACCATGCCGAGTCGCCGGGGGCCACGTTGTCGTCCCCGTTCCGCAGTCCCACGGTCCCGTCGACGAGTTCCCGGACGATGTCGGCGTGTCCGGCGTGCCGCTGAGTCTCGGCGATCACGTGGACGAGAATCCGGTGGAGCGTGAGTTCGGCCCGCTTTCCCCAGGGCACTTGGCCGAGCGCGTCGAGGGGGAGCGACTCGATCGTCGCGTCCGAGTGGGCCCACACGTCGCGATACAGCCCGACGATCCGGTCGCGCGTCTCGTCGGGGGTCGCCCACATGTCCGAGTTGGGCTCCGCGTCGCCTGTGATCCACAGCGCCGGCGCGGCGAAGGGCCGTCCGAAGGTTTCGCCGAAGTACACCGCCTCGGCACTGGTCACGTGCTTGACCAGTCCCAACAGGTTGGTGCCGGTCGGAGTCACGGGGCGGCGAATATCGTACTCCGACAGCCCCTCAAGCTTCCACAGCAGGGCATCGCGAGCGTCCTGCAGGTAGATGCGAAGGTCTGCTTTGTCATCCAGTCCGATCATCGGGCCAGTCTGCCGCTCGCGCGATCTCCGCGCACCGCCTTTGTCGACCGCTCGGGCATTGCCGGCCGCACTCGGCGGCGTGTGAGGCGTGGCGGCATTGCGCCATCCTCGGGGCGTGAGGCGGGCCACGGAAGATCGATGCGGCCGAAGGATCTCCTGTTTTCCGCCACATCTGCCGCAAGAATATCCATGAAAAGCTCACAAATGCAGCAGGAAGTGAAACTCCTCCTGGGGCGGTCGGAAGGTCCTTCGTCTGCGAATGGCCGGAAAGTCGGCCAACCATGAGCCCCCGCCGTTCGACTGTTACGGGCGGCATGTCCGCTCTGTAAGCATGGGATCGAGCGGATCGATCATGAAATATGCCACCGGCCAAGTCCGTGAACCAGGCCGTGTCCGAGCATTTCTGACGGTCCGCCGGTCCCAAGCGATGAACGGTTCTTCACGCGCCCCGCCACTCACGGGGCGCACAAGGGGGTACAGCTGTGTCCGAATCCACCCATGCCACCGAGCTGACGCGCCGCAGGATGCTTCAGGGGGCGGCCGTGGCGCTCACCGCCGCCGCGGGAACGGCGGTGCTCGGCCTGACCGGGCCCGCGAACGGGCCCGCCTCGGCGGCCGGGCTCGGCGCGTCCGACGAGTTCGACGAGGCCTACCGGGGCCGCCGTATCCAGGGCCGGCCCGCCCATGGCGCCGGCGGCGAGCACCACCACGGCGGCGGCTACACGGTGCTCATCGACGGCGAGCCGCTGCACATGATGCGCAATGCCGACGGCACCTGGATCAGCGTCGTCAACCATTACCAGACCTTCTCCACCCCGCGCGCGCTCGCCCGCGCCGCGGTGAACGAGCTGCAGGGCGCCGCGCTCGTCCCGATCGCCTGAGAGTCCGAACCACCCACCCAGCCGCACCACTTCACGAGAGGGACTCATGGCAGTCCGCAAGAACCAGGCGACCCTGACGGCCAAGGAGAAGCGGGACTTCGTCAACGCCGTCCTTGAGCTCAAGCGCACCGGCCGTTACGACGCGTTCGTCAGCACCCACAACTCCTTCATCGTCGGCGACACCGACAACGGCGAGCGGACCGGGCACCGTTCGCCGTCCTTCCTGCCCTGGCACCGCAAGTTCCTGCTCCAGTTCGAGCAGGCCCTGCAGAGCATCGACCCCAACGTCACGCTGCCCTACTGGGACTGGACGGCCGACCGTACGCCGGCCTCCTCCCTCTGGGGCGCCGACTTCCTGGGCGGCAACGGCCGCAGCAGCGACGGCCAGGTGACCACCGGCGCCTTCGCCTTCTCCGGCGGCAAGTGGACGCTCGGTGTACGCCCCGACAGTCGCTCCTACCTGCGCCGCGCCCTCGGGAGCGCGGTCGCCTCGCTGCCGACGCGGGCGGAGGCCGAGTCCGTACTGGCGATATCCACCTACGACGCCGCGCCGTGGAACAGCTCCTCCGAGGGCTTCCGCAACAACCTGGAGGGCTGGCGGGGCGTCAACCTGCACAACCGGGTGCACGTCTGGGTAGGCGGTCACATGATGACCGGCATGTCGCCCAACGACCCGGTCTTCTGGCTGCACCACTGCTTCATCGACAAGCTGTGGGCCGAGTGGCAGCGCCGCCACCCCGGACAGGGTTACCTCCCCACCGGCGGAACGGCCAACGTGGTCGACCTCAACGACACGATGAAGCCGTGGAACGACACCACCCCGGCGGACATGCTCGACCACACCCGCCTCTACACCTACGACACCGGCTTCTGACACGCCGGTGCCCCCGGCTCCCGACACTCGGGGACCGGGGGCACCCGGGGTGGTCAGATGACGGTCTCGGCCTCGATGTACCGCTCGGCGGGGACGGTCTTCAGGTCGGCGACCGCCTCGGCCAGCGGCACCAGGTTGATCGCGGTGCCCTGGAGGGCGGTGATGTGCCCGAAGGCGCCCTTGTGGACGGCCTCCACGGCGTGCCAGCCGAAGCGGGTGGCGAGCACCCGGTCGTACGCGGTGGGGGTGCCGCCGCGCTGGGTGTGGCCGAGGATGACCGGCTTGGCCTCCTTGCCCAGGCGGTGCTCCAGCTCTCGGGAGAGCTGGTTGGCGACACCGGTGAAGCGCTCGTGGCCGTAGATGTCCTTGACGCCCTCCTCCCAGTGCATGGTGCCGGGCTCGGGCTTGGCGCCCTCGGCGCAGACCACGATGGCGAACTTCTTCTGGCGGTCGAAGCGCTCGCGGACGACCGCCGTGAGCTTCTCGATGTGGAAGGGCCGCTCCGGCACCACGATCGCGTGGGCACCGGCGGCCATGCCCGCGTGCAGGGCGATCCAGCCGGTGTGGCGGCCCATCAGCTCGACCACCATGACCCGCTGGTGCGACTCGGCGGTGGTCTTGAGGCGGTCCAGGGCCTCGGTGGCCACCGAGACGGCGGTGTCGAAGCCGAAGGTGACGTCGGTGCAGGCGATGTCGTTGTCGATGGTCTTCGGGACGCCGACCACCGGCAGGCCCGCGTCGCTCATCAGCTTGGCGGCCTTCAGGGTGCCCTCGCCGCCGATCGGGATGACCGCGTCGATGCCCAGGTCCCGGCAGTACTGCTTGGCCCGTTCGACGCCGTCCCGCAGGTGGCTCGGCTGGACCCGCGAGGAGCCCAGGATGGTGCCGCCCTGAGCGAGGATGCCGCTCACCGAGTCAAGGGTCAGGGGGCGGTGCACGCCCTCCAGAAGTCCGCGCCAGCCGTCCTGGAAACCGATGATCTCGTCGCCGTGGTCGACCACCCCCCGGTGGACCACGGAACGGATCACGGCGTTCAGGCCGGGGCAGTCACCGCCGCTGGTCAGCACACCAATACGCATTGCTTTGCAACTCCCGAGCAGAACCGGACGGCCGGACTTCTGGCGTGAATCGGACAAAACTCGTCAGATCGGGCCATTGAGCAGCATACGGCTCCTGCGTCCGGCCGGGCAGGCGCCGACGCGGGGGCGGCGTCGTCGGCGCACCCGCGCGGAACTGCGGCTGGACGCCGAGGAGGGTGTGCGTCCAGCTTCGCTATTGTCGTACGAATTCATGCTCCCGGACACCGGCTGACCGCGATGCGGTCAGCCGGGCCCGTCGGCGCCGGATCAGGCGGGCTGGCGGGTCGCCGCGATCCGCTCGGCGCGCAGTGCGTCGTACCAGGTGGTGTCGGCCGGCGGCAGGGCGTTCACGTCGAGCGCCAGCTTGATCAGCATGTCGGCGACGGCGGGGTTGCGGGCCATCACCGGGCCGTGCAGGTAGGTGCCGAAGACGGTGTCCCGCCAGGCGCCCTCGGTGCCGTCCCCGGTGCCGTTGCCCCGGCCGACCTGGACGTTCGCCAGCGGCGAGACTCCCTGGCCGAGGTGGGTGACGCCCTGGTGGTTCTCGAAGCCGGTCAGCTGCGGCAGGCCCAGGCGCTGGTCGGTCTCGGCCAGCACGTCGCCGACACAGCGGGCACCCTCGCCGCGGGTGGTCCACACGTCCAGCAGACCCAGACCCGGCTCGCGCTCGCCCAGGTCGTTGATGAACTCGTGGCCGAGGATCTGGTAGCCGGCGCAGACCGAGAAGATGATCGCGCCGTTCTCCGCGGCCCGCACCAGGCCGCTGTCGGCCCGCAGCCGCTCGGCCGCGAGCCGCTGCGGACGGTCCTCACCGCCGCCGATCAGGTAGATGTCACCGCTGGTGGGCACCGACTGGTCGGAGCGGACGTCGATCCTGGTGACCCCGAGCCCGCGCTGGCGGGCCCGGCGCTCGACGACCAGGGCGTTGCCGCGGTCGCCGTAGGTGCTGAGCAGGTCCGGGTAGACCCACACCAGGCGCAGGCTGCTCTCACTCATCCTCGAAGGCCTTCCGTACTGCTGCGGCTCGCTCGGGTAGGACATCAGTTGGCCACGGCCTTCCGCAGCTGCTGGAAGGCGGTGTAGTTGGCGATCGCCTCGATCCGCCCGGGCGGCGCCATCCGGACGGCCTGCTCCAGCGTGTCCACCACGTGGAACTGCAGCCCGGCGACCTCAAGGCGGACGGCCAGGTCCAGCTTGCGCTGGCCCATCACGAAGATCGGGTGGCCGGCCAGGCGCTCGTAGTCGACGTCCCAGAGCCAGGAGGTGTCGGTGCCGTCGGCGTCCAGCGCGTTCACCGAGAGGATCACCGGCGCCGGCGGCTGGTCGATCAGCGAGAAGGTCTCCAGCCAGCCGGCCGGGTTCTTCGCGAGCAGCAGACGGACGTCGCGGCCCTGGTACGAGACCACGTCGTAGCGGCCCGCCACCGCCGTCACCGTCTGCATCCGCTGCAGGGCGACCTGCGGGGCCACGCCGAAGACGGCGGCCACGGCGGCCGAGCTGGTGGCGTTGGCGAGGTTGGCGCGGCCCGGCAGCTGCAGCTGGATCGGCCAGGCGCCGCGCTGCGGGTCGATGACATGGGTGCCCTGGAGCGCCCAGTGCGGCTGCGGACGGCGGAAGCCGCAGTCCTGGCAGAACCAGTCGTCCCCGGGGCGCTGCATCACGCCGCCGCAGGACGGGCAGGACCAGGCGTCCTCCTTCCACGCCTGTCCGGCGGCCACCCAGACCACCTTCCGGCAGGAGGAGGCGGCCCAGGTCACCAGCGGGTCGTCCGCGTTGGCGATGATCACCGCGTCGGTGTCCTTGAGGCCCTCGCGCCACTTCTCGGCCATCATGCGGGTCTCGGCGGCGCGGTCCAGCTGGTCGCGCGAGAGGTTCAGCAGCGCTATGGCCTTCGGACGGGTGTCGCGGGCGACCCCGGCCAGGTACTTCTCGTCGACCTCGATCACGCCGAACTTGGCGTCCGAGCCGCCCGCCAGCGCGGCTGTGATGCCGGCGGGCATGTTGGCACCGAGGGCGTTGGACACCACGGGGCCGGCGGCGCGCAGCGCCTCGGCGATCAGCCGGGTGGTGGTGGTCTTGCCGTTGGTCGCGCTGACCAGGACCACGTCGAGGTGCTCGGCCAGGGTGGCGAGCAGGTCGGGGTCGAGCTTGAGGGCGACCTTGCCGCCGATCACCGAGCCACTGCCGCGGCCCGCCTTCTGCGAGAGGGCTGCGGCCATCCGGCCGGCCGTCACAGCGATCTTGGCGCGCGCGGGCAGCGAGGCGTCGCGTACGGCCGCGGCTTCCGAATCGGTGCCTGGCATGCTCAGTGGTTCCTCCTTGCTGCGGCACCACCCTTGGGTCGTGCGGAGACCGTCGGGCGGCGGGGACGGGGCCAGCCTACCTACTCCGGCCCCCGGCACCGAGCGCCGGACCCCGTACGGCCTGTGACGGACTCTCGGGACGGGGTACCCGACAGGGGCGCGGGGAACTGCGCGAAACGGAAGACTTCGTGCCGCACCGACTTACGGAGAGCACCTTGCACCGCCCGGATCAGGTAGGAGGTGCAACGTGCTCTTCGGGAAGTCGGCTCAGGGTGGACGTCTTCCGGTTTCGCGCAGTTCCCCGCGCCCCTATGGGCTCGCCCGAAGCCCGGAGGGCCTCAGCGGCCGGGGCCGGTGGGCCAGGGGGTGGGGAGCTGTTCGGTGGCCTCGGCGAGGTGGGCGGTGATCACCAGAGTGCCGTCCTCGACCTGGTAGTCGAGCGGGGCCGCCAGCCGCCGCATGGTGGAGATCAGCCCGGTGTTGGAGGCGTGGGTGACGGCGTACACCGTCTGCACGCCGGCCTCCAGCGCGAGCGCCGCCATCCGCCGCAGCAGGTCGAACCCGAGCCCCCGCCGCTGCCACGCGTCCTCGACCAGCAGCGCCACCTCCGCGCTGTCGTCGTCCCACATCAGGTGCGCCAGCGCGACGACCCGCCCGTCCGAGGCCTCGACCGCGAGCGTCTGGCCGTGCCGGGGGTCGAGCAGGTGGTCCAGGTACTTGTCGGCGTCCTTGACCGGTCCGTGGTAGCGCTTGCGGAGCGCGTCGGGGGAGCAGCGGGCGTGCATTTCCAGCGCCGCGCCCTTGTCGTCCGCGTCCGCCCGGCGCACCGTGAGGTCGGCCCCGGTCGGCTGGCTCAGCCGGGCCTCGACCTTGGGGACGCGCGGCCCGAGCAGCGTGTCCAGCTCGACCAGCGCCTTCGCGCGGGCGAACTCGGTCGGGGTGAACGGCAGGTGCGGCCGGCTCAGCTCGATCAGGTCGCCGGACGGGGCCGCCAGCCGCATCACATGACCGTCCACACCGGTGGCGGCCCGCTGCCCGCCGCCCGGGAACTGCCGGATGGTGCAGCGGCCGAAGAGCTGGCGCAGGGCGACCGGCAGCTCGGCGGCGTCGAGCGCCGTCCGGGTGGCGAGGGCGAGGACATGCGTCGGTACGTCGACCAGGTCGTGCGCGTCGGCGGGGTCGGTCCAGATGTCGTGGCCCCCGGCGGCGGCCACCGTACGGGCCAGCTCGGCCCGGGTGAGAGTGAGCGGCGCGCGGACCAGGAACTCGTCCACCGTGCCGGTCGGCAGCGGGTGGGCCTGCATCGAGATGATGTTGATCCGCAGCTCCGCGAAGGCCGTGCAGACCCGCGCCAGACTGCCGGGGGAGTCCGAGACGGTGGTCCGGACCCGCCACAGCGCGGTCTGCTCGAAGCTGTCCAGCGGCCCGGTCACCGCGGGCTCGCCGGGCGGTGCGGCCGGATCGGGCGCGGGAGGCCCGTGTGGATGGCGATGTGCCCACCAGGCGTGGAACAGAGCCGTGGCGAGCAGCGCGGCCGCCGAGGCGGCCAGTACCACCGGGCCGTCGTGGCCGTGCACGACCACGTTGGCGACCAGGTCGGCCGCGGCGACGGCCAGGAACACCGCGGCGAGCTCGACGGTGTCTCTGCGCCACCGGTGCAGCCGGGCGCTGCGCCGCTGGGCGCGTGAGGGGTTGGCGGGCTGGGTGTGTACCGACGTGTCCATGGGAACATCGTGTCCCCCGGGTGTTTCACGATCACGAATCCTCCGTGACCTGTTGGTTAATGTCTCAGAATGGCATCCGAACGATTACCGGAGGATCAGCGCCCGCCCCGACGCTCCGTCAGCTCGGCCCCGGCGGCACGCACTTCCGCCAGCAGAAGCTCCAGGTCGGCCTCGGTGGTGGCGGCATTCAGAAGGCAGGCCCGCAGCATTTCGCGTCCGTCCAGCAGTGCCCCGGTGACAAACACGCGGCCGCGCAGCTGTACCTCCACCGGCAGTTCCTTGTTGATCGCGTTCACGACATTTTCGTCCGCACCGGCCGGCTTGTAGCGGAACGCGACGATCGAGGTCCGTACGGGCGCGAGCAGCTCCAGCTCCGGGTCGGCCTCGACCAGCTCACCGAGCCGCCGGGCCAGCGCCGTGCAGCGCGCGATGTCGGCGGCGATGCCGTCCCGGCCCCGGTGCGCGATGGTGGCCCAGACCTTGAGGGAGCGGAACGGGCGGGTCTGCTCCATCCCGTACTCGGAGAACCAGCCCAGCGCACCCGCCGCCTCGTCGCGCAGGTACGAGGGCACCAGGCTGAAGGTCCCGCGCAGCTCCTCGGTGTCGCGGACCAGGGCACAGCCGCAGTCGACCGGCACCCCGAGCCACTTGTGCGGGTCCAGCGCCAGCGAGTCGGCGCGGTCCATCCCGGCGTACTGGCCGGCGATGCTCGCGTCGAGGACGCCGAAGGCGCCGTACGCGCCGTCCACGTGCAGCCACAGCTGCTCCGCCGCGCACAGGTCGGCGATCGGCTCGAAGGCGTCCACCGCACCGGTGCCGACCGTGCCGGCCGAGGCGACCACCAGGAAGGGCAGCAGCCCGGCGGCGCGGTCCTCGGCGACGGCCGTGGCCAGCGCGGTGACGTCCAGCCGGCCGTCGGAGTCGGTGGCGACCGTGCGAAGGTGCCTGCTGCCCAGGCCCAGCAGCTCGACGGCCTTGCGGACGCAGGAGTGGGTCTCCCCGGTGGCGTACGCGATCAGCGGGGGCATGCCCGCCAGGCCGTCCTGGCGCACGTCCCGGCCGGCGCGCCGGGCGGCGCGGTTACGGGCGGCGGCCAGGCAGAGGATGGTCGCCATCGAGGTGCCGGAGGTGAGGATGCCGCCGCCGGCCGGGTGCGGGAAGCCGACCAGCTCGGCGATCCAGCGGACCACCGCCCGCTCCAGGTGGACGTCGGCATGGTCGCCGCCGGCCGAGCTGGGGTTCATCGCGGAGGCGGCCAGGGTGGCCAGCACGCCGGCCGGGGCCGGGGCGGAGTTGACCCAGCCGAAGAACCGGGGGTTGCCGTTGCCCATCGGAGCGGGCATCACCTGAGTGCCGATCACCTCCAGCAGCCCGGTGAGCGGCAGGCCCTCGGCGGGCAGCGGTGCCGTCAGCAGGGCCTGCCGCGCGGCGGGGTCCATCGGCTGCCAGACCGGCCGCCCCGGCAGCGCGTCGAGGTAGTCGGAGACCAGCTCGGCGGCCGCCCGGGCGGCGGTGCGGAAGTCGTCGGCGGAGGTGTCGCTCATGGTGCTGCTCCAGCGGAAGGGCCTGGGGCGCGGCATCCTCGGCGCACCTGACTGCGACGATCATATGGGGGCGTCAGTCGAGCGTGCCGGAGAGCCCGCCCGCGGAGCGGCAGTACCCGACGATCTCCTGATTGGTGATCTTGGAGCAGAGCCGTGCGGCCGCACCGGACTCGGTGTAGTTGACGGTGTAGTAGCTCACCAGGCCCTGCGTGCAGGCCTTGCGCTGCCAGCCGTCGGCGGCGCTGGCGCACTGCTGGGCGGCCCAGTCCTCACGGTCCAGGTTGTACTTCATGGTCCGCGAGCCGACGCCCCGGCTGCAGTCGTTGGCACCGCCGCTGGCCTTGCCGTTGAGGCACCACTTGAGGGCCTCGGCGAAGACCTCGGGGTGGTTGGCGTAGTCGTGCGAGCTCAGGTAGAAGGTCGGCGCGTAGAAGAAGCAGGCGGACTGGAAGAGCGAGGGCTGGTCCTTGCACGGGTACAGCGGGTCCTTGGCCAGCTCGGCCGCGGGGAGGTTGGCCTTGGCCTTCTCGTCCTCCTCGTCGGGGCCGAAGAGCTGCATGAACAGGCCCTCGGAGCAGGTGATCCGACGGCTGTCGGTGGGGAACTTGTTGCACAGCGCCCGGGCCTTCGCCACGTCCTGCTTGGCCACGAACATGGTCCCGTGGCCGACGCCGTGGATGCACGGGCCCTTGTTGGCGGGCGCGCAGAGCTTCAGCAGGTCCGACTCGGGGTCCTTGGAGGCGTTGAGCATCTCCTCGACGGCGCCGTGCAGATAGCCCGCCGCGCAGGTCTCGTGCGGGAAGGAGATGACCTTCTGGAAGTCCTCGTGATACCGCTTGACCGCCGCGTGGCCCAGCTCGTGCGCGATCGGGTGGCAGAAGCGGACGGTGTACGGGAGCTTCTTGGTGATCTTGTCCAGGTCGGCCAGCACCACGCCGGGGTCGCTCGCCTCCATCTCGCTCATCAGCTTGTTGCGCAGGGTGCTGCGCGTCCACACCGCCGGGTCTCCGGTCGGACCGGCCGAGACGCTCTGGGTGGCGCCCGGCTGTCCCGGCGCCTTCGCCGGCGGGCCGCCGACGGCGGCCACCGGAGCGGTCGACGGCGTCCACTGGGTGACGGCGACCGCCCCCAGCCCCAGCGCCCCCAACAGCACGGCTGTGATGATCGCGAAGATTCGCGGCTGCATGAGAATGGTCCCCCGGTTTGCCTCGGACAGGTTGCCTTCCCATCCTGGCGGTACCGGAGCTGGTTGCGCTGTCTCTGACGGCCATTCGGGAAGTGTCGGCTCCGTCGCCGGTGCGCCGAACTGGTCAACGAGAAGCGGACCCCCCGGTCACCAGGCGCACACAGTCTCACAGCATCTGCGACACGTGGTAGTCCCGGGGCCGGGAGTCCGGATCGCGAGCGGGCCCGCCGGACAGAGCCCACCCGACAGTGCCTCTGCGTGTACGGAGGGTAGCGGAGGGCGTCCACCGAAGACGCCCGGGGTGTCGGACTGAGGGCTGAATGTCTGAAGATCTGCCCGATTTCGGGCAGGATTCTTGGTTAAGCGTCGGTCGGCGGCCTAGGCTCCCCACTCGTGTCCGCCTCACCGCACCCTCACGAAGACCTGCTCGCCCACCTCACCCGCACCAGCCCGCTGGGGCCGGGCGAGGCCGCGCGAGTGGTCGCGGAGGTGCTGGCGTACTTCTCCGAGAGCACCGAGGAGTACGTCCGCCGCCGCCACGGTGAGCTGCAGGCACGGGGCTTGGTGAACGAGAAGATCTTCGCCCGGATCGGCGCCGAACTGGCCGCCCGCCGGGTCGCCGCGCCGGAGCTGTCCACCCGTCAGCTGCGCAGGATCGTCTACGGCTGAGCGCCCCCGGCCTCCGGCTGGGAGGCACCCCCGACCGCCAGTACCGAGAACCGAAGGAGTCTGCCCACCATGTGCGGAATCGTGGCCTACATCGGCCCCAAGGACGCGACCCCCTTCCTCCTGGAGGGGCTGCAGCGCCTCGAGTACCGGGGCTACGACTCGGCCGGCGTGGCCGTCACCGGCAAGAAGGGCGCTCTGAAGGTCTGCAAGGTCAAGGGCCGGGTCGCCGACCTCGCCGCGGCCGTCCCCGCCCGCCTCAGGGGGACGACGGGCATCGGCCACACCCGCTGGGCCACCCACGGCGAGCCCAGCGACGCCAACGCGCACCCGCACACCGACAACGCCGAGCGGATCGCCGTCGTCCACAACGGCATCATCGAGAACGCCGACGAGCTGCGCGCCCGCCTCGCCGCCGACGGCGCCGTCTTCACCTCGGAGACCGACACCGAGGTCCTGGCCCACCTCGTCGCCGCGCACGTGGTCGACGGTACGGAGCTGGAGGACGCCGTCCGCGCCGCGCTCGGCCACGTGGTCGGTACGTACGGCATCGCCGTGGTGGACTCGGCCCAGCCCGACCGCATCGTGGTCGCCCGCAACGGCAGCCCGATCGTGCTCGGCCTCGGCGAGAAGGAGATGTTCGTCGCCTCCGACGTCGCCGCCCTGGTCCGCTACACCCGCCAGGTCGTCCACCTGGAGGACGGCGAGCTGGCCACCGTCCGCGCCGACGGCTTCCGCACCTTCACCGAGGACGCCCGCACGGTGACCCGGCAGCCGTCCACCGTGGACTGGGAGATCGCCTCCTACGACACCGCCGGGTACGAGCACTTTCTGCTCAAGGAGATCCACGAGCAGCCCGCCTCCGTCGAGCGCACCCTCAGCGGCCGCCTCGACGAGCGCTTCGCCACCGCCCACCTCGGCGGCCTCAACCTGGACGCCCGCGAGCTGCGCGAGATCCGCCGGGTCAAGATCCTGGGCTGCGGCTCCGCGTACTACGCCGGTGAGATGGGCGCCCAGCTGATCGAGGAGCTCTCCCGCATCCCCGCGCACAGCGAGCCCGCCTCCGAGTTCCGCTACCGCAACCCGGTGATCGAGGCCGACACCCTGTACGTCGCGGTCAGCCAGTCCGGCGAGACCTACGACACGCTGGCCGCCGTCCAGGAGATCAAGCGCAAGGGCGGACGGGTGCTCGGCGTGGTCAACACCGTCGGCAGCGCCATCGCCCGCGAGTGCGACGGCGGCATCTACCTGCACGCCGGCCCCGAGATCTCGGTCGCCTCCACCAAGGCCTTCACCTCCACGGTGATCGCCTTCGCGCTGCTCGCCCTGCACTTCGGCCGCATCCACGACCTCTCGCCCGCCGACGGCCGCCGCATCGTGGCCGGGCTCAAGGCGCTGCCCGGCCACATCCGCGAGATCCTCCAGCAGGAGGACGAGATCGCCCGGCTCGCCGCCGAGTACGCGGACAACGCCGGGATGATGTTCATCGGCCGGGTCCGGGGCTACCCGGTCGCCCGCGAGGGGGCGCAGAAGCTCAAGGAGATCAGCTACGTCCACGCGGAGGCGTACCCGGCCAGCGAGCTCAAGCACGGCCCGCTGGCCCTGATCAGCCCCGAGCTGCCGACCGTCGCCCTCGTCCCCGACGACGAGCTGCTCGACAAGAACCTCACCACCCTCGGCGAGATCAAGGCCCGGTCCGGCCGCGTCCTCGCCATCGCCCACCGCACCCCCGAGGCCAAGCTCGCCGACCACTGCATCCTGGTCCCCAAGAGCGAGCCGGAGCTCGACCCGCTGCTCCTCAACATCCCCCTGCAGCTGCTCGCCTACCACGCCGCCGTCGCCCTCAAGCGCGACGTCGACAAGCCCCGCAACCTCGCCAAGAGCGTCACCGTGGAGTAGCCCACCTGTGGTGCCGCGCTGATGCCTCTTCAGCGCGGCACCACAGGCTCTCCGGAGCTATGGTTTCGAGCATGGGCTTGGAGTGGGAGCAGGTTGTGGTGGACGCCGCGGACCCCGCCGCGCTCGGGCGGTGGTGGGCCGGGGCGCTCGGCTGGGCCGTGGTCAACGACGCGGACGACGAGTTCGAGATCCGGCCGGCCCCTGACCGGCTGCCGGGGATCGTCTTCGTGCCCGTCCCGGAGGCGAAGAAGCTGAAGAACCGGCTGCACCTCGACTTCCGGCCGGACTCCCAGGCGGCGGAGGTCGAGCGCCTGCTCGCCCTCGGCGCGCGCCGCGCGGACGTGGGCCAGGGCCGGCAGACCTGGGTCGTCCTGGCCGACCCCGAGGGCAACGAGTTCTGCGTTCTCAGCCAGAGATGAACCGCAGCCCGGCCGGTTCCCGCGACACCGGTCGTCGTACACCGGCTGCCGGGACTCCCGGCCTGAGTGAGCGTCAGCTATGGTGCGAGCACGGATAGAGCGCGGCTGGAGCACGGACAGCGGTCGACGGGAGACGAGCGATGCGGTTCGGGATCATCGGTACGGGCACCGTCGGCAGGACACTGGCGGCCAAGCTGGTCTCGCTGGGCCACGAGGTCACCCTCGGGTCGCGGACCAAGGACAACGCGGCCGCAACGTCCTGGGCCGAGCAGGCGGGGCCGTACGGGCACAGCGGGACGTTCGCGGATGCCGCCGCCTTCGGTGACGTGCTGATCAACGCGACCGCCGGGACGGTCTCGCTGAAGGCCCTGCGGGCCGCCGGCGCCGAGCGGCTCGCCGGGAAGGTGCTGATCGACGTCTCCAACGCGCTGGTGTTCTCACCCACCGGCGAGGTGACGCTCGACCCGGTGAACACGGACAGCATCGCCGAGCAGATCCAACGAGAGTTCCCGGACACCAAGGTGGTGAAGGCACTCAACACCCTCTCCGCGCCCCTCATGGTGGACCCGGGCCGGGTGCCGGGCGAGCACAACCTCTTCATCGCGGGCGAGGACGTCGAGGCCAAGGCCACGGTGACGGCGGTGCTGGAGCAGTTCGGCTGGCCGGCCGGCTCGGTGCTGGACCTCGGCGGCGTCGCCTCCGCGCGCGGCATGGAGATGCTGATGCCGTTCTGGCTCAGCGTGATGCGCCGCTTCGGCCACGCCGACTTCAACTACGCGATCAGGAAGGCAGACTGACCCATGACCGAGCAGCCGCCACCCCCGTTCGAGCCGCTCGGCGAGGACTGGGAGACCGCCCTCGCCGTGGTCGCGCACCCCGACGACATGGAGTACGGCGCGGCCGCGGCCGTGGCCCGCTGGACGTCCCAGGGCAAGCGCATCGGCTATGTGATGGTTACCAGCGGCGAGGCGGGCATCGACTCGCTGGAGCCGGAGAAGTGCCGCCCGATCCGCGAGGCCGAGCAGATCGCCTCGGCGGCGCTGGTCGGCGTGGACGACGTGGAGTTCCTCGGCCACCCGGACGGCGTCCTGGAGTACGGCCTGCCGCTGCGCCGGGACATCGCCCGCGCGGTGCGCAAGTACCGCCCGGACATCGTGATCACGACCAACTTCCGCGAGACGTACGGCGGGATCTTCCCCAACCAGGCCGACCACATCGCCACCGGCCGGGCCACCCTGGACGCCGTACGCGACGCGGCGAACCGCTGGGTCTTCCGCGAGCTGACGGCGGAGGGCCACCAGCCGTGGGGCGGCGTGCGCGAGGTCTGGGCGGCGGGCTCGCCCGAGGCGCGGCACGCCGTGGACATCACCGACCACTTCGACAGCGGCGTGGCCTCGCTGAAGGCGCACAAGGCGTACCTGGAGGGGCTCGGCGGCCAGATGGCCGATGCGCAGGACTTCCTGGAGTCCATGGGCCGGATGGCGGGCAGCCGGCTCGGGGTGCGTTACGCGTCGTCCTTCGAGGTGATCTCGCTGCGCTGGTGACGCCGGCGCAGCAGCTTCACCACCACCAGGGCGACGACCAGCGCGCCGAGCACGGCCAGCAGGACCACCTGGTAGCGCACGGCCTGCCGGTAGAGCGTCCCGATGTCGGAGCCGGCCAGGTAGCCGAGTGACGCCCAGACGCCGACCCACAGCGCCGCACCGAGCACGTTGGCGGGCTGGAAGCGGCGCCAGCGCATGTCGGTGGTGCCGGCGATGATGCCGTTGGTCTGCCGGAGGCCGTCCACGAAGCGGGCAAAGGTGACCACCTGGCCGCCGTGGCGGGCGAAGAAGCGCTCGGCCTTGGCCATCCGGGTCGGGGTGATCAGCACGTACCGGCCCCAGCGGTGGACGAAGGCGTGGCCGCCGGTGGTGCCGATCAGGTAGCCCAGGCTGTTCCCGGCCACGGCCGCCACGAAGGCGATGGCGACCACCGCGGCGATGCTGAGCCGCCCGGTGCCGGCGTAGACGGCGGCCAGCACCAGGATGGTCTGGCCGGGCACCGGGATCCCGCAGTTGTCCAGGAAGACAAGGGCGCCCACCGCCGGATAGCCGTAGCTGTCCAGCAGTGGGGCCAGGTGGGCCAGGGGGCCCGGGAGCGGCGGCGGCATGGTTTCGGTGCTCCGTCCCGGGCCGCGAGCGGTGGGTTACCGGTGTGGCTGCTGACGCTCGATGACGGTGTCGGGACCCGGGTAGATCAGGCCGTCGTGGCCGTCCTCGAAGTGGACCAGATACGGCGGTTCTCCGTTGGCACCGCGAACCTCCATGATCTCGCCCTTGCGGTCCACCATGCCCACGTGCTTCCCGTGGATGAGGACCTGGTCACCTACCATGGCTTGCATCTTGTGCTCCTCCGCGTACGAGGACTCTCGGCGGCAGGCCTGCCGCCTGCGGCGCAGGAGGCCGTCCCGTCTTCCACTGTGCGGCGTGATCAGGGCAGCCGCAATGGCGTGAGGGCCTCAGACCGTGACCTGGTCGGCCAGGTAGCAGCGGAGCAGGCGCTTGCACTCGGCGATGAGCGCCGGATCGCCGTCCGGGTCGGTGCGGAAGGCGAGCTTGAGGACGGCGTCCGCGCACTCCATCGCCACCCGCAGGGCGAGGGGGAACCCGGGGGCGGCGAAGAGTCCGCCGCCGAGGGCCTGCAGGCGGACGGCGACGGCGGCGTTGTTGTCGAGCTCGGCGTCCAGCAGGTGCTCGGGGTCGGCCAGTCGGGCCGGTTCCTGGTCGGCCGCCGGGAGGCCGTCCACCAGGCCGAAGTCGACGTGGCCGAAGCCCGGCACGGCGCGTTTCATCGCGACGAACTCCTCGACGGCCAGGTCGACGAAGCCGGCTACGCCCTTCGGGGCCTCGGCGTCCGTCCGGCGGGCCAGCCGCTCGAGGTAGCGGTCCAGGTTCTGCTCGGCGAGGGCGGCCAGCAGGCTCTCCTTGCCCGAGAAGAACTGGTAGAGGGTGCCGATCGGCACCCGGGCGCGCCGGGCCACCTCCTTGGTGGTGAGCGCGCCGACGCCGACCTCGTCGAGGACGGCCGCGCAGGCGTCGAGCAGGCGCTCGTACCGCTCCAGACTGCGCTGCTGTACCGGTCGTCGTCGTGCCGCGCCGCCGCTGCCGGCCCGCTCGCGGCCGCCCGTCTCCGCCTTCATGGGCCCACTGTGCCGCATCTGGCATTCCGGGCGCGAATCACTAACATGAGGTGGACTCATATTTGTGGTTTCGCTTCCAAGGAGCAGCCCCATGCCGCACCCGAGCCGACTCGCCCTGCCCGCCGACTTCCGCTGGGGGGTGGCCACCGCCGCGTACCAGATCGAAGGGGCCACCGGGGAGGACGGGCGCGGCGCCTCCGTCTGGGACACCTTCACCGCCAAGCCGGGCACCGTCAGGGACGGCCACACCGGCGAGGTGGCCTGCGACCACTACCACCGCTGGCCGGAGGACATCGCCCTGATGCGGGAGTTGGGCATCGACGCGTACCGCTTCTCCGTCGCCTGGCCGCGGATCCAGCCCACCGGCACCGGGCCGGTCAACAAGGCCGGTCTCGACTTCTACGACCGGCTGGTCGACGGCCTGCTCGCGGTCGGCATCACGCCCACGCCGACGCTCTTCCACTGGGACCTGCCGCAGGCCCTCGAGGACCGGGGCGGCTGGCTGGAGCGGGACACGGCCCGGTGCTTCGCCGAGTACGCGGGCGTGGTGGCCGCGCGGCTCGGCGACCGCGTCGGCACCTGGATCACCCTCAACGAGCCCTTCGTCCATATGGTGTTCGGGTACGCCCTCGGCAGCCACGCCCCCGGCCGCTCGCTGATGCTGGACGCCCTGCCGGTGGCGCACCACCAGCTGCTCGGCCACGGCCTGGCCGCCGCCGTGCTGCGCGAGCACGGGGGCCGCGTGATGATCTCCAACAACTGCACCCCGGTCAGGGCCGCGAGCGAGGACCCGGCCGACCTTGTTGCCGCCGAGGCGTACGACGCGCTGCACAACCGACTCTTCAACGACCCGCTGCTACTGGGTAGTTACCCCGATCTCTCGGCCTTCGGCGTCGACCGTGACCTCGGCGGCGCGGTACGCGAGGGCGATCTCGACCTGATCGCAGCACCCCTCGACGGGCTCGGCGTGAACTACTACAACCCGACCAGGATCGCCGCGCCCACCGCCCCCGGCCTGCCCTTCGAGGAGGCCCCGATCGAGGGCGTTCCCCGCACGGCCTTCGGCTGGCCCGTGGTCCCGGACGGGCTGCGGGAGCTGCTCACCGGCCTCGGGCGGCGCTACGGCGCAGCCCTGCCGCCGATCACCATCACCGAGAACGGCTGCTCGGTCGAGGACGAAGTCCTGAACGGCGCGGTGGACGACCGGGCGCGGATCGACTACCTGGCCGGCCACGTCGCGGCGGTCGAGGCGGCGGTGGCCGAGGGCGTCGACGTGCGCGGCTACTTCACCTGGTCGCTGATGGACAACTTCGAGTGGGCCGAGGGGTTCAGTCAAAGATTCGGCCTCGTCCACGTCGACTTCGAGACGCAACAGCGGACCCCCAAGGCGTCCTACGCCTGGTACCGCAACCTGATCGCCGACCAGCGGGCGCGACACGGGAGGTAGGTTCGGGGGGTGTTCCTCGAAGGGACGACGCAGATCGACACCGCCTGACGAGAACCGGGTTTGGCTTCCGGCTGTCCGTTGTTGGCAAGACAGTAGACGGAGATTCCGGCCGCACCAAGCGACCTCAATCGGAACCGTCCACCCCCTTGCTGCCAGCACTTCGTCGGGAGCGGCCTCAATGCAGGTACCGCGCTGCGGCAAGGGGGCCCGGCCCTCGTAGGGTCATGTCAGAGCTCATATCCGTGCTTCGGGATACGGAACCGCAGGGGTCGTGGCAGGTAGGCGTGCCTGTCGTTCGGGGCCGTACAGGTGGGTGCCCCGCGTGTGCTGAGTGCCGGTCATCACGGCAATCGCCTGCTCGCTGGCACCCCCGCGTGCCCTGGGCCGGGCCAGGCTGGGCGGGTGCTCAGGAGATGGCCTGCACGACCTTGAACGCCTGTGCCCCGCTCGTGCCGCCAGCCCTCTCTGTTCGGTTCGAGGGAGCCGAATGCGTCGGCGTTGACGTCGCCGAGTTCACATCGAGCGGTCACGGCCGGTCGCCGAAGCGATGGCCGGCTTCGGGACCGTCACCCGATCACGTCCTGATGACGGGCGCTGACCACAGAGGACCGGGTCGAGGGGGCACCGCCGCGGCTCGATAGCTCCACGTGGCTCCGTTCGGACCCCTCGGGGCCGGCCGCAGTGCTGATGGACTGGCCCGTCACGTGACCGCCTGGCTGTGTGGTCTGTCGGCTGAGGTGTTCGTCCAGCTGTCGGGGCGGGTCCAGCGGTGTTCTTGTGCGCGGCAGCGGGGCGGGTGCCCGTGCGGCTGGGAAGGGCGCTGGACAGAGGTGACGGCCACCAGGACTGCGACCGGAGCCGGGTTGCTGCGCACGCTGTTCTTAGGAGAGCCGGGCGACCGCACGGCCGCGTACGGTGGGAAGGGGTGGCGAGCGGCTGGAACCGCCGCCCGGAGCTTGAGGGAAGGCCTTCGCCGTCGTGAAGCCGTCCGGTCGAGAACGTGAGCGCGACACGTATGCCGGCCGTCCCGCGGCGGTGGCTGACGGACCGGATCGGGGCGGCGCCGGGCAGCTGCTGCTGGAGCGTGAGAACCAGCTGCGGCGTCTCGAGGCGGCGATGGCACGGGCGAAAGCCGGCACAGGCGCCGTTGTGGCATTGGAGGGCTCGCCGGGGATCGGCAAGACCCGGCTGCTGCGGGCGGCGATGGAGCGTGCGTCGGAGGGCGGCATGGCCGTGCTCAGTGCTCGCGGCGGGCAGATGGAGACCGAGTTCGCGTTCGGTGTCGCCAGGCAGTTGCTCGAGCCGGTGTTGCTCGCTGCGGACGCAGGCGAGCGTGGGGTGTTGCTGGAGGGCGCTGCCGCTCCCGCCGCGTGGCTGCTCGGCGGTGGCCGCGCCGATCGTCTCGGCGAACCGGTCGGAGGAGGCGGCGATCGCAGCTTCGCCACGCTGCATGGGCTCTACTGGCTGACCGCCAGGTTGGCGGCGCGGACACCGCTGCTGATGGTGGTCGACGATGCGCACTGGGCTGATCAGCCGTCGCTGCGGTTCCTGGGCTACCTGGCCCACCGCCTGCAGGCCCTGCCGGTACTGCTGCTCGTCGCGGTGCGCCCGGAGGACCCCGGCGCTCACGGCCTGCTGCTCACGGAGCTGGTCGCGGACCCGGAGGCCGACGTCGTCCGGCTGGGGCCGTTCACGCTCGACGCGGTACGAACCCTGGTGCACGACGCATTCGCGGCATCGCCCCTAGGCCCGGGCTTCGTGCGTGATTGCTGGACGACGACGGGCGGCAACCCGTTCCTGGTCACGCAGCTGATCGCTGCTCTGCGTGCCCAGCACGCGCCGCCGACCTCGGCGGCAGTCGAGCAGGTCGGCGAGATGGGCCTGGAGACGGTGTCGCGGTGGATCAACCTGCGTCTGGCGGGCCTGCCACCGGCGGCTACGGAGTTGGCCGCAGCCGTGGCGGTGCTGGGCGACGGCGCCGATGGCGGGCAGGCTGCCCGGTTGGCGGGGCTCGATCCGGCGAGCTGCGACGAGGCCGTCGACGGACTCGTCTCGCTGAACATCCTGCGCGGCGCCGAAGACCTGGCGTTCGTGCATCCCCTCGTGTGCTGGGCGATCTATGCGCAGCTTCCCCTGCGTCGGCGGGCGCGAGGGCACCGGGACGCCGCTTGGCTGCTGTGGCACGCGGGGGCCGCGGTCGAGCGCGTGGCGTCGCACCTGCTGGCAGCCACCCCGGCCGGCGATGGGGAGGTCGTCGAGATCCTGCTCGACGCCGCCCGTTCGGCGACCCGCAAGGGTGCGCCCGACCTCGCGGTGCGCTACCTCAAACGGGCACTCGGGGAGTCGGCGCGCGATGCGTCCAGGCCCGAGATGCTGCGCGAGCTCGGTACCGCCGAGCAGAACGCAGGGCAGTTTACAGCGGCGGCAGAGGACCTGCGGCGCGCGCTGGAGTGCAGTAACGACATGGCGGCGAAGATCGAGATTGCGTTTCGCCTGCGCACCGCCCTGGTGTGGTCGGACCGCGCGCACGAGGTCGGGCCCGCTCTGGGCGGTGTCATAGCCGAGGCCGCCGAGCGGGACTCGGAGGGCGCGCTGCTCCTGGAGGCAGCCGTGGCCGGGGCCCTGCAGGTGGACCTGTCCACGCCGCGCGAGGTACGCGAGCGCGTCCGGCGGGTCGTAGCGCCTGCCTTCGCCGGCGAACCCGTCCCTCCCCACATCTCGAGTCTGGCGGCGGTCGAGGCGCTCTTCGCCAACGAACCGGCCGCACGGGTTGTCCGTCTGGCCGAGGAGGCAGCCCGCGGCTGGTACCAGGCGCCCGAGTTCGCACGTGGACCGATGAGGGCCCAGCTCTTTGTGGCGCTGATCTTCGCCGAGGGCCACGCGCTCGCCCGGCGGCTGCTCGACGACGATGTGGAGGATGCACACCACCACGGGTCGGCCGCGCAGTTCTTGAACGCGGCTGTGCTCCGTTCGACGCTCTTCCACCGCCTGGGCATGCTGGCCGAGGCCGAGGCCGATGCGCGCGCCGCGCTTGAGGCGGTGCACCTCCAGCCGGGACCCGGGCCGTCCCGCGACGTGCAGCCTGCTCACTCCCTGCATGCTCCGATGGCGATCGCGGTCCTGGTGGACACCTTGATCGAACGCGGGAAGGCAAGGGACGCCGAGCGGCTGCTGACCGAGACCGGGCTGGCCGACGCGGACAGTCCTCTGCTGCTCTTCTCCTTCCTGATCGGCGCGCGCGCCCGGCTGCGGGCAGCCCAAGGCCGGATGCCGGAGGCGATCAAGGACCTCCTCGCCCTGGGCGCCCGGCTGGAGGGCGCGGTGCTGACCCCCGCGCTCGTGCCGTGGCGGTCGCGGGCGGCGCTCGCACTCGTCGCCGAGGACGCCGGGGCCGCGCGTCGGCTGGCCCATGAGGAGCTCGGTCTCGCGCGGGCGTTCGGCGCGCCGCGGACGCTTGGGGTGGCGCTGCGCGCGGCGGCCCTGACGGGCAGCCCGGACGAACAGGTGGACCTGCTGCGCGAAGCGGTGGCTGTGCTGGAGGACTCGCCGGCACGCCTGGAGCAGGCGCGCTCACTCGTCGAGTTGGGTGCCGCGCTGCGTCGCAAGGGTCACCGCTCGGAGGCGCGGTCCGCGCTGGAGCGCGGGATGGACGGTGGCTGGTCCTGCGGGGCGACCGCGCTGGCACAGCGGGCGTGTGCTGAGCTACGGGCCTGCGGTGCGCGGCCTCGCCGGCAGGCGCTCACCGGGACAGATGCACTCACCGACGCCGAACGACGCGTCGCCGAACTTGCCGTCCAAGGCCTCACCAACCGGCAGATCGCGCAAACGCTCGTCATCAGCCCGGGCACCGTGGAGACCCACCTGCGCCACGCCTTCCAGAAGCTCGACATCACCTCGCGTCGTCAGCTCGCCGAGCACCTCCCCGGACCGGAGCAGCCTGCGGCCCGGCAGGGGAAATCCTCAGGGTCATGAGCGGCAAAGCTCAGGGTCGGCCCATCGATGCGACGTCATCTCATGGATGCCCACCATGAGAGCGACAACGAAAGGCGGGCCATGACCGAGGCGGCCGCGTCCCGCCGACGACAAAGGAGGCCGGCGATGTCTTCGCAGGCGATCATCCAAGCCCCGGCCCGCGTGCGGGACCGACTCTTCATCGGCGGCGACATGGTCGAGTCGGAGGCCGACGACCTGATCGCGGTCATCTCCCCGGCCACCGAGGAGCAGATCGGTTCGGCTCCTTCCTCGACGCCCGCCGACGTCGCCCGGGCTGTCCGCGCGGCCCGGACCGCCTTCGACGACGGACCGTGGCCGCGCATGTCCCCGGCGGAACGGGCCGACGCGTTGCAACCCTTCGGCGAGTACCTCCGGGCGCGCGTCCCGCAGACCGCTCAGCTGATCACCGAGGAGATGGGCTCGCCGATCACCTTCTCGAACCGCCTCCAGGCCCCGGTTCCGGTGATGCTCCTCGACTACTTCCGGCAGCTCGCGGTGACGTTCCCGTTCGAGGAGGACCGCGCGGGGCTGACCGGGCCCGCGCGGATCCTGCGGGAGCCGGTCGGCGTGGTCGGGCAGATCGTGCCGTGGAACGTCCCGCTCATCCTCACGATGGTGAACCTCGCGCCGGCTCTGCTCGCCGGCTGCACCGTGGTGCTCAAGCCCGCGCCCGAGACGCCGCTGGACGCGTACGTGCTCGCCGACGCCGCGATGGAGGCCGGCTTGCCACCCGGTGTGCTGAACATCGTGCCCGCCGAGCGCTCGAACAGCGAGGCGTTGGTCCGTCATCCCGGGGTCGACAAGATCAGTTTCACCGGCAGCTCGGCGACCGGGCGACGCGTCGCCGCCCTCTGCGGCGAGCAGTTCAAGCGGGTAACCCTCGAGTGCGGCGGGAAGTCGCCCGCCATCCTCCTGGAGGACGCCGACCCGGATGCCGTCGTGCCTGCCCTCATGCCGTACGCGATCATGATGTCCGGTCAGCAGTGCTTGGCCCAGACCCGGATTCTCGCGCATCGAAGCCGCTACCGGCAGACCGTCGACGCGGTCTCCGAGGCGGCGTCCGCGCTGACGGTCGGCGACCCGCACGATCCCCCCACCGAGGTCGGCCCGCTGGTGGCGGAACGCCAGCGGCGGCGGGTGGAGGACTACATCGCCAGTGGGCGGCAGGAGGGCGCGGTGATCACCGTGGGCGGCGGGCGGCCCGCGAACCTGCCGAAGGGCTGGTACGTCGAGCCGACGGTGTTCGCCGACGTCGAGAGCGGCATGCGCATCGCCCAGGACGAGATCTTCGGCCCGGTGCTCGTGGTGATCCCCTTCGATGACGACGACGACGCCGTCCGGATCGCCAACGATTCCAAGTACGGCCTGTCCGGAAGCGTGTGGAGCCCCGACGAGGACCGCGCCCTGCGGATCGCCCGCCGGGTCCGCACCGGAAGCCTGACGATCAACGACTACCGGATCGAGTTCGGCGCGCCCTTCGGCGGTTACAAGGAATCCGGGATCGGCCGCGAGTTCGGTCCCGAGGGGCTCAGCTCCTTCCTCGAATACAAGACGATCAATCTCCCCAACGGCACGGCCCACTCGCGGGAAGGCTGAGCAGGAGCATCCGGTTGGCGTGCGCACGGGTCTGCCCGGCGCAGCCTGAGGGGGCAGGCGAATAGGATGACAGGGTGTTCGACGGGCTGAGGGGTACCACCAGCGCTTCGGCCTGGTCCACGTCGACTTCGCGACGCAGCGGCGCACCCCGAAGGCGTCCTACGCCTGGTACCGCGAGCTGATGGCTGCCCACCGGGCGCGGCACGGGGGGTAGGCGGGGTGGCGATCCCGGAGGCGGCGGCGCAGGGGACGGATTGGTTCCGCTCAGCCGTTGTGGCAAGACAGTAGACGGGGATTCCGGCCGCACCAAGCGGCCTCAGCCGGAACCCGTCCACCTCCTCCTGGGGGGGCAGGGGGTGAAGGTTCAAATCCTGTCGTCCTGACAGTGAGACTCGACATCCTGCACCCGGCGCGGAGACGCTCCACGTTCGGACAGCAGGTCTGGAAGCCGCTGCCGAGTCATCGGGAGGCGGGCGGTCGGCGGATTACTCGAGTGGCAGTCAGATGCCGGCGGCGGTGCGGATGGCCCGTGCGGTGCCGTCGGGGTCCGGATCGGTGACGGCCAAGCGGGCGTACGGCGACGACCGCCACAGGTCGACGCATACGACGGGCTGGTGGGCTCGGACTCGGACAGCCGTAAAGTCCTTGCCTTGGGGATGCGGACGGATGCCGTAGGACAGGACGCCGGGAATCCAGGTGCCTCGTCCGCGCACGCCGCGCAGGGCACGCCACCAGTCGGGCTCGACGCTCACCTGATGGATCGCGGACACGGGTGCGCGGACGTCACGGCGACGCGCTGCCACCTTCTCCCACCACGACAGGTGGACGATGAGTTCATCGTCCTCCACCACGAGCCGCGCCATCGCTTCTCCGTACCGCTTTCCGGCGTTACGCCGGTTCTTGCTCTTGCGCCGTCACTCGGCTGTGGGCCGGCACCGGCGCCATTCCCTCCATCGCGATCCAGTACGGTCCTCGCCCACACCAACCACCTCCTTCCCGACCTGGACACCACCATGCTCGCCGACTGCGCCCACCTTCGCGTCGACCTGGTAGGCCGATAGGACTGGCTGGCCAGTGCGGGGCACCCATCGCCGCTGCTCCGCACTGCGGACGGCCGGGCAGCCGCCCGGAGGTGACCCACGGGGTGCTGCTCAAGGCCGTCCCGCAGGCCCAGTACCCCGCTGACCCGTATCGGCCTGCCGGTGGGCAGCGCCCTGGCCTGCATACCGATGGCGCGGTCGAGCGCACCCGGCGTCGACCACGACGACACGCTGGCCGACCTCGCCGCTGCACTCGCCCGCCACTGTGCCGAGCCGCTCGATGACGTGGCGACGCTCTGATCGCGCGCCGAGTTGGCAAGCAGCGCACCGACGTGGCGCTGTTTCTTGTCCGGTCGGTGAGGACCTGCGCGGTTCAGGGCGGGAGGCAGGCCGGCCCACCCCTGCATGGTCGGACCGGAGATCATGACGACCGGGCGGAGTACGGTGGGGACACCGGGGGCGGTTCGGATGCCGACTGTCCGTGGCGTCGTCCTCGGTGGTCAGTGGGTTCTTCCCGGGCCCGCAGATGGGTGGCTGGCCATGGTGGATGACTTCGAAGCGCCGTTCCCGGGGCTCCTGCCGGACCGGTTCCGCGAGTCGGCGAAACCGGGTTCGGTTCTGCTGAGGCTGGAGACGACGCGGTCGCGCGAGGGGGCGCTCGATGGTACGTGGTGGCCTCGTTCCCGTGACGTCGGTGCCGAGTTGCCCGGCCTGGTCACGGCGCTGACCGAGCACCTGGGCCCTGTCACGCGCATCGGCCTGGATGCGGACGCGTGGGACGACATCCCGGCCCGTCTGGTCGTCGACGGCCGGTCCGTGCACATCGACTGGTACCCGGTCGGTGATGACACGGTGATCATCACGCGGGGTGATCGCGATCATTTCGTGCTGCTCGTCATCCCTCCGCAAGCAAGCCTCGACGCGGCCCATGCCGCGATGGCGCGAGCGGTCGAGGCCGGCGGCACCGACTCGGCGCGGCGGATCCTCATCGCCACCGGCATCAGCTCCGAGCCTTCCGGCGAATCGTTCTGACCGATGCGCCACCCGTATCAGCTATTCGGGTGGCCAGGAAAGACATGGTGGAGACATGTCCGTCTACGTGAAACTCTCGGTCGAGGCCCGGTCGCCGTCCGAGCCGTCAAAGGGGCCGTTGGACATGCAGTACCAGGACGTCCCCGGCAGCCTCGCGTACGAATACGACCTGCACCCGAGCGGAGCGCTGCGGATCCTGCGCGTCTTCGAGGACACTCCGCACGCGGTCGAGGCGTGCTTCGGCCCCGGGGCGTGGCTCGAGGTCGCGGGCACCTACCTGCGAAGCGGTTCCGAGTACTGATCCGCGGGTCCTGCCCGGCGCAACCCCCGCCGAGCGGCGCCCGGCGGGGCACCGGGGGTTTCAGCGGCCGGGGCGGCGACCGCCGTGGCGGAACCGGACGGTGGAGATGATCATGGCGACCACCAGCACGGCCACGCCGATGAACAGCAGATAGAGCAGGCCGTTGGCGACGACGCCCACCAGGCCGAGCACGATCGCCACGATGATCAGGAACAACACCAGTGCCATCTCCGGCCTCCTTCGGGGCCTGTTGGGTCCTAGCGGCGTGCCAGGCGGCGTTCACCGCTCGCGCCCCGCGCGTACTCCACCTCGTAGCGTGCGAAGACGGCTGGCTCGTCCTCGGCGGGCAGCTCGCCGTCGGTGTCGATCGCCGGCGCGTTCTTGACCTGGCTCTTGGGGTGGGCGACCTGCAGATAACCGGGGCCGACCCGCGCGCCCGCGAGGGGGACGAACACCAGGCGGCGGCGCGTGGGCAGTCCGACCGTGACGGTGGCGAACGAGGGCTGGTCGGTCGCGGTGTCCACGTAGACGGACTCCAGCGTGCCGATCCGGTGTCCGTCGTTGTCGACCACGTCGTGGCCGCGCCATTCCCGGATGTCAGCTGCTTCGAACACCAGTAACCTCCGACATCTGTGGGCGTCTCCCATGGTCCCACCAGGGCGACCGCCGCACCTGCTCGGTGCGCTGGCCGGGCAAATCGTTTCGACCCCTGGCCGGGCTGCGGGTGCGCAGGCGATGGTCCACCGGTCGCCGTCGGCGTGCCGGGCCCATACGGTCGTGTCCCAGGGACAGTTCGTCGCACAGGAGGCCAGAATGCGGCACTACTGGTGGACTCTCGAGACCCAGGACGACGCCGGCCGCTGGTCGCAGCAGGACGGCGCGCCCATGCCGAACCCCCTGGAGTACGACGGGCCGCCCCAGCAGGCGGCAAACCACCTGCGGGACGTGTTCGTGCGCACGCTCTCCCGGCCTGCTCCCGGCCCTCGGGCGATCAAGGTCCGAGCCTGGGAGGGGCGCCACCCCGTCGGCGAGCCCCAGGCCGAAACCGAGTGGTCACGCGAGTAGCGCGACCAGCCGCAGCCAGTAGGGCTGGCGCGGCTCGCCGCCTCACCGATCCCTGCACAGGACGTCCCTCCGCGCGGGACGGATCCGGTCATCCAGTGCGAGGCTGCTCCGAGGAGCAGGGCTTCATAGCTGTGGCGGGCCGTCTACGGGTTTGCGAGATGGTCGGCGGTGCCGCCGCGCCACTCGACCAGAAAGAGGCTCGCGTCATCGGTTGTGGTTCCGCCCCGCTCTCGCATCAGGCTGTGGGAGAGGCCCCGCACCGTCTCCTGCACGCCTCCACCGGCGGGTCCGACACGCTCGATAGTGGCGATCAGGCGCTCCTCGCCGAACTGTTCCCCGCCGGTCTGGTGTTCCTCGACGAGGCCGTCGGTGTAGAAGAGCACCCGGTCGCCGCGCCGGAGCTGCCGCATGCTGATCTGTGGTGTGTCACCGCCGAAGCCGACCGGCAGGGTTCCGGGGCTGTCCAGGGCCTGGATGACCCGGTGGTCGCGGATCAGTAGCGGTGCCGGGTGACCGGCGTTGACCCACTGCAGCTGGCCCGTGCCGATGTCCAGGCGCATCATCTGCGCTGTGACGAAGTGGTCCGGGCCGAACTGCTCGTCGATGGCGGCATCCATGAACGCATAGAGCTCGGCGAGCCCGACACCGGCGCGCCTGGCATGCCGGTAGGAACCCACGGCGACGGTCGCCAGCACGGCGGCGTTCAAGCCGTGGCCCATCGCGTCGATCATGGCCAGATGCAGGATGTCGTCGTTGAGGGCGTAGTCCAGGCTGTCGCCGGCGACGTTGTAGGCGGGCTCCAGGATTCCGGCGACTGCGACCTGCGGAGTGTTCATCGACAGCGGGGGCAGCAGTGACCACTGGATCTCCGCGGCCACGCTCATCGGCTCGCGACGCCGCGCCTGGAAGAACTGGTCCGTGTAGCCGTTCTTGGTGACCAGCATGTCGGCGACCAGCCCTGCGAGACGCCGTAGCAACCGGCGGTCATCGTCATCGACACTGTCGAGGGTGACGGCCAGCACCCCGACCTCGTCACTACCGTCCAACAGCGGCAGGAACATCCGTATCCCGTCGGCCTGAGTGTGCTCGGCCGGGGCCGCGCGGAGGAAGACCTCGCCGGCCCGGGAATCGTCGATGGGCACCGGGTCTCCACCGGTGAGTCCCCGGCCCGGAAGCGGCACCAGCATGAGTTGGCCATAGTCCTGGAGGAGGATCGAGACGTCCCGGCCACCGATCGCGCGCACCTCTTCCGCCACCAGCGGACCGATGAGCTGCGGTGGCATCTCGTGAGCCCGGTCCAGCAGCCGCCCCAGCAGCCGCTCACCGAAGCCTTCCGACCGGTCCACCGCAGCCCTGCGGTTGTCCCGTGCGAATTCCGCCATGGGTACCTCAGTTCCCCGCAGCAGCCCTGTTCTTCGGCCGGCTTCCCTGCCTTGCTCCACGCACTTACGCGAGCGCCTCACTGGCGTCTCCTCTGTCTCAGCATCGCACCGGCTGTCACCCCGCGACACCCGAGCCAGGCTGGATCTTGTCAGCGTCTGCTGCGGTCCCCGGCCCGTCTCGAGCCGCGAATCGCCCGAGAATGGGTGAGGTGTTCGGGCGGTCCTCACGGCCGACCACCGGCAAATGCGCAACGCGGACAGGCAGTCGCGGTGATGAACTGACGCGACGGTATTCGTGCACCTGGCGGGCCCGAACGCGCGCTTTGCCGGAGTAACCTGGAGAGTGCCGGAGCACTCACCGGCAGGACGATCGCGAGGAGGCGTATATGCAGATCAGCGAAGCAGGAGCCCTGATTCTGCGGCTCGTGATCGCGAAATCCCAACCCGGCCTTTCGGTCGGGAGATAACGGGACCACTTAGGTGCCGGGGGCGCAGGTACAAATCCTGTTGTTCAGATCAGCGTTTATACAGGGCGTGGGCCGTTTCCGCAGAGATGCGGGGGCGGCCTTTTTGTTGTTTTCGCCAAGTATCAGGCGCAGCGCGGTCCCATCACGCGGCCATAAGCATTCGGGCCGTTTCTTGCCCCGCAATCTGGCGGGTTTCCGAGCGGCTCGGGAATACCGTAGAAGCATGTCCGTTTCCTCGCCCGGCGACCGTGCGGGCGTCGCAAACGCCGGGGACCAGCTGATTGGACGCGGACTCTCTGCAGGCGGCTTCGGGCGGCTGCCCGCGGCGCGGCGCGCAAGCGGTGTGCCGACGGGGCCGCTCCCTGTCAGCGGGAGGAGACATGATGAGTCCCGACGGACAACGTCCCGTAGTGGTCGGCGTCGATCCCGAACACCCCAGCCGCATGGTGCTCGCCTGGGCCGCCGATGAGGCGAATCGGCGCCACCTGCCAGTGCATGTCGTGCAGGCGTGGAAACCCGTGACCCGCGAGGGCATCTGGCCCCGGCTCTGGCCCGAACTCCACGATCGTGCCCAACTGCTCCGTACCGCAGGTGAGCACGCGCTCGACGAGGCGGCCCGCTTCATCGGGGAACGCCACCCCGCCCTGCAGGTGACAGCCCGGATCATCGACGGGGACCCGGCCGAGGTACTGAACAGGCAGGCCGAGCGGGCCGTGGTGCTGGTCATCGGCTCACGACCGCTCTCCGGCGTCCGGGACCTGTTCCACTCCGGGGCGGTGACTCTGCCGCTGATCGCGTCCGCGGGCTGCCCGGTGGTAGTCGTCCGGGACCCGGAGCACATCACCCAGCAACCGGCGTACGTCGTCGTCGGCGTGGACGGCAGCCGAACGTCAAAGGACGCCGTGGACTACGCCTTCGAAGCTGCGGCACTGCGGGGCGCCGAGCTGCGCGCTCTGTACGCCTGGAACCCTTCGCACCTCTCGGTGGCTGATGAGGACCGGGCGGAGCAGGAGTCCCGCCGGGTGCTCGCGGAGACAGCGGCCGGGCGGCGGGAGCCCTACCCCGAGGTGGAGCTCAAGCACGAGGTGGTGCGCGGACATCCGGTGGCCGTCCTGGCCGAGGCCTCCAAGCATGCCCTGGCCCTGGTCGTCGGCGCGCGGGGTGCCGGGGGTTTCACCGGCCAGCTGCTCGGGTCCGTCGGCCAGGGCGTTCTGCATCACGCTCGGTGTCCTGTCGTCACCGTGCCGGGGCCGGTCGGGCCCGGCGGACTCACGCGAGGGGCATCAGGCTGAAAGGGCGACGACGTGCCCAGCTCGCTGCAGAGGAAGTGTGCTGTTCAGCCGCCTCAAGGTCCGCGACGTCCACGGTCTGCAGGCGGGATACTCCGCGAGCGCCTCATCGAACTCGCCGCCCAGAACTACGCCGGCCGAGACCGCCGCGGAGTTCCCGAATCGACGCTTGGGTCTTCTCCGCGGTGCGACGCCGCAGGGCGGTGGCGACGCGTGGGGAGAAGGTGGCCCGGGTCTTGCTGCTGCGGGTCTTGGTCGTGGTGAGGACGCCTGTGACAGCTCCGGATCGTAGCGGCCTCGGTGGACGAAGATGGGGCCGTGGGCGCGGACGCGTTCGGATCAGGCGTCACGAGGTATCACGGCTCTCACGCAGAATGGCTGTCATGAGATGGCATCAGGCGTCATGCGGGGCGGACGAGATAGGCCCTGACCTGCGCGATTTGGACTGGTGAACATCTATCGGATATCTGTTCGACGGGGGCAGGCGGCCCGCCCCTGCGGGACCTGCGGCTGCGGTCCGCCCGTGCGGCCTGAGTCTGGCAGGCGAATAGGATGACAGGGTGTTCGACGGGCTGAGGGGTTGAGTCAGAGATTGGGCCTGGTCCACGTCGACTTCGCGACGCAGCGGCGGACGCCGAAGGCGTCCTACGTCTGGTACCGCGACCTGATCGCCGCTCACCGGGCGCGGCACGGGAGGTAGGCCGGGCGGTGCCCCTGGAGGCGGCAACCCGGCGAACATCGTCCGGCTGGGATGGAGGTGGCTTCCGGGTTGGTCCGTGCCACTCCGATTCGTCGGTCCGGTCCGGCGGGCCTCGCTCGGCCACCGTGGCCCAGCGCGGCGCGCAGCCGTTCCGCCGCGTCCCTGCGCTCGCGCCACCAGCCGTCGGGAACCGAGCCCACCGCGTTGGGTGTAGCCCTGTCACGGGGGAAAACCAGGTATCGCATCTGGCGTTGTGCCAATGCGGTCCTGCCGGCCAATTCCGTTGGCATGCTGGGCAGGTCAGACGCTACCGAGTCCTATCGTTTGGCTGTGATCTCGGTGTAGACGGGGACGCTAAAGGCGTTGAGCGCGACGTTGGAGACCTTGGTGGAGAAGCCGGCGATGCCATTGCGGTACCACAGGGGGATGGCCGGCAGGTCGGGGACGAGGAGCTTCTCGGCGTTCTGGAAGTCGGCGACGGCCTTCTTTGGGTCGGCGTCGGCGTTGGCCTTGTCGACCTGGGTGTCGAAGTTCGCGTTGCTGTAGTGGGAGATGTTCGCGGAGCCCCCGACGGTGTACAGGGGCTGGAGGAAGTCCTGGATGAGCGGGTAGTCCATCTGCCAGAAGGCGATGAACCCTCCGGTGGTCCGCTGGCTGAAGATCTGGTCCAGGTACTCGGCGAAGGTGCCGACCGGGCGGCCGATGCAGGCACTGGTCGAGCCGAGGGTGTTGTTGATGCTGTTGCAGATGGCGTCGACCCACAGCTTGTTGGGCTGATCGGCGTTGTAGCTGATGGTCAGTTGGCCGCCGGGGATGCCACCGCCTTGCTGGATGAGCGAGCGGGCCTTGTCCGCGTTGAGCAGGCAGACGTCGCCGCACAGGCCGGCCTGATAGCCGCCGGCGGTGCCGAGGACAGGAGAGGTGAAGTCGGTGGCGGGGGTTCGGGTGTTGTTGAAAATGGCCTTGGTGATGGTGGGCCGGTCGATGGCCATGGAGATGCCCTGACGGACCAGCTTGGCCGCGTCGGTGTTCCACTCCGGGCGGTAGAGGGGGAAATTGAGGGTGTCGATGATGCCGGCGGGCTGGTTGAGGTAGCGGCCGTTGAGGTCGCTTGCGGCGGTTTTCAGCGCGCTGGTGGGCAGGTTGTTGTCGACGTCGAGGTTGGCGGCTTGCAGGTCGGCGTAGGCGGCGTTGGGGTCGGTGTAGACCTTGAGGTCCACGCCGCCGTTCCTGGGCTTCTCGGTGCCGTTGTAGCCGGGGTTGGGCCGAAGCCGCATCTGCTTGGCGCGTTGCCAGCTGTCGATAACGTACGGGCCGTTGCCAATCGGCTTGTCCAGGTAGGCGGCGTGGTTGGTGAAGAAGGCTCTGGGCAGCGGGTAGTAGGCGACGTAGCCGAGGGTCTGCGGCCAGGTGGAGAACTTCTGGGTCAGGGCGACGGTGAAGGTGGTGTCGTCGACGACCTTGAGCCCGGACATGCTCTGGGCTGTGGGCGTACCGGAGGTGGGGGCGACGTCGCCGTAGCCCTGGACGTAGGAGTAGAAGCTGGCGTTGACCTGCTTGTTGGTGGCGAGCGCTCCGTAGTTCCAGGCGTCCACGTATGAGCCGGCCGTCACGGGGCTGCCGTCGCTGAACGTCCAGCCCGGTTTGAGTTTGACGGTCCAGTTCTGCTGGTCCGGGGAGGTGATCGACTCGGCCATCGCATTGCGGGCCTGGGCGGTCTTCGGGTCGTACGACACCAGGCCGGTGAAGATCATGTTGAGGGCGGCGGCGCCATTGACCTCGTTGGTGTTCGCTGGTTCCAGAGGGTTCTGCGGGTCGGCCCATGTCGCCCGTACGATGCCGCCGCCCCCGCCCCCGCCCGTGCTGGTGTTGCTGGCGCAGCCGGTGGCGATCACGGCCATTGATGCCGCGGCGATCACGGCCAAGCGCACTCGGGTGGCTGCGGGCACGGGAGATCCTCCTCGTTGGCCGCACCATTACATCCGCTGAGCGGCGGGGTGGACGCGCGGCGCGCGGGCTGCACCGCCGGATGGGCGACGAAGCCGGCACGCCTGCGGCTCGAGCTCTGATGATGCTTCAACAACTGCCGTGTCGTCTCCCGAAGAGACGTGCTGGCTTGGTGGCGGTAGCCTCAGCAGTGGGAATGAAGTTACTGGTCAGGGGGGTGCAACCGTCTCGCTGAGGCGGTGACACTGCTCGATGAGAATCGGTCCGAGTCCGGGGGACTGCATGCGGGTGGATCTGACGTACGACCACCTCGGTAGTCGGCTGAAAGCCATCGGCGATCGGGAGCTCACGTATGGGCGTTTCGACCCTCGGCCCCGCACTCTCGGCCAATGGACTCTTCAGTACCACCGGCTGGGGAACCGGCTGAGGGCCGTCGGGGGCGTGGAACTCACCTACGACCGAATGGGTAACTGGCTTCGCACCGCCGGGCAGTGGGCTCTCGACTATGACCGGATGGGTAATCGACTGCACCGGATTGGGCCCTACGATCTCACCTTCGATTGGATGGGTAGCCGGGTGCGCGAAATTGGTCCCATGACTCTCGATTACGATCAGTTCGGGAATCGTCCCCGCCGAGTAAACTTGCCTGATGAGTATGGCTCGCTGTCGGATGACCTGCTCTTGGCGTTGTTCCTCGTCCTGTTTCTGGAGCAAGAGGAAACCGAGGAGAGGCGGCGGCGAACGGCAGCCAGCTGATGCGGAGCCGCGGCAGGAACGGCCCAGGTCCAAGACGGAGTGGCTGAAGTGAACGCGGCCGGGTCAGTGCGGCGTTGTGCACCTGGTGGCCTGTCCCTGCCGCAACAACCTCGCCGCCGGATATCTCGAAGCGGGGAGGGCGGCCGTGCACGTACCCTATGGTCGCCCCGCGGTGCCGACGGTTGCCAATGTCGCCGCACTCTCGACGCCGCGCTGCGCATGGCACCACGGCCCCCGCGCCCGTCGTCCTCCACGGCCGGTACACCCGGCTGGAACCCCTGACCCCGGCGCACGAGGGTGTACGGCGTGGCCACGGGAAGCCACTGCCAGAGGCCGTCGTCGGGGCTGCCGGCGAGGTGCAGGTCTGGTACGACCGGGAGTGCCAGCCCCAGTCACGACGCGACGATCGTCGGAGTAACCCAATGTGGCCTCGGCGCTGCGGCGCACGGGGCCGCACACCGGCGCGGCGCTGGTGCAGATGGTCGCCACGCCCCTGGCCACTGACACCGCGGACGCGGCGGTGGCACCGTGGGCGGACGCAGCGATGCACCTGCTGGTCACCCTCGAACTGCATCAGGAGGCACGGTCCGGCCGGGCCCGTACCCAAGATTCCCGCCCGCGGTGCTCCAGCTGGTGTCCGCAGGACGCTTCCGCCGATGCCCGGCACCACCACGACCAGGTGCTTCAACGGCACCGGCGACTCCTTCTTCCGCGGCCGACGTAAAGAACTGACGCACGGTCACGAAAGCTGCTTCTCAGAAGGTACTGCCGCCACGGCCGGGCCCGGACGGAAATCGGCGGACAGGCTCCCGCGCGCTGAGGATCGCGCAGTGTGGACCGTGCCGGGTGGTGGCGGGGAGTCAGGGGCGCGGAATCCCGGGCCGCATGGTGGACGCCCAGAGGGTGGCGCCGCAGCCACGGGGATCGCTCTGGCCGATGGGCGACCAGGTGCGGGGTTGGGACTGACGCTGAGACACTCGACGAGTGATCGGCGCCCGAGGCTGCGTACGCCTCCGCGACCTGACGGCGGCCCACCGGGCGAGGGATACGGAGTGGGTCCTTGACACCTCGTCCGGGCCCTTCACGTCGCGCTCGATCGCCGCTCCGTCGATCTTGTGCAGCCCGGCGAGGAACTCCTCGCGGGTCCGCTCCGCTGTCGGTTCGGGGAGCGGAAGCGGCCGAGGAGGAGTTCCTTGACGAAACTCGGCTTATGCCAGTTCTGTTCGCGGGCCTCCTTGGTGACGCGACGCGGCGTGCCTCGCGCTCGGAGAACCTTGGCTGTGGCGGTCATGGAGCAGCACCTCGCGGAGCTTTGCCCACCTGGGACTACTCGACCGTACGCTCCGGGGATCCCTGGTCACCAGAGGTATGGTCGCGGCGCCAGGATGAGCCCCCGAAGGGCCGCTCGGCCGGCTCGCCCTCGGTCCGGTGGGTGGGCCTCGGGCGGAGCAGCGCGTACAGAGCGCGCGGGTTGGCCAGCGCGGTCGGCCTGAGCAACTGGAGGATCTGCAGAAACGCCTTGTGCAGCTGTCGGCTTCCCGCTATGCGGGTCACCATCCGTTCCAGCAGCCAGTCGCAGAACGGGCTCAGCAACGAGGGCCGTTCCGTCCACCGCGAGTCCTGCGCTGTCGCGAGCAGCCACGGCACCGAGGTACGGCGAGCGAGCCGACGCTGGAGTGCGCGGGTCCTGCCCGGATCACGCAGCAGTCCGGCGGCCCCGGTCCGGAGGTCCTCCGCCTGCATGGCAGCAACCGTCATCCCCTGCCCGTAGACGGGGTTGAACATGCACAGTCCGTCGCCCACGACCACGAACCGCTCCGGCCAGCGCGGCATCCGGTGGTAGAGCCGACGGCGGTTGATGAGCTTCGCATAGGTGTAGATCGGCGTCCCGGGGCCGACCGCCTCGGCCAGCGCGGTGATCGTCGCCGAACCGAGCCGCCGGGCCTGTGCCCGGAACTCCGCCGGGTCGGTTGACGGCTGGTCCGCGCCGCGCCCGAACAGCAGCACCTGGACCTGGCTGCCCTGGATGGCCACGCCCACGCCGCCCCGGCCGTGAGCCATGTTCTGCCCGATCTCGTAGACCCCGCCCCCGGTGTCCGACAGCGCGTCGTGCCGGTCAAGCCACGCGGTGACATACGACTGCCCGGCATCGACCACGACTTCATCGGGCGCCGGATACCCCAGCGCACCAAGCCAGTCGGCGGCCCGTGAGGTTCGCCCGCTGGCATCGACCACCAGGTCGGCGTCGATCACCTCGGCCGACGCATCCGACTCCCCGTCGGCCAGGGCGGTCACTCCGGTGATCCGCCCCCCGTCCTGCGCCGCGCAGAGCCCGGTCACCGACATGGCGTCCTGCACCGTCACTCCGGGCAGGGCCTTGACCCTGTCCCGCATCCTCGTCTCCAGAAAGTTCCGACTGAACAGCTGCAACGGCAGCCCGAGCGTCTGAGGTGGGGTCACCTGCCCCTGGTTCGATACCAGGAGCTGTTCCCCCATGTCGACCACCGCCGCCCCGTCCGCCCTAAGCTCCTCCTGCATGCCGGGCAGCAGCCGCTCGACCGCCTGAGCCCCGCGCAGCAGCATCCCGTGCACGTGGCGCGCCTGCGGCACCCCCGGACGAAACCCCTCGTCCGCCCCCAGCCGGTCCCGCTCCAACACCAGGACCTCGTCGAACGCCCCGGCCAACGCGGCCGCCGCCAGTAGCCCGGCGATACTGCCCCCAACCACAACCGCTCGCGTCATGGCGCCCACTCCCAGTCATTCAGCCTTGGGCTGCAGCCTGCCCGTTGACCGGACGGCCCATCCCGTCGAGTGCGGCCGAGAAGCGAGACCGCGTCCCGCGCGCGAGTCGCGCCGCGGAGCGAATCCGTGGCGGGGCGCCCCGATGGGCTCCGATGCGCTCCGGGCGCACCTCCGCCGAGACACTGACGGGGGCGAGCACGGGCCTCGCCCTGCGGAGGTCCGCCGGGCATCGCCCCACGAAAGCCGGAGCCCGCCTTTCGGACGTCCCTGTACGATCTGTCAGGACAGGCTGCTAACCGGTTCATCGGTGTGGTTCAGCTGCTCCGGGGTACCTGTCTGCTCTGCCGGCTTCGTGGCCTCAGGTGTGCTGCGCGCTGGCGTTGACATGCCGTCGCATTCATGGAGGCTTCGTGTCCTCACATATGGTGCCACCGCGGAAGGGACTCTTCGGCGCGCTCTACGAACTGTCCGACCAGGGTGAGGTCGACTTCGAGGAACTGGTTGCCGATGTGGAGGAGCTGCCTCAACGGCGGCGGATCTGGGGGAGCGGCGCCATCGAGCGTGACAAGTGCCATGTCGTGGTGGAGGCCGAATGTTCGGCCTGCCGGAGGGCTTTCCTCCGCCGCGCCGCCGCGACAGCGCTGTCCGAGCCGCCGCGATGCGGTGGATGTGGCGGGCACGACGAGCACAGCCCGACCGGGGACGTTGTCGCCTTGAAAGCACAGGAGGCCGGTGCCTTGCTGAGCTCGGGCATGCTCCACACCCTCGACACGGCGCCGGACGGTTCACGCGCCGGCGCCTACGACCCCGCTGCTGCCGGTGTTCTCGCCGGCGAGAACACCGCGGACAAGGCGATGACCTTGCCTGAGCTGGGGCGGTTACCCAGGAGCTGTCCGCCAAGGCGAGGGCTGGTCCCTCGGGCGGAGGCGCTGCTCATGGTCGCCTCCGCCGCCGTACCGATGCCGAGAACACCGACCATGGCGGCGTTCGCCGAGATCGGCTACGGGTGGGCGTGGTGCCAGCTCGACAACACTGTCCTGTGCCAGAGGTGTGTGAGCGGGCAGTCGATGGCCAGCTGTTACGGGACGTTCCCGGACTATTACCATTTCGTCTCGGGCGCGATGGGCGTGATGGAGGACTGCGCCAGGCTGACCGCCGGATATGTCCAGCATTGCCTCGTGGAGCACGAGGACCTGGCGTCTCGCCTTGTCATGGACAACTGGATGATCACTCTTCAGGCCGTATATCTGGATGTGCTGCACGAGAAGGCCAAGAGCCCGCAATTCGGCGCTGACGAGTCGAGGGCGCTGAAGTACCGGCTGATCAATTCGGGGATCCGGCCTCTCGCCCTGGCCGCGCTGCTGGAGGGAACCCACACCGGCCCTGCGGATGACGCGCTGGTCGACGCCGTGTCACTGCTGGCCCTGTGCGCCCACGAAGCGCTCGACCGCCGCCATGACAACTGCGCCAACGAGGCGTACAACCTGTTCTCCATCGTCGCCGCGCACCAGGGCGTGGACAGTGCGGGCCCGCTGGGACGCTTCTGTGTGGACGTGCTGGCCTGGGCAATCGACCATGGGTCGATGTGGCCTCTGCTGTTGGCCGGCCGGCAACTGATCTGGCAGGTGTATCAGGGCCGATACCAGTCATCGCTCCTCCTCGACAACCTCGCTCGAGACGCCGACTGCGCCCCGGGCGACCTCTACTGCGATCCGGTGCTCAACTCGCTCAACCCGCTGCTGACCGACGGAGCCGAGCAGACCGCTACCGCTACCGCCACCGCGAGCGAGGTGTTCTCGGTACGGGCCAGGTGCCGCGACCGCGCCGGCTACGACCGGATGGTGGCCGACTGCCTGGAGCATTTCGCCGCCTGCGAGACATGTCGCGGGTTCGACGCTGCCACATGGCAAGCCCGGCCGGCCCACATCACGCCCGCTTACCTGGCGAAGCACGGCGGGGACTGCCGCTGCTTGAACACGATGGCGGTCTATACCAGCCTGGTCTTGTTCGAGCAGGCGTTGTGGGCGGCCGACGCGGCCGGGACCTACACCGGGCCCACAGCGGACTGGGACCCGTTGCTGTGCTGAGGGGACCCCGCAGTGCGATCGCCGCCCACCCAGCGCGGCACGGGAGGTAGGCCGGGTGCTCCTCCGGGACGAGGCGTCGCGGATCGGCATGGCCTGACCGGACGTGGGTTGGCTTCCGGTCGTCCGCCGTGGCGGGACAGTAGGTAGAGGGAGATTCCGGCCGCACCAATCGACCACCCGGCAGGTCCGTCCGGACTTCCGCTGTGGCCACGGCCGCAGAGCGGACTGGATCGCCAAGTGGCCGTCGATACACCTCCAGCGGACGTGACCGCGCCGCTTACGGCGACACGCGTCGCTGGCCCAGGCGAATGTCCCATCGGCTTACGGATGCAACCGCGGAACCAAGAGTTCCTTCCCTTGTCGGCAAGGCCCGAACGCCGTCGAACGCGTCGCCATCCCACGGGAGGTCGTCACCCCACGCGACTGCTGGGCCGAGCTCGCCAGCTCATCACTCTCCGCCTCGATTAGTGGGGTACGTGCGGGTTCCCGCCAGTTCCTCAAGGCCGACATCACGGGCGCGGGACGCGGCCGGCCTGGCGCCGACGACTCTGGACGGGCTGATCAAGCCGGTGATCGAGGTCTGCGAGTTCTACGGCACGGTGCCGTGGCAGCTCTCGTCCCGGGAGGTCGACCGGTACTTCGCCGGTGTGGGCAAGCGGGCGCCGTCGACCCCGCCCGCCACCTCGCCGTGCGCGACCTGACGGGCATCCCGCGGCCGGTCCCCTCCGACCTCCTGGCCGGCCTGCTCGACCACGCCGCGACCCCGTCCGCGCGGCTCACCGTCGCCCTGGCCGCCGTCCACGCCGTCCCCGTCAACGAGATCCGCGACGCGCTCACCGCCGAGCTGAACCTCGCCCGCGGAACCCTCGAACTGCGCCGCGGCCTGCTGCGGCACACCCTCTACCTGGAGGAGATCACCCACCGCCTCGCCGCCGACTGGCTCACCTACCGCCACCACCGCTGGCCCGCCTCCCTCAACCCCCACCTGCTGGTCAGCCAGAAGACCGCACTCGACCCGGACCACCCGCCCGTCAACAGGAACTCCCTGCGCATCGGCCTGCCCGAAGGACTGACCCTGGAGGGCATGCGCCAGGACCGCATCCTCGACGAAGCCTTCGCCACCGGTGACCCGCTCAAGCTCATGCGGCTCTTCGGGATCACAGACGCGACCGCCATGCGCTATGTCGGCGCGGCCTACCCGGAACGCACCGCGAAGCTGCCGAGGTAGCTGGCCGATCCGGATGGCAGGGTGTCAGAGCGACGCGGCCTGCGCCGGGGCGTCGCCGGGCACCAGGCGCGGGACCAGGCGGACGAAGGTGACCATGCCGAGGACCTCGACCAGGGTCCGGGTGACCACGACGACCGCGGCGACGGCCAGGTCGCCGGGCGGGGCCAGGGCGAGCGGCAGGACGACGAGGGAGTTGCGGGTCGCGCCGGTGAACACGATCGCCCGGCCGGCGCCGGAATCGAGGCGGATCAGCCGGGCCACGGCCTTCCCCGCGAACGCCATCACGACCAGGAAGATCACGTAGTACGGGCCGACCTCGACGACGTCGGCGAGCTCCCAGCCCATGAACAGGTAGAGGAAGCCCGGCAGCAGCAGCATCTGGGCGACCAGGAGGACGGGGGTGGCAGCGAGGAGGCGGCGGTTGGAGCCGCTGGCCAGGCCGGAGAAGACGATGACGTAGTCCACGCACGGGCACAGCAGCACCAGCAGGACGCCGAGGCGCACCGCCTGGTCGGCGGGCAGGAAGGTGAACATCGCGGCGACGACCAGCGGCACCACGACGAAGTTCACCACCACCGCGGCGGACAGGAACCGGCCGTCGCGAAGGGACCGGAGCAGTTCGGCGGCCGGGACCTGGAGGAAGGTGACGAACAGCAGCGCGCCGAGTATCGGGTTGATCGCGTACTCCGGTCAACCGACACAATCCGCTGACCGGCGACTACACAAGGTCCGGAATGTGATCCTTCCCCCTCGGCTCAAGATCCCTTCCCAAACTGCTGGTCAGCACGCCTCACGTGTTGCTGATGGGGTCAGCTCTCAGTGGGCGGGAAGGCGGACGACGAGCCGGGCGCCCGGGGCGTTGTCCTCGATGTGGACGCTGCCGTGGTGGCCGGTGACGATGTCGTGGACGATGGCCAGCCCGAGTCCGCTGCCGCCGGCGTTCCTCGCACGTGCGGTGTCGAGGCGCGTGAAGCGCTCGAAAACACGTTGCCGGTCGGCTTCCGGGATACCGGGCCCATCGTCGGCGACCACCAGTTCGGCGACGCCGTCGTGGACCGCGAGGCGCACCTCGACGCGGCCGGTCGCGTGCCGGGCCGCGTTGTCCAGCAGGTTGCGCACGGTACGGGCGAGCGCCTCGGCGTCGCCGCTCACCCGCGCCGCGCCGACCGCGCTCTCGTCGATGACGAGAGGCGTCTGCTGCCTGGCGTGGCGGACCTCGGTGAAGACGATCTCGTCCAGGTCCACCGGGCGGCGCCGCAGGCGGGGGCGGGCGTCGAGGCGGGCCAGCCACACGAGGTCGTCGACCAGCCGGGAGAGCCGTTCGGCCTCCTCCGCCAGGTCGGGGGCGAGGGTGCGCCATTGCGCCGAGCCGGGGTGCCGGGCGGCTACCTCGAGCTGCGTGCGCAGGCTACTCAGGGGGCTGCGCAGCTCGTGGGCGGCGTCCGCGACGAATTGGCGCTGCTGCCGTGTGGCGGCGTCCAGCCGGGCGAGCAGGTCGTTGAGGGTTGTGGCGAGCCGGCCGAGATCGTCGTTGGCGGGCGGGACGTCGAGGCGGCGGCCGAGGTCGGAGGCGGTGATCTCCGCCGCTTGGGCCCGCAGGGCGTCGACTGGTCTCAGCGCGCGTCCGGTGAGTAGCCATGTGACGCCGGTGAGCAGGCCGACGACCACGGGCACGGCGACGGCGAGGCCGGTGGTGAGCTGGGCGAGGTTGTGGTCCACCGTGGCGGTGGGCACGGCGACGTACACGGTGAGCGGATCGGGCGTTGTCCCTGCGGGGACGGCTACGGCTCGCCAGGCGCCGTTCTCGCCCAGGGGCAGGCCGTGGACCGTGCGGGGCTGCGGGTCGCCGGAGGTGGCAGCGGAGAAGGTGAACAGGCGTGGCTCGCCCTCCAGGTTGGTCGAGCTGGCCCGGACTGCCCCGGCGCTGTCGATCACCTGTACTGCGGTGTCGCCCTCCTCGGAGGCCGGAAGGGAGGAGGTGACGCCTCCTGTCTCGAGGGCCGCTGCGACGACCTGGGCACGCTGGAGGGCGGTCTGGTCGAGGTGGTGGATGAGGCTGGCGTGGAGCCAGGCGACGAGCAGCACGGCGGCTCCCGCCAGGGCGGCCGCGATCACCACGCCGGCGGCGGCGCTCAGGCGCAGGCGCAGCGACCGCCGAGCCCACCATGCCGTGATCCGAGTACCCATCGGCTCACCCCCCGGTGCTCAGCAGCCGGTAGCCGACGCCGCGGACGGTCTCGATCGTCCGCCGGTTGAACGGGGCGTCGATCTTGCGCCGCAGGTAGCCGACGTAGACCTCGACGATGTTGCTGTCGCCGTCGAAGTTCTCGTCCCACACGTGGGTGAGGATGTCGGTCTTGCTGACCACCTCATCGGGGTGGCGCAGCAGGAACTCCAGGAGCGCGAACTCCCGCGGGGTCAGGGTGATCTCCCGTTCGGCGCGACGGCACTGATGCCGGGCCGGGTCCAGGGTGAGGTCTGCAGCCGCCAGTACCGCCGGGCGGGCCGGTGCCACGCGCCGCAGCAGGGCGCGCAGGTGGGCCAGCAGGACGACGTAGGAGAAGGGCTTGCTGAGGTAGTCGTCGGCTCCGAGGTCGAGTGCGTCGGCCTCGTCGTACTCGCCGTCCTTGGCGGTCAGCATGAGTACGGGGGTCCATACCTGTGCTGCCCGCAGGCGCTTGAGCACCTCGTACCCGGAGAGCCCGGGCAGCATGATGTCCAGGATGATGACGTCGTGCGGCTCGTGCGTGGCACTCCACAGCCCGTCGACGCCGTCGTGAGCCACGTCGACCGCGAAGCCCTCCTCGGCGAGCCCTCGCGCTATCGCCGCCGCGAGCCCCTGTTCGTCCTCGATCACCAGTACCCGCATGGCCTGCCTCATTCACACCGTACCCCGCACGGTGGGAGCGGCCCGGTGAGCGTCGGTGCGGCTCTCAGCATCCTCTCAGCATCCTCTCAGCGGCCGGAGCGGAGGCTGGGTCTGTCCGCAGAGGACATCCATCCCCATCAGGGAGGGAGACGCAGATGACCATCACCCGACGCAGGCTCGCACTCATCGCCGGCTCCGTACTGCTGGCCGGTGGGGCGGGTGGCGGTATCGCGATGGCGTCGTCGTCCACGCCGGCGCCGCATACCGTGCCAGCCTCCGTGACCACCGAAGACCGTGGTGCGGACCCGGACAACATTCAGCAGGGCGACCAGAGGGCCCCGGACCTCGGGAAGTCCGGCGCGACCGGGGAGCAGGAGCGGTCCGGCGAGGCACCGGAGAACGGCGTCTCCGACGGGCCCGGCGGCCACGCCGACTCGTCCAGCGCCGTCGACCACCGGTTCACCGGAGCGGAGTGATCGAACGCGCCCCAGGGCTTGCCCGGCCGTTGCGGCGCGAGCATGGCCTGCGGCCCGCAGTTGTCGTCCCCACCCGCGCCCGCCGCGCAGCCCGGCCTGCCGGCAGCGCGGGTGCGGGGCGCGGTCATGCACCGCGCAGTGCCTGTGTCCGAACCCCGGTGAGACGCGACGACCTTCTGGCATCCGGAAGTGCCGGGGTGGGGTGCCGGGGCGCATGTCGGTGCCGATCTCGCCCGGTGTGGCGGAAGGTGAGCAGTGCTCGTCGGCGTCCGGGGGTTGGAGCAGGTCGAGGCGGAGATCGTCCGGCTGGAGAGCGTGGCCGAGGCCGGGCCGCAGGTCCGCGGAGCGCTGGCCGGCTACCGGTGGGCGGCTGGCCGCAGGCACGTCGGACCGGTCAGCGGCGCGACACTGACGTCGGAGGTGGTCCCCAGCGACGCTCAGCTGCGCGGGGAGGAGCGGGCCGCCCGCGCCACCTCGAACAATCCGCTCCGCGACCAGGAGGAGCGCGACTTCGCCCGTGGGGTGGTGCGCGCGCTGGCGTGGGTGCTCGGGGAGAGCGCAGAGCATCCCTGACCTGGTTCTGGTCTCTGCTCTGTCGCCGCGTTGTCAGTCCTGGTCGGCGAGGTCCAGCCGGTAACCGTGGCCGCGCAGGGTCGTGATCGCCGGCAGTCGCGGGGGGACCGGGGAGGAGGCAGCCGCCTCGTGCAGGCGGCGGCGCAGGGAGGCCATGGTGACGTCCAGGGTCTTGGTCGGTCCGAACCAGTTCTCGTCCCAGACCTGCGCCATCAGGGTCTCGCGGGAGACTGCGGTGCCCGCGTGTTGGGCCAGGGCGGTGAGGAGTTCGAATTCCTTGGGGCGCAGGGCGATCTCGTTCCCGGCGATCAGGCAGCGTCGTGCGGCGGGGTCCACGGTCAGGTCGCCGAGGCGGATCGGGGTCTCGTCGGGCGGCGTGCCGGTGGGGCGGCGACGGAGGTGGGCACGCAGCCGGGCGAGCAGCACGGTCAGGCTGAAGGGTTTGACCAGGTAGTCGTCGGCTCCGGCGTCCAGGCCGGCGATGACGTCGATCTCGTCGCTGCGGGCGGTGAGGATGACGATGAGCAGGTCGGGGAATCGGGAGCGCAATTGGCGGGCGATGTCGATGCCGTCGGTGTCGGGCAGGCCGAGGTCCAGGAGTACGACGTCCTGGGGGTTGTTGCCGATCTGGGCCAGCCCGCTCGCTCCGGTGCGGCACCATGTGCAGCTGTAGCCGCTGCCGCGCAGTCCGGTCTCGAGGTGGCGGCCGATGGTGTCGTCGTCCTCGATGACGAGGACGCGGGTGCGGTCCTGGGGTGCGGGCGCGGGCATGCCTGGAAGGGTAGCGGGCGGTATGCCGGAGCGCGGCGCCTGCAGCTGCGCCGGGTGGGACGGCGTCCGACACGGGTTGGAGCGCCGCTCGGGCAACACGGTTATCGCGCGCGAAATGATCTGATGTGCCGTCACGTTTCACGGCGTCAGAGTTCACGGAGTTCTTCGACGGCGGGTCGGGTGGATCGGCGGGCGCTGTTCAGGGCCGCGGCGGCGATGGCGGCGACGGCGGCGAGGATGGTGACGCCGAGGTAGGGCCAGGGGATCGCGATGGTCGCGGGCGGTGGGTCGAAGACGCCGGTCAGGACCTTGACCAGCATCTGCGACAGGGCCCATCCGATGAGTGCGCCGCCGGTCAGGCCGCCCAGGGTCATGACGGCCGCCTCGCTGAGGACCAGTCCCCGCAGCTGCCTGCGGGTGGCGCCGAGGACGGTGGTGATGGCGAAGGTGCGGCGGCGTTCGGCCAGGCCCAGGGCCAGGACGATGCCGCCTGCGGCGGCGGCGAGCAGGACCGCGAAGGCGAGTTCGATCCGGGTGAGTCCGGCCAGGTCGACCGAGGTGAGGCTGGAGCCGACGGCGGAGCGGGTCTGGGTGATGTCGGTGACGGTGACGCTGGTGCCGAGCTGTTGACGCAGCTGGCTGGCCACGGCCTTCTGGTGCGTGCCGCCGGTGTCGAGGAGGAACGCGCCGACTGCGTTGTTGCCCGTCGTCTGGGCGACGTAGTCGGCGTTGGTGACGAAGAAGCTGTCCTTGGGGGCGGTGGGGAACTCCTTGACGACGCCCGCGTAGTGGAAGGCGACGGTGTGCAGGTCCTTGGTCCGGCTGTCCTGCAGTCGCAGGTTGACGGTGTCGCCCGGGGCCAGCTGGAAGTCCTTGACGGTCTCCTCGCTGACAAGCAGGGAGTCCGGGCGGGAGGCGAGCTGGGCCATCAGGCTCTTGGCGGTGCCGCCGGCGAAGTAGGCGTCCTGCAGGGAGGTGGCGGAGGCGATGGTGGCGGGCCGCACTCCGTAGAGGTCCTGCAGGTCCGCGCCGATGTAGGCGAAGCGGTGCTGGATCGGCTCGACATGCCGCACCCCGGCCACGGCCAGCCGGCTCCCGGCGTCGGGCCCGACGCCCGCGCCCGGCGGCTGGGTCACGGTGACGTCCGCGCCGTTGGTCAGCCTTGCGTCGACCTGGGCCTGCTGCTTGTAGGTGGCGTTGAACGTCGCGGTGGAGGCGGCGAAGGAGACGGCCAGGGCCAGCAGGACCGCCGACCGCGCAAGCGGCCGGCGCCGGCGGGACATGCTCGCGGCGGTCGTGCCGGCGAGCGCGCCGGCCAGCGGCCGGGCGAGACGGGCCAGCGGACGGCGGCCGTGGGCCAGGGCGAGGGTCGCCAGCCGCCACAGCAGCAGGGCTGAGCCGAGCCACAGCAGGGCCGGACCGAGGAAGGCCCAGTACGACACCGAGATGCTCGCCACTCCCTCCGGTGCAAGGACCAGGGCGTACTGGTTCCCACTGGACGCCTTGAAGATGAGCAGTGAGACGGCCAGCAGGATGAAGTCCAGCCCGAACCGCATCCACCAGGGCGAGCGGGCACGGCCGATGACCTGGCGGGCCTCGGCGACGGTGCTCACCCGCAGGTCGCGCAGCGCGGGTACCAGGACGGCCGCCGCGGCGATGGACAGTCCCAGCACGAGGGCGACCACGGACCAGCCCGCCGCCGAGGCGGCGGTGGCACCGAACGACGCTGTGCCGAAAGCGGACTGACCGGCCAGAGCGGCGACACCGAGGCCGAGCACGCCGCCGCCCGCACCGACCAGGGCCGCCTCCAGCCCGGCAAGGCCCGCCACCTGACGGGACCGCAGCCCCCGGGTGCGCAGCAGCGCCTGCTCGCGGCGCCGCCGGTCCGCGCCGGCGCCGGCGAAGGCCGCCGTCAGCAGGGCGGCCAGGACCGCTCCGGGGGCACCCAGGAACAGGAACAGGATCTGCGCGTACAGGGCGTCCTTGCGGGCGCCGTCCAGGGATGCGGCGAGGTTGTCGCCCACGACCGCGCCGCCGGAGGTCTTCGCCTCCAGGTTGTGCGCGGCGCGCACGGCGGAGGTGTACGCGGCGGCCGGGTCGGCGGGCAGCCGCGCGTCGCGGGCGACGTGGATCTGCGTGGTGACCGCGGCCGGGTCGACGGCCCGCACGGGAGCCGTCAGCGTGTTGAAGAGGGCGGAGGGCAGCAGCACCACGTTGTCCGGCGGGGCGGAGGGCTGGGACTGCGGCGGAGCGCCGATCTTCTGGAACAGGGAGTCGGCCTGCGGCAGGTCGACCACGCCGGAGACCTGGACCGTGGCCGGTCCCGTGCCGGGCAGCTTGATGGTGATGCTGTCACCCGGGGCGGTGTGCAGGTTCGCCGCGGTCTGCTGGGCCAACAGGATGCCGGACGAGGCACCGGTCAGCTGCCGGATCTCCTGCGGGAAAGCGGCCGGATAGCCGTCCGGCAGGCCGAGGACGACGGCTGCCCCGGTGCTCTGCGTACTCCCGCCCGCAATCGCCTGCAATCCGGTGCTGCGTGCGAATCCGACGCTCTCGGCGACCCGCACTCCGGCAGTCGACCGGACGGCTGCCAGGACCGTGTCGGGGTCGGCCTGTGGCTGCACCTCGACCTGCCAGTCCACCGCCACCGAGCGCACCGCGCGGGCGGTCATCGTCGACTTCGACGCGGTCAGGAACGAGCCCAGGGCCGCCACCACCGCGACGGCCAGGGCAATGCCGATCACCGTCCCCAGCAGCCGCCCGCCGCGTCGGCGGACCAGCCCGCCGACCCACATGATGATCGTCATGTCTCCTCCTGGCCCGCCGCCGGCGGGTGCTGATCGGTCGTCGGAGCGGCGAGCAGTCGCCCTTCGTGCATGGTCCACCGCTCATCCAGCCGCTGCGCGATGGCGGGGTCGTGGGTCGTCAGCACGAGCGCGGCCCCGACCTCGCTCACGGTCGCCAGCAGGACGTCCACGATGTGCTGGCCCGTTGCCCGGTCCAGCTGTCCGGTGGGCTCATCCGCCAGGACCAGGCGCGGGCCGAGGGCCAGCACGCGCGCGATGGCGACCCGCTGGGCCTGGCCGCCGGACAGCTCCTCGGGCAGCTTGTCCGCCAGGTCGGCGGCATCCACCAGACCCAGGGCCTCGAGCGCCCGCCGATGGGCCTGTGCTTCCGGCACACCGGCCAGTACCAGCGGCAGCCCCGCGTTCTCAGTCACGTCCAGTGCCGGGATCAGACTCGGGCCCTGGAAGACGACACCGACCTGCCCGGCCAGGGCGTCGCGGCCTGCGCCGCCGAGGCCGGGCCAGGCCACCCGGCCACTGGTGGGCTCCTCCAGGCCGGCCATCAGGTGCAGCAGCGTGGACTTGCCGGATCCCGAGGGGCCGGTGATCGCGATCCTGTCCCCTGCGTGTACCCGGCAGCTGGCGCCGTGCACAGCGACGACGGCGGCCGCTCCCTGCCCGAAGGTGCGTGCGGCGTCCTGGCAGTGGACGAGAACCTCCAGGGACGTCATGTCCGGATCCTCCCGTCGCGCAGGGGGATGACCTGGTCGGCGATCCGGACGGCCTCGGGACTGTGGGTGACGATCAGCACGCCGTGTCCGGCGCTCGCGCGCTCGCGCAGCAGGTTCAGAACGCGCTGCTCCGTCTGCCCGTCCAGTTCACCCGTCGGCTCGTCGGCGAGCAGCACGTCGGGGTCGTTGGCCAGGGCGACGGCCAGGCCGGCGCGGGCCAGTTCGCCGCCGGCCAGTTCCTGCGGCAGGGCCCGGGCGCGGTGCGCGAGGCCGACCTGCTCCAGCAGCTCGGCGATGTCCTGGGTGCTCTTTCCGGGGGCGGCGATCCGGGCCAGCCGGATGTTGTCCCGGACGCTCAGGTGGGCGATGAGGTTGCCGGACTGCAGCAGGACGCCGATACGGCGGGCCCGCACCCGGGCCCGCTCGGCCTCCGGCCGGTGACTGATCCGCTCGCCACCGACACGGACGACGCCGCCGTCGGGTTCGTCCAACCCGGCCAGGCACGCCACCAGCGTGGACTTGCCCGAGCCGGACGGCCCGACGACAGCGACAGTCTCCCCGGGCCGCACCCGCACACTGACCCCGCGCAGCGCGAGGGTCTCCTCCTCGCCCGCGCGGAAGAACCGGTACAGGTCGCGCGCGTCGAGCGCATCGACCCCGCCCGCCCGGCCCTGTGGCGCGGCACCGGGTGCGGTCATCACTTCCACCCGAACGAGTCGGTGACGATGCGCCACGGGTCCTTGTTGTCCGCAGCGACGGGACCGGACAGCGTCAGGTCCACCTCACGGCCGTTGTGGTAAAAGGCGTAACGCTCGAAGGCATCGCGCACCACCTTGCCCGTCACCGGGTCCGGGGCCGAGTCGCCCTGATAGGTCATCAGCACTGCTTGCCCGGCCGGCCGGGAGACCGTCGTGACTGCGCCCATGGCGAACTTGGGCACCTGCTTCTGGAGCGCGGGCACCACCTGGGAGGTGACCGACTGGGGCGTTGGCGCGGCCGGGACGGACGCCGATGCGATCTCGATCCGGTTCAGCTTGTCCGTGAAAACGATGGCCGTGCCCGCGGTCAGACGGGCCCAGCCCTCCGGGACCTTGAGCGCGAATCCGCCGTCCGGAGGCTGGTAGACGACAAACGCCTGGGTGTCGGGGATGTCACCGGCGGGGTTCGACTCCGTGGGCCCCGGCGTCGGCGTCTGAGGTGTCGGTGACTGGGGCGCCGTCGGTGGCGTGGGCGTCTGAGGAGCGGAGCTGCCCGGGGGATTTCCGCTGGCGCCGGTCGGGGGCGTCTTGCCGGCGCCGCCGCACCCCGCCACCAACGCCGCGCTCAGCGCCACGGCGGCAGCGGGAAGAAGAAGAGTGCGTCGCATGATCGCGTGCCCTTCACGTGGAGGTGACCGCCATATCCACGACGCTAGGCAGCAGGTGGTTAACGCCCGCACCGCTGCCGGTTAGAGGACGGCAAAACCACCAGGCGGCGCGCGGCGGTCACCGGCGTATCCGGCCCTGACGCAGTCATCATGGGCGCATGAGACAGCGTGTGGCCCGTGTGGCGGTGGTGGCCGTCCTGGTAGCCCTGATCCTGCTCGCCGTACCCCTCGCCCTGGTGATCAAAGCGGCCTACTTCGCCGACGAACGCGGCGAACTGGAGCGCGACGCCCTGGAGGCCGCCGTACGTGTCGGCCCGGAGTTCGCCGCAGGCGACCCGGTGGAGCTGCCTCCCGCCCAGAGCGACAGAGGCGTGGGCCTGTACGACGGGCAGATGCGCCTGCGCGCCGGCACCGGACCGGACGCGGCAGACGCCACCACCCGCCGCGCGGCCGGCGGGAAGGTGGTGCACGGGCACAGCGCAGACGAGCTCGTCGTCGCCGTTCCCGTCTCCACCGCGGAGCGCGTCATCGGGGTGGTCCGCGCCTCGGCCGGCAGTCAGGGCGTGTGGAACCGCGTCCTCCTGGCCTGGCTCGCCCTCCTGGGCGCAGCCCTGGTCGCATTCGGCGCCGCCCTGCTCGTCGCACGCCGCCAGGCACGCGCCCTTACCGCCCCCCTGGAAGCCCTGTCCCGGACCTCTCAAGCCGTCGCCGACGGCGACCTGACCGCCCGCGCCGCCACCTGCGGAATCGCCGAGATCGACCAGGTGGCCGGCAGCCACAACGCGATGGTCCAGCGCCTGGCCCGCCTGCTGCAGCACGAAAGGGACTACGCCGCCAACGCCTCCCACCAACTGCGCACCCCCCTGACCGGCCTGCAACTCGGACTCGAAACGGCCCTCACCACCCCCGAAGCCGACCTGCGCGCGGCAGCAGCGGAAGCCCTCGAGCAGTCCCGACACCTCCAGCACACGATCGACGAGGTCCTCCGGCTGGCCAAGGCCGAGGCAGCACCGGCCACCCACACCGCCTCCCAACCGGCTGGTGAACTCCTGGAGCGAGCCGAACGCCGCTGGCACGACCCCTTCGCCCAGGACGGCCGCCGCATCCGGTTCACCCTCGAACCCGGAACCGCAATCCTCCCGCTCCCGAGCCGCGCCGCCGAGCAGATCCTCGACATCCTCCTGGACAACGCCCGAAAACACGGCCGAGGCTCCGTCGAGGTGGCCCTGCGCGAAGTCGGAGACGCACTCGCCCTCGACATCGCCGACGAAGGAACTCTCACCCTCGACCCGAAGACCGTCTTCGACCGAGGCACCACGACCGGGCCCGGCACCGGCATCGGCCTGGCACTCGCCAGGGACCTCGCCGAAACCGCAGGCGGCAGACTCACCCTGGCCAAGACCGCACCGACGATATTCACCCTGCTACTCCCGCACCCGGGATAGGGCGAGCACCAGCACAAACGGCATGCCGAGGTCGGCCGGCACGGGACCGGTTCGGCAGGACGCCGTCCGGCGCCGGCGGCGGAGCACCAGGACGCCGAGTCCGGCGGCCACGGCGAGGGCGGGCATCCACATCGCGCCGATCGCGGAGGTGATGCCGATGCCGCCGAGGACGGCCAGGACCGGGCCCGCGCAGCACACCGCGCAGGCGGCTACCGCGGCCGTGCCGGCGCCGAGCGCGCCCCAGGGCCGGGACGGGCGGGGAGAGGTAGTGGTCATGGGGTCGCTCCGAAGAGGTCGGCCAGCATCCCGGCGGCGGACTTGGGTGCCCGCACCTCCAGCTGCAGGGCGGTCGGCACGCCGGACCGCTCGGCCAGCTGCGAGATTCGGTAGGTCGTCACACCGCCGACGGTAGACTTTCGACCCGACTCGAAGGTCAAGCCGGAACCCGCACCGTGGTCGACACCTGCAGCCTCACCTTCGTACAGGTTCACCCAGAGACTCCTCCAGGATTCCGCGAACCCGCGCGCTTCGTCGCGGACTGATGCGTAGCGACGGAGGCGCGCGTTACTACTGGAACGAGCTTGACCATCGTGTCCGTCAGGGCGGCCTCTGCTGGCCACACCGACGGATACGATGACAGTCTGTCCGACGGGCTGAGGGGTTCCATCAAAGGTTCGGCCTGGTCCACGTGGACTTCACCTCCCAGCGCCGCACCCCGAAGGCGTCCTACACCTGGTATCGCGACCTGATCGCGGTCCACAAGGCGCGGCACGCACGGTAGGTGGGCCTGCGGCTGACTGGCGTGACATGAGAATGGACGGAGAGCCCGGCCGCACGAAGCGGCGCCAACGGCGTGCTCGCAGATCTCTTGTGCAGGCTCGAGCCGAACATCACGATCGAAGGCGCACGACCGTACTGCAGTCGGGGTCTTCCAATCAGGTGTTTGGCTCGGTGGCCGGGAGGACGGCCCCGGCTTGGTCGGCCAGTTGGCCCTGGGACGAGCCAGGGCGGCCCGGTTCGTCCGATGGCCGAGGTGGTGGCGTGTTCGGCCTGCTGGGCCAGGGAGGGTGTAGACCGCTGGAGCTGGCCCCGGAGGGGCTGCATCGTCTGCGGATCGCGCGGGAGATGGTCGCCGAGGTGCTTGCGGAGATGACACCGGAGATGCCCGTGGTGACGGTCGAGGCCCGACAGCCGCCTGCGGGTGAGCGGGTGGCGGCGGCGTATGCGGGGCCGAGCGGCAGGTCATCGACGTGCTGACCGTGTCGAACCGGCAGCCGGGGATGGGGCCGGACGCACGCTTCTCAAGGTCCGCGAGGTGAGGAGGGCGGGGGCAGAGTCTCTGTTCAAGGTTGCTACCAACCGGTACGTTCGCGGTGGGGAACCCCTATTGCTCGGCGGACGCGCCAGGAGGCACGATGACGATTCCGTTCCAGGTCCGGGTCCAGGCGGCGGCTGTTAAGGCCGCCTACGCGATGCCCGGTCCGCTGCGGAGGCTGATCGCGGGCGCGCCGGTGCGGCGGGACGGCCAGGAGCTGGCGCTGGACGCACAGTTGCTGCTGCGTTTGCAGCAGCTCTCGGGCACGCACCTGGTCAGCCCCGGCGGGGTCGCGCACTCGCGGGCGGCGCTGGATCTGGGGCGGCATCTGGTGAGCGGCGCGCCGATCGAGCCGGTGGCGACACGGGAGATCCGCATCCCCGTCGAGTACGGCGAGATGTCGGCCACCCTGTACACGCCGGCCGGGCTCGCCGAGCCGTCCGGGCTGCTGGTCTTCTTCCACGGCGGCGGCTGGGTGCTCGGTACCCGGACGAGCCACGACAACACCGCGCGGTTCCTCGCCCAGCGGGCGGGCGTGCGAGTGCTGTCGGTCGAGTACCGGCTCGCCCCCGAGCACATCTTCCCCGCGGCCGTGGACGACGCGCTGGCCGCCTTCGACTTCGCCCACACCAAGGCCGCCGACCTTGGCAGCGATCCGTCGCGGATCGCGGTCGGCGGCGACAGCGCGGGCGGCAACCTGGCCGCCGTGACCGCCCAGCTGGCCGCCCGGCG